>URQD01000033.1:0-20419 GCA_900549905.1 uncultured Collinsella sp. | reverse complement strand
AGGAGCTCCTCGACCGAAAACGGCTTGGTCAGGTAGTCGTCGGCGCCGGCATCGAGCGCACGGATCTTGTCCGCGTCCTCGCTGCGTGCCGAGACCACGATGATCGGCATGCCCGACCACGCGCGCACCGACTCCACCACCTTGACGCCGTCCATATCGGGCAGGCCCAGATCGAGCAGCACAATGCTCGGCGCCTGCGATGAGGCGGCGGCGATGGCGGCATGGGCGGTTTCCACGGCCATATGGCGCAAGCCGTGCGCCTCGAGCGCGGCGACGATAAGGTTGCGGACGGCGGGATCGTCCTCAACGACCAAGATGAGCGGTTTCACGGCAGAGTTCGGCACAGCGCTACTCCTTATCAAACGAAACGTCGGCGGCGGGAAGCTCAATCGTAAAGACCGAGCCGTGCGGGTCCGCCGCGGTAACCTCTATGCTACCGCCATGTGCCAGCGCAATGGAGCGGCAGAGCGAAAGCCCCAAGCCCACACTGCGGCAGCTGTCGGCCAGGCCATGGTTGGCGGTGTAGAACGACTCAAAGATTCGCTCGCGGTCCTCGGGCGCAATGCCCGGGCCGTCATCAGCAACCGAGCACGCCACGCATCCATCATGGACGCCAATCGAGATTACGATATGCGAGCCCGCAGGCGTATAGGCGATGGCGTTGTTCACCAGATTCACCACGAGCTGTACCATCAGGCGCGCGTCGACGTTGACGAGCGCCGGCTCATCGCACGCCACTACCTTAAGGTCATGCTCGCGCACAGCCGGATTTACGTGACGCAGCGCCTCCTCGACGATATCGTCCATGAGCTCGAGCGTGGTCGACAGGTGCATGCCGCCGCCCTCGAGCTTGGTGATGGCGAGCAGATTCTCGACAGTGGCGTTGAGCCATTGCGCGTCCGAGCGAATGGATAGGAGCATGCCGCGGCGCGTCTGGTCGTCGAGCACAGCCGTGCCGGTCGAGCCCTGGTCGAGCAACACGTCGGCATTGCCCGAGATACTGGTAAGCGGCGTGCGCAGATCGTGCGAGATGGAGCGCAGCAAGTTGGCGCGCAGCTGCTCGTTTTTAGCAAGCACCGCCGCCTCCTCGCGGGCCTCCATGGCGCGGGCGCGATCGAGCGCCAGCTCGCCTTCGCTCACGATGGCATCGGCAAGCGTCCGCTCCTCGGGCGTCAGCGCATCGGGCTCGGCGACAATGGCGAACACCCCCACCACCGAGGCGGGATCACCCGCGCGCACCATGGTGTCGCCCGAGCGCACGGTCAGGTATATGCCGTAGAACGCCGAGGCGCCATAGGTGGCATCGAGCGGCGTTCCCACATAGGCGGACGCCGAGAGCCGCGGCGGCATCTGCGGCGCCAGCTGGTGTACCGGCGCGGCATCGCCCACGGCCGTGTACGTCGTGCGCGGCAGCAGGTCATCGTTATCGGCATCGGCGCTATACCACACGACCGGACAGTCCGAAAGACGCGCCAGCTGCGTTGCCATAGCGTGCACAATCTGCTGCTGATCGCCACACCGCTGCAGCATGCGGTTGGTCTCGAGCACCATCTGCGTGCGACGGTCGCTGGCGGCAGCCTGCGCCAAGGCGCGGCGCAGGGCCAGCGCGATCGAGCTCGATACGAGCGAGACCGCAAACATGATAAAGAACATGCCGGGATAGACGCGGTCGATAAACGACAGCGCGTAGCGCGGGTCGACAAACAAGAAGTTGTAGAGCGCCACGGCGGCAGCAGAGGTCAGCAGGCAGTACAGGCGGCTCCAGGTAAAGAAAGCGCACAGCTGCACGGCGAACACATAGACGATCATGATGCTCGGCGCGAGCCCCGGATGGTCGAGCAGCGCGCCCACAATCGTCGCCGCGGCTAGCAGCCCCGCCGATACGCAGGCGTCATACAGAGGGCTGCGACGCGTCAGCGTTGTACGCCGCCACCAAAAGTTCTCGGCAATATCGCCGTCCGCACGGACGTCCATCAGCGCCCCGCCCCTCTCTCAAAAACAAAAACCACCACAAAGGGGACTGGCACCTTTGCGGTGGTGGCCTCCTTGTGGTGGTTTCAAGTGTATAGCCTTTGCAGCCTGCGGTCGCTAGACAAACAGCAGACGCCGACTACGGACGCTCGTCGGGAGCCAGGCGCTGCATCTTGCTCACGGCCTTAAACTTGGTGAACAGCGGCACGTACTCAAAGCTCACGTTGGAGTTCTCCAGGCCGTACCAGCGCGCAGGCGTGCCGGCGGCGCGGCGGATGATGTACTTGAGCGTGATGGCCGTACGCTCGCTGGGCTCCACGTCGCTTTCGGGCGCCAGCAGCTTGCGGATCATGACGAACTTAAACGTACCGATGTTGCCCGGGTCCTTGTAGACCGAGTAATCGTGCGTCTGCGCCGGCAGCTCGCCGCTGGCAGCCAGGTCCTGAACAACCTGGCGCAGGTAAGCATTGACGCGCTGGTTGATCTTATAGCCCAGGTACAGATGCACGCGGAATACGTAGTCGGTGCCGAACGTCTCGACCGAGTAGGCAAAGGTATGCGGCTCCTCCATGGTCTCGACATTCACGAACCACCAGGCACGAGCGCGCTTGGGGTGCTTATCCAAAATCGAGTAGACGATATCGCGGTCGATATAGTCGGTGTTGGTGTCCTTGGTCAGGTACACGATGTTGTCGCTCATGAGCTCGTAGCGATCGTCGTCGCGCAGGCGTTTGAGCTGCGGCAGATAGCTGCGCAGCGGCAGCAGCGTAAACTGACGTTGCTCGACCGCCGTGCCGTTGTACCAGCACACCATAATGCCCATGATGAGTGCAGCCATAAGGATGGTGAAGTAGCCGCCGTGGAAGAACTTGGTGAGCGAGCTCACAAAGAAGAAACCCTCGAGCAAAAGGAAGAAGGCGGCAAAGATCCACGGCGCGACCTTGAGATTGCGCTCCACGTGCAGATAGAAGAAGAGCAGCATTGTCGTGCACATCATGGTCAGGGTAATGGCCAGGCCGTACGCGGCCTCCATGTGCGCCGAGTTCTGGAACAGCAGCACCACGACGACGCAGCCCACGAGCATGACGTTGTTGACCATGGGGATGTAGAGCTGGCCCTTGGTCTCGGCAGGATAGAAGACCTGCATATGCGGCATGAGGTCCAGGCGGCTGGCCTCGGACACCAGCGAGAATGCGCCGGTGATGAGCGCCTGCGAGGCGATGATGGCCGCGACGGTGGAAAGGCCGACGGCAAAGGGGCGCAGACCCGGGGCGAGCATCTGGTAGAAGGGGTTGAGGTCGGCGATGCCCATGAGCTCCGGGTTGCCGGCGTTGTTGATAAGCCACGCGCCCTGGCCCATGTAGGACAGCAGCAGGCAGCACTTAACGAACGGCCAGGTGGCATAGATGTTGCCGCGGCCCACATGGCCCATGTCGGAATAGAGCGCCTCGGCACCGGTGGTAGCGAGGAAGCAGCTGCCCAAAATCATGATGCCCGCATGGTTGTTGGGGCTCAGCAGAAAAGCGATGCCACGCAACGGGTTGAGGCACAGCAGCACCGCGGGATACTGGCAGACAAAGAACAGGCCCGTGCCGCCCAGGAACAAAAACCACAGCGTCATGATGGGGCCGAAGGCGTGACCGATCTTGGCCGTGCCGATGCGCTGCACCAAGAAGAGCGCGATGATGATGGCAAGCGTGATGGCGACGACACGACCCTGGTCGTCACCGAGCACGGCATGGACCGCCGGGATGGTGCGCAGGCCCTCGATGGCCGTGGTGACGGTAACGGCAGGCGTCAGGATGCCGTCGGCGAGGAGCGCCGCGCCGCCCAGCATGGCGGGGATGATGAGCCACTTGCCGCAGCGCTTGACCAGGCTGTACAGGGCAAAGATGCCGCCCTCGCCGTGGTTGTCGGCGCGCAGCGAGATCAGCACGTACTTGACGGTCGTCAGCAGCGTGACCGTCCACACGACAAGGGAGAGCGCGCCGAGCACGAACTCCTGCGTGACGCTTCCGATGCCGCCGTTGCCGGCAACGAGCGCCTTGGTTACATACATGGGGCTGGTGCCGATATCGCCATACACCACGCCCAGCGTGACGAGCATCGCCGAGATGCTCACAGGAATCGCAGCGTGCGAGGCTACTTCCTTTGCCTTTTGTTCCATAAGCCGGTTTCCTCCCAATTTTAACGTTCGACGGGATTATATGTAATCAGCCCATATTTTAATGGCACCGTTTTCCCAGCTAGATAAACATTTATGCGGCCTTTAGGCCACCGCGGCGATATGGAATGTGACAAAGGGACGCCCCCTTTGTCACATTCGTCATTTTCCGAGCCAGTTTTTGAACCACCACTCCATAGAGCGGCTCATCTCGGCCATAAAGGGGCTCGTGTGCTTACGGGTGTAGATGTCGATGACGCGCTCGCCCACCTCGCGGGCGTGCGGGCGAAACATCGCATCCATCTCGGCCACCTGCGCATCCATCGTCGCGGCGTCGGCGCGACAATAACGCTCCTCGTGCACCAGGTTCACCACGGGATGCGCGATTGCCGGGCGCTCCTTACGGGGCATGCCGATGATGAGCATCGACAGCGGCATGGTATAGGCAGGCAAGTCCAGCAGTGCGGCAACTTCCTCGGCATTCTCGACGATATCACCGATGTAGCAGCTCCCCAGCCCCAGGGCCTCGGCGGCAACCACGGCGTTTTGCGCAGCGATCACGGCATCCTGCGCCGCGATGGCAAAGTCGCCCAAACCCGGCGCGCGGCGGGGCGCCTTGCCCGTGCGCTCGACAAACTCGGGCTCAAAGCAGCCCACGTGCTCAAACAGATCGATCCACTTGGCATAATCGACCACAAATACGAGCGCCCAGGGCGCCTTGGCGATCATGGGCTGGTGGTCGCACAGGTCGGCCAGACGGTCCAGCGTAGCCTGCTCGCGAATGCTCACGATGGAATACATCATCATGGCGCCCGCCGACGGCGCGCGACTCGCCGCATGCAAAACCGCCGCCCGCTGCTCATCGGTCACCGCCACGGAACGGTCGTTGTCATCGCGCGCAAAAGCGCGCGTAGAGGAACGGTGCTCCAACGTGTCCAGCACCGCATTGCCCGTGGTCTCGACCGGATAGCCGTACGTATCCACGCCCGCAGCTCCGTCGCCGCCCATGTCCGCCTCGCAAACCTGCTCGCTCATCGCCCTACCCTCGCCATTTCTTTAAGAAGCCTTTACGTTTCCGTGTAATTCCCGTCCATTATCGCGCAGGTCGCCACTACATTGCGTCACACCGCCACACGCGCGCGTTAATATGGCTGGTTGGTGTGCGCAGCCACCAATTGCTGCGCATATCTTGGTAACAATCGGGTAAATCCCCGCTTTCGTAGGTTTTAAGTTTGTGAGGAGTCTCAGCATGTTCGCTGCCGCCATCTCGCTCGTCGGTCTTGCGGCGACCGTCTACCTTGTCTTGCGCGAGGCCAAGGCCATTTGCGCAAAGTCGGGCACCGTTGCCAAAAGCGCTCTTGGGTGGAGCGTCGCCTTCGGCCTGTTCCAGCTCTTTTTGACCATTTGGGGCGCCATTGGCCTCGTCGCTCAAAACGAGCCGCTCGCCTTTGTGATGCTCATCCTGACCAACGCCATTCTCACCGGATGCGCTTGGGCCAGCATCGCCCGCGACCGCATCGCCCCGCGCGTCTTTGCGTTCGCCTCGGCCGACGCTCCCGCCCCCACTGGCAAGCTCGCCCGCCTGCGCGGCGCCTTTGTGGGCAAACCGCTCGTCGCCGCCGTCCTGTGCCTGCTGCTCGCCGGCGTCTTTGCGCTGCTGGGCATGGAGGTCTCGTCCAACCACGACTTTACCTGGGTCTACCCCCTGTGCATCCTGCTCGAGTGGGCCATCATCACCGTGCTCATGACCGGCTTGTTCTTCCTATTCCAGCGCCACGGCGCAGCTCCCGCGGTCCTGGCCTTTGCCCTCTTTGTCCTGGGCATTGCCGAGTTCTTCGTCATCACGTTTAAATCCATGCCCATCCAGCCGGGCGACCTTTCGGCCATCTCCACCGCCGCCGCGGTCGCCGGCAACGGCTACACCTTCTCCATCTCGCTGTTCTGCGTGCTGTCCATGGGCTTTACCGCCATCGCCATGCTGCTGTGCGAGTACGCCGGCCTGGTGGCACCGCACCGTCAGAAGGGTGCCGCCAACGCCAAGCGCATGCTGCTCACCAACCTGCTCGTGGCCGTGCTATGCCTGGGCGGCGTGACCGCGCACGTCACGCTTATCGACTACTACAACACCCTCGGCATCACCGTCTACACCTGGCGCCCGCTCGAGAGCTACTGGCGCGAGGGCTATCTGCCTGCCTTTATTAGTGCAGCGCAGTCCATTAAGCCGCCCAAACCCGCCGACTACTCCGTCGACGATGCCAAGGCCACGCTCAAAAAATACGCCAAGGCCTACGACAAGTCCGACGCCGCCAAGAGCGACGAGCGCACCGCCGCAAAGGAGCAGTTCGACAGCGAGAAGCCCACGGTCATCGCCATCATGAACGAGACGTTCTCGGACCTGTCCATCTACCAGAACATGCGCGCCGGCTACGAGGGCCCGCAGTACTTTAAGAACCTGTCCAACTGCCTCAGCCGCGGCAAGCTCTACGTGAGTGCCTACGGCGGCGGCACCGCCAATACCGAGTTTGAGTTTATGACCGGCAACTCCATGGCCAACCTGGGCTCGGGCGTGTACCCCTACACCATCTACAACATGGAGACGACCGGGAACCTGGCAGAGCAGTTCAAATCGCTCGGCTATTCCACCACAGCCATGCACCCCAACCACGCGACCAACTGGAACCGCGAGAACGTCTACAAGGACTTTGGCTTTGACCAGTTCCTGTCCATCAACGACTTCCAGGGTGCCGACACCCTGCGCGGCATGGTGACCGACCAGGCTACCTACGACAAGATTCTTGAGCTGCTCGACCAGAACGCCGATCCGCAGTTTATCTTCGACGTGACCATGCAGAACCACTCGGGCTACGACACGGGCCTGCTGCCGGTCGACAAGCAGATGCACCTCAACATCGACACGACCGATCTGGACGCCAAGACCGTCGAGGACGGCACGCTGTCCGATGTCGACGAGTACGTCTCGTGCATCGAGCAGTCCGACCAGGCGCTGCGCTACTTCCTCAACGCTCTGAGCAAACTTGACCGCAAGGTGGTCGTGGTGTTCTGGGGCGACCACCAGCCGTTCTTCCCGTCCAAGTTCAACGACAAGTGGTTTACCGGCGAGGATGATGCCACGCACCAGGAACGCCTGTGGCAGACCGACTACATCATTTGGGCTAACTACGACGTTGCCGGTTGCGACCAGACGAGTGAGACCGACGACCTGTCCACCAACTACCTGTCCACCCAGCTCATGCAGCTGATCGGCGCACCGCTGACCGACTACCAGAAGGCGCATATGACGCTGCGCGAGTCGCTGCCCGCCATCAACTCCGTGGGCTACGAGGACGCCAGCCTGCGCTGGGCGCTCTCCTCCAACGTCACCGGTGACGACGCCGCTGCCGCAGCCGCCACCAAGGCGCGCGAGGATTACGCCAAGATGCAGTACTACGAGATGTTCCGCGACGGCAAGAACGTCTATACGGAGCACTTCCAGACCGAGGCCAACGAGACCGACCCCAACCTGGCACCGGGTACGACCAAGATTAAGTAGCGGGTCGCTCATAACTGAAACGTCTGTCCGGGCGGAGGCATATAAGGTTCCCTGCTCGGACAGTCCTGCGCAAGACGGAGGCCACATTAAGTGGCCTCCTTTGCGTGCGGAACTCGCGATGAACCTTATATGCCTCCGCCTGAACAGACGCCCTGATGTTGGGGCGTGGCTTGTCTTGGGTGTATCGCCGAACATATATAAGTTGAAGGCCACGTTATGTGGCCTTCTTTGTTTGCGGAAAGTGTGTCCCGGAATTCTTGTCTGGAATGGGATGCAGTTTCCGCTTGGGACCCGATTGGGAAAGTGTGTCCCACTATTCAGCTGGATTCCGGGATGTATTTTCCGGTTGAGGCTCGTTGGGAAAGTGCGTCCCACTTTGGGGGCTGATTCTGGGACGTGGTTTCCGGTTGGCTCTCATTGGGAAAGTTCATCCCATTTCTCGGCCTAATTATGGGATGCAGTTTCCCGTTGAGGACCCTTTGGGAAAGTGCGTCCCGGTCTGGGCGCTCAAACTGGGATGGATTTTCCGGATGAGGGCTTGACGGAAAATGTGTCCCGTTCCGGGCGCTAATTGTGGGATGCAGTTTCCGCTTGCGGAGTCTCCACTCAACAGAAAACCCGGGTGGCCTGTCTTTTGGCTACCCGGGTTTTTGGGTTGTCGATATGTTCGACTGGCTACTAGTGGGTCTTGCGGCGCTTGATCAGCATGATGAGGGCTATCACTACGAGCGTTGCTCCCGCTGCTGCTGCGGTGGCGACTAGGGCGAATGTTTGGTCGCCGGTGTTTGCGAGGTTCTTCGCTGTGGTCGTAGTCTTGACCTTGGTGTCGGTCTTAGCTCCGTTGTCGGACTTGGGCTTGTCCGGGTTCGTCGGGGTCTCAGGAGTCTCGGGGTCCTTTGAGCCTTCGGAATCGGTTGGGCCGGCGGTGTTTACCAGCGTATGGTCCAGGAACTTCTTGGCGCCCGCACTTGCCTGTGAGAACAGGCGGCGCGTGCGGATCGGGGTGGCGTTCACCGTTGTGGGCGCCGTCTCCTCGGCCTCGATATTCACGAGCGTCGTGCCGGTGTCGAGGCCCACGTCGTTGTATCCCACGTGGCAGTAATACTGCGCACCGTCATCGTCTGCGGTCAGGTCAATCTCGAGCTTTGAGGCCGTTCCAGCCGCGAGGTTGCCATCGGCACCCACGAGCTTAAACTCTGTCTCGCCGCGGCCCTTGCGGTACCACATATAGGTCGGTGCCAGCCCTGTTTCGCTATCGTCGGCACCGAGTTGCTTCACATGGCCAATCGCCGAGAGCGTCAGGTGGCTTCCCGCCGTGCGCTCAACCGAAGAGTCGTATCCAAGATCCGACCCCTCCGCAGCATCCGCCGCAGGTCCGCTCACGGTCATCGTCATGCCATCGGGCATGGTCTTGACCGTGATGATTGCCGAGCGAATACCTGTTTCGGTCGTGGATCCATTCTTAACGGCGGCGATGGCGAATCGATACTCCGTATTGGGCTGCAGCCCATCCCACTTGAGCGAGGTCTGCGTGTTGTCGGCAATCTTCCAGCTATTGACGACCGCATCCGCCGCATTGCTCTGCAGCATGCCCACGCCGTAGCTAAAGCCACTCTTGTTTGCGAGTACATCGTCCCAGCTAAACGTAACGCTGGTCGAATCGACGGCGTTTGCCGTAAAGCCCGTCACGGCCGGCGCGTCGGGCATCTCGACGTCCTTAACGTCATAGCCCACGATCCAGAACTGGTCGGTGTCCTTGGTGCCGAGCTTGTCGCCCGAGTCTGCCTCGAACTTGTCGACATCCACCGCGTTGACGCCCAGACGCCACACAAAACCGTACTTGCCCTGCGCGGCCTCGGGCAGGTTGTCGACGGTGCCGCCGTATTCGGTCGATTCACTCGAGGAGTTACCCGTAGTAAAGCCGGCGTTGGCACCAAAGCACAGGCCGCCAAACAACTCGTGCTTTGCGAGCTTCGCGCCCATGACAACGCTGCCGTTCAGCGTCAAGCCGAGCTCGAGCTCCTGCTCCTTGCCCTCCTCGACTTCGATGGTCTGCTCAATGCTCGCCCCCGACTGCGCGGCGGCGCCGTTAAACCCATCGTGCGTGTAGGCGCGCGTTACGCCAGGCTTGCCCAGGCCAAAGGAATCCCCAACGGGAGTCTCGCCGTTGAGCGTCGTTTGATAGGTTCCGGGTTCTCCCGACCGGTTGGTCAAAAAGTAGCTGAGCGGCGTCATATTGTGCTGTTTGGCAATGCGGTCATAGGCCTCGACATTAACGACCGAGGTCTGCGCGCCGAGCGACACGGGCGCCGCCATCACGCCCTTGCCACCAGTTTCCTCATTTTCGATCTCATACTCGTAATAGACCATCGGAATCGTGTAGAGCACGGCCTTGTCACCCTCGCCGGCATGCGACTCATAGCTTACGCTTGCGCTGACCGTGCGCTCGCTCCGGTAGTCATAGCATCCCTCGGCGGCAAAATCGACTGAAGCATTCATCGCGACCAGGGGCGGACCGGTCTGCACCTCGACGGCAACGCCCAACTCGGCGCCAATGGTATAGCCCTGGGATGTCCCCGTGCCCTTTTCCTCTCCGTATGACGTGCCGCCCAACACCAGATAGCCGTATGCCTGCTCCAGATCCTCAACATAGGGCGCATCCTGCAGCACGGCAAGCACGCGCGGGTTGGTATAGACCTTGTAGCGGTCCTTGTACGTAATCTTGACGCTGTCGTTGTCGACATCGGGCAGCGCGAGCGAGATAAATGTGCCATAGGTAGTGCCGCGACGGTTGCTCTCGCTAATCACCTGCTCCTCGCCGCGGCGCACCTTTCCGTTCTCGTCGAGCGAAAAATGCGAGGCGGTCATCCAATAGTAGTCATCGTTCTTGCGCAGGTCCTCGTCGCGGTGCTTGCCCACCACGGCGATAAAGCTCTCGTTATAGCGGTCCGAACCCGAGACGCTGCCCGCCTTGACGTCGCTGATCCACACCTGCTCTATACCCTTGTGGTCATGCTTGTTGCTGCTGTTGTATTGCTGACCGCTCATGCTCATGGTTCCGACCATGGACCCCAAGCCCTGAGCCCCGCTCTGTGCCGTGTTGCAGGCAAAGTCGCGGAACACATCGCCGCCCACGAGCACCTCGTCGACCGCCAGCTGCTCGGACAGGCCGTCAAGGTTGGCAGTGGCAAGGGCAATAGGCGCCAAGGTGCACGGATAGCGCTTATCCTGAGCGCTATCCTTCCATGCGCTGTTGGGCACATGCATCAGCCCATAGGAGGCGAGGAGCCCGTCTCTGTATTCCTTGCAATCGGAAAGCTTGAACTCGCCAGACTCCGAGTCAAAATACGCGTAGCGGTACAGCGCGCCGTACAGCCCCTTGCTGCCGTCAGAAGCGCCGTAATCAAAAGCGCTGCGTTGCCAGTCATAGCCCGCAAGAATAAGGCCCGTGACGGTTTCACCCGTCTTCTTTCCTTCTTCATCGTAGGCGGCAAACGTGCCGAACGTCGCATTCGCAGCGACCATGGTCTTGCCGTTCGCGGAGAGGGAGATTGTGCCCGCGTCGCCCAGAGCATCGACATGGACGAGCGCACCCTTGGATGCATCCCACGAAAACAGCTCGCAATGCGTCGACTTATCAATATTCTTCTTGCCGTAGGGTGCCGAGACCACGATGGCGAGGTCATCGCAAAAATCGCGATCGAGGTCGCCGGCCGCTAGCGAAACGACAGGAGCTGACTGAAGCTGCGTCCAGGAGTCGTTCCCGCCCTTGTTGTGCGTGGTGTAGTCCGCGGCGTTACCGGCATCGATCTTGACGACGCTTTGCTTCCAGTTGCCGCCCTCCAAGTCATACATGTCGACTACAGCCTTGCGCACGCCGTTCTCGTCGACATAGCAGCCCGCGTAGACAAAAAGCTCGTCGACGCCGTCGCCATCGACATCGCCCGCCTCGACATCAAAGACGGCGTCGTGCTCTTGCAGGTAACCGGCATCCAGGTACTTAAAACGGCCTTCGTACATCATATTAGTGTTGACCGTCACCGGCAGGTGTGTGTCGAGAGTGCGCGTACGCCCGTTGCTAAACGAGTAGAGGACCAGCTCAACCTTTCCGGCGTATGACTTGCCGTCAATCGTCGTGGAGGAACTGTCGCCGTAGGCACGGAGCTCGGCAACGCGGCTCTTTTTGCCCGTGCTGGCGTCGCTGCAGAACTCAACACTCGTGGCGTGAATGCCCGAGAAACCGTTGTTGTCGTTGGCGAGTACTGTTGAGGACTCATTGTTGCTTAGGTACGACCAGGTGCCGCCACCGTAGTCGCTATGCTTGTAGAGATCGCTGTTCGTATCGAAGTTGTTGACGTTTTGCCAGAACTTTGCGGCGCCCCACACACTTCCATAGCCATCGGTGAGTTTGCTGCTGCCGCCAATGTCACCGCGCTCGACGTTCTCGAGCCTGTCGCGCAGAGTGTAGCGATTGCCATGGCTACCGTTAGCTGCCATATAGACCTCGCTGCGCGTGGCAAACGTCGTGGGGGTATCAGTGGAATAGGGGCCAACGGTATCGGCCGGAATGTCCTCGCTCGTGCCCAGACCCAGGGCTTGATAATCCTGCTCGGTCATATCGGTGATTGCGGGCGCGTCTGCCGCCTGGGCAACCTGGGGCGTGGCCGTGAAGCAGGCGACGCTCGTGGCGATCAACGCAGCAAGCGCCGCCGTCCCAACAAGCGGGATTTTCGACAGCCTACGGATACGGGGGTGTGGAACGTACATGAGGGACCTCGCTTTACTCGAGTGGAGTGGACTCATTTTTGCAAATGATACGTCCGATGCCCGATATCACGTGTCTCATTTTCGCCAACGGCGTGTCTCATTTTTGAGAATCCGAGATGCCGCGGAAATCTTATCCCAGCTCAAAGGCCATTTCTGGGATGTATTTTCCGTCGAGTGCCTCATCGGGAAACTGCATCCCATTTCAAGCGTCGATTCTGGGACGCACTTTCCCCTTAGACCCTCAACCGGAAACCGCATCCCACTTTGAGCGCAAATTCCGGGATGCATTTTCCGCTTGAGCCTCATTGGGAAACGGCGTCCCACTTTGAGGGCTGATTGTGGGATGCATTTTCCGGTTTTGCTCTCATTGGGAAAATGCATCCCGTTTCTTGACCGAATAATGGGACGCAATTTCCCGTTGGAACGCCTTTGGGAAAGCGTGTCCCACTTCGACCGCCCAGAGTGGAATGCACTTTCCGCAAAGCACCTCAACGGGAAACTACGTCCCATTCCAAAGGCAAATTCCGGGACGCATTTTTCGAAAGCCTGCCCATCCGGAAAGCCCGTCCCACTTTGGACGCATCCGGGCACGGAACCATCGACCTATCAGGCCTCCCATCAATAAAGAGGCGTCCTCCCGGACGGCGGGGCACGAAGTTCATCGCGAGTTCCGCACGCAAAGAAGGCCACTTAATGTGGCCTTCGTCTTGCGCAGGACTGTAGAGCAGGGAACTTCGTGCCCCGACGCCCGGGAGGACGTTTCATTTAGAAAGATGGACCGACCGCCGTCAGCGATGGGAGCTACTCGCCCAGCACGGCCTTCTTTGCGGCTGCGGCCATGTTGTCCAGATCCTCCTTGGTGGGGTGATCCTTCGCGGCAACCCAGTTGTCGAGCAGCATCTCAAATCGGGCGTTTTCGGGATCTTGCTCAAGCATTGCCTCGTAGCGCTGCTTGACCGCAGGACCCATCTTGCCCTGGCACATCGCCCAGCCTACAAGCTCGGCATCATTGGCCAAATTGGAGGTCACGCGATCGATAATCTGCTGATAATAGCTCTGGTCGGCCCCAAAGCCGCAGGTGCCAAACAGGAAGACGCGCTTACCGTGCAAGGCGGAGAGCAACGCCGCGACCGAAGGCGTGCACGCGCCCTTGTCGCACCAAAAACCGACGAGCACCGTGTCGGCCGCGCAGGCGCCCTGCGCCTCGAGCGCAACCTGATCTGCGTCCGCATCGTCGCTCAACGCCGCGGCATGGACAAACTCAACGCCCGCAGCCTGCAGAGCGCGCTTGATCGCACCCGAAACCATCCTGGTATTACCGCTCTTGCTGTTAACCACCAAAGAGCACGTCATAGTCACGTTGCCTCGTTTCCCCCAAAACTAAAGCCACTAATGCAATTTATTAGATGAATATCTTAGTACTAACGTGACAGATGTAAACCACCGTCTGTCGATTGGCGACGCAGACGACATCTTTGGACAGATTTCGAACAGTATGTACTTCGGATTGAAACCGCCGCAGAACGTTTCACGAATGGCCGAAAAACTGTTTCACAAAACGCCGTCAAATTGTTTCATATAATATCGTCAATTTGTTTCACGAAATACCGTCAAATTGTGTCATGGTTTTTCGTCAAAATGTTTTACGCGCTGGTAAGATGCTATAAAACGAGATGTTTCTTTGAATGGCGGGAAGTACGATGACTAGGTATATGAGTAGATGTATCGATCGCTCAATCGAACGCGATCTTGGCATTTTTGGTGCCGTGCTCATTCAGGGACCGAAGTGGTGCGGAAAGACGACTACGGCCCAGCGATTCGCTGAATCATCGCTGTCTCTCTCCGACCCTGCCGGAGACTTTGCCGCACTGCAGCTTGCCAGGATCGATCCAGCTCAAGCAATAGTCGGCGCAACGCCGAGACTCATCGATGAGTGGCAGGAAGAGCCAAAACTGTGGGACGCGATACGTTTCGAATGCGATCGTCGGACCGGTGAGCCAGGGCAGTTTTTGCTTACGGGGTCAGCAACACCAAACGACGCCGACCAACCGATGCACAGCGGCATCGGGCGCATATCACGCTTGCGCATGGAAACAATGACTCTGGCCGAACTCGGGGTTTCCTCAGGGGCGGTCTCGCTCGAATCGCTGCTTAACGGATGCCCCATCAAAGCGGCACTTGGATCCATCAACGGCATCGCCGATATTGCCGATTTGCTATGTCGTGGTGGTTGGCCTCAGGCGGTTGGCAAGACGACTGCCGATGCAATGCGTATATCCGCTGCCTACATCGACGGCGTCTGCGAATCGGATGTTTCGAGGGTTGACGGCGTGAAGCGTGACCCGGAGAAAGTCAGAGCTCTTCTGTCTTCGCTTGCGCGCAACGAATCCACTCTTGCCGGCGAAAAGTCTCTTGAGAAAGACCTCGGCGGTGATGTATCGAGAAGTACGCTGCGGCGCTATACGGATGCCTTGCGCAGAATACACATCATCGATGATATCCCGGCCTGGCATCCGGCGCTCAGGTCTCCGGTAAAGCTGCGGCAAAGTGCGAAAAGGCACCTCGCCGACCCTTCGCTTGCCGTCGCACTGCTCGGAGCAAATCCGGAGTCATTGGCATCCGACCCGAAGACGCTGGGACTGCTCTTCGAATCCCTCGTCCTGCACGACCTTAAGGTCTATGCAGCCGCAAATGACTCATCGGTGTCCCACTACCATGACGCCGACGATCTCGAGGTCGATGCCGTTATACATAGGCGCGATGGAACTTGGATTGCCGTGGAAGTAAAACTCGGAAGTCCGCAGATCCCCGAGGCATCTGCAAACCTGCTTCGGCTCGAGCGCAAACTTGTCGAGCGTGGCGAGAGACCACCAGCGGCCAAGCTCATCGTCATCGGGTTCGGCATGCCGGCCCATACAACGCCCGAGGGCATTATCGTTGCCCCCGTTGACACACTCGCGCCCTAGCGCTGCGTTACATGCCCCACGGGCTTGCTTACTGGGCGAACTGACTGCGGTAGAGCTCGGCGTAGAAGCCGCCTGCCGCTAGCAGCTCGTCGTGTGTGCCGCGCTCGATAATCTGGCCGTCGCGCATGACCAGAATGCAGTCGGCGTTGCGGATCGTCGACAGGCGGTGCGCCACCACAAAGCTTGTGCGGCCGGCCATAAGCTCGTCGAATGCCGCCTGCACCTGCAGCTCGGTACGCGTATCGATACTCGAAGTCGCCTCGTCCAGCAGCAAGATAGCCGGATCGGTAAGCATAACGCGCGCGATGCACAGCAGCTGTTTTTGACCCTGGCTAAACGTGCCGCCGTCCTCGCCGATCACCGTATCGTAGCCGCCTGGCAGTTGCACGATAAACTTGTGCGCGTGCGCGCGCTTGGCCGCCTCGATAACCTGTTCGCGTGTGGCATCGGGACAACCGTAAGCGATGTTTTCCGCCACCGTGCCCTCGAACAGCCAGGTGTCCTGCAGCACCATGCCAAAGGCGCGGCGCAGGCTTGCGCGCGTGTAGTCACGCGAGGAACGGCCATCGACCGCAATGCGACCGGCATCGATATCGTAAAAGCGCAGCAGCAGGTTGATGAGCGTCGTCTTACCGCAGCCCGTGGGGCCAACGAGGGCAAAGCGCATGCCGGGCTTGGCCTCGATGCAGATATCCTGCAGCAGCTTGCGATCGGGCACATAGCTAAAGTCCGCGTGCTCAAAGGTCACCTCACCCTGCGGGGCGGCAAGTTCCACGGCGTCCGCCGCATCGGGCTCCTGCTCGCGCGCATCGAGCAACGCGAACATGCGGCGCGCCGAGGCGTACGCGGTCTGGATTTGCGTAATGACGTTGGTGACCTCGTTGAACGGCTTGGTGTACTGGTTGGCGTAGGACAGGAAAATCTGCACGCCGCCCACCGTAAGCGCCGCGGGCACACCTGTGATCACACCGACGCAGCCGATCACGGCGACCACGGCGTAGATGATGTTGTTGATAAAGCGCGTGCCGGGGTTAGAGAGCGAGCCCATAAACTGTGCGCGCTCACCTGCCGTATAGAGCTCGGCGTTGAGGACATCGAAGCGCTGCTGAGCGCTCGGGCCGTAGGCGAAGGCGTCCACCAGCTTTTGCTCACCCACATACTCCTCGATATGACCGCCAAGTTGGCCCTGGATGCGCTGCTGTGCCGTAAAGCTCTTGTTGGAAAGCTTGGCGATGGCGCCGGCTGCAAAAATGGAAAGCGGCGTGACGAGCACCACCACGAGCGTCATGGCCAGGTTAATGGAGAGCATAAACGCGAGCGTGCCCACGATGGTGATAACGCCGGTGAAGAGCTGCGTGAAGCCCTGCAGCAGACCGTCGCCCACTTGGTCGACATCGTTGACCACGCGGCTCATGAGGTCACCGTGGGCATGGCTGTCGATAAAGCTGAGCGGCATGCGGCTGAGCTTGTCGCTTGCCTCCACGCGCATGTCGCGCACCGTCTCGTAGGACAGGCGGTTGACGCAGTAGCCCTGCAGCCACTGGAAGGCCGCCGCGCCCACCACGACAATCGCGAGCTTGGTAACGAGCGGCAGCAGCGCGTCAAAGTCCACCTGCCCGGCGGCAACGATGAGGTCGATGCCCTCGCCGATAAGGATGGGCGTATAGAGTTGCAAGATCACCGAGATGGCGGCGCTCACAAACGACGCCGTAAACGAAATGCGATGCGGACGGACGTAGCCCAGCAGGCGGCGAGTTACCGCGCCCACGGGGTAGCGCTCGGGGTCGCCGGGCTGGCGCGGGCCGTCACCCAAGTCGTTGAGGCTATCGTTGCCGGACACGTTGGCCGTCATCGTGGCGACCGAGCCGGAAGAAGTATACGGGTTCATTTAGCAGCCCTCCTTTGCGCAAGTGGATGCCGGGGCGCACGCGGCGCCTGAGGCGGGCACGGGGCTTGGGGCGAACGCGGGCGTCGCGCTCCCCTGCTGGCCCTCGAGCTCCTCGCGACGAAGCTGCGACTGGCAAATCTCGCGGTAGAGTTGGCAGCTTGCGTAGAGCTCGTCGTGCGCGCCCAGGCCCGCGACCGAGCCGTGGTCGAGCACGCAGATCATGTCGGCATCGCGCACGGTCGAGACGCGCTGGCTCACGATGACGGTCGTGAGCGGCAGCCCGCCCTCGGCGGCACCGCGCACGCTGCGCTCGCGAATGGCGTGACGAAGCGCCGCATCGGTCTTAAAGTCGAGCGCCGAGGCGGAGTCATCCATGATCAGGACCTGCGGAGAGCCCACCAGGGCACGTGCGATGGTCAGGCGCTGGCGCTGGCCACCGCTAAAGTTCTTGCCGCCCGCCTCGACCGGGGCGTCGAGCCTCTGCGGCTTGTTGCGCACGAACTCGCTGGCCTGCGCCATATCGAGCGCCGCCCAAAGCTCCTCGTCGGTCGCCGACTCGTCGCGCCAGGTTAGGTTGCTACGGATCGTGCCGCTCACGAGCGACGCGCGCTGCGGTACGGTCGCGACCACATGGCGCAGCTGATTGAGCGGCCAGACGCGCACGTCGGCACCCATTACGCTCACGCTGCCGGCGCCCGTGTCGTACAGGCGCGGGATAAGCGAGACGAGCGTGGACTTGCCGCTGCCCGTGCCGCCGATAATGCCGAGCGTTTTACCCAGCGGCAGCTCCAGGGTCACGTCATTGACGGCGTTGGCGGCGCCCGCGCCAAAGGAGAAGCTCGCATGGCTCAAGCTCAGCGCGGGAACCGGAACAGCGCTGCCCATCGCGCTCGGCTCGGGCAGCGCAACCGGCTGGTTGCCCTCGTCGGTAATGCTCGGCTCGCAATTGAGCACCTCGTTGAGACGCGACGCGCTGGCGCTCGCCTTGGTAAAGACCACGACCAGGTTGGCGACATACACGATGGAGGTCAGGGTCTGCGTCATGTAGTTGACGAACGCCATGACCTGGCCCTGCGTGAGCTCGCCCACGTTGACCTGGACGCCGCCCACCCACAGGATGGCGCACACGCCCAGGTTCATCACCAAAAACGTGACGGGATTAAGAATCGACGAGAGCTTGCCCACCGCGATGGCGGTATGCGCCTGGTCATCGGCTGCCTGGGCAAAACGCTCACGCTCGTGATCCTCGCGCACAAAGGCTCGGACCACGCGGGCGCCCGAAAGCCCCTCGCGACAGATGAGTGCGATGCGGTCGAGCTTTGCCTGCAGCTGCTTGTAGTACGGAATACAGCGCGCCATGACAAACCAAAACACCAGGCCGATGGCGGGCGTGCAAATCAAAAAGATGATGCCGAGCTTAAGGTCGATGGCAAGGGCCGCGACCATGGAACCCACCGCCAGGAAAGGCCAGCGGATGAGCATACGCACGCCCAGCGCCACGGCGAGCTGTACCTGGTTGACGTCGTTGGTAATGCGCGTGATGAGCGACGGCGTGCCAAAGCGATCGAGCTCAGCATAGCTCAGCTTGTTGATGTGCTTGTAGAGAGCGCCGCGAATGTCAGTACCCATGCCCTGCGAGGTGAGCGCCGCCATCTTTTGGCAGACGAGCGTAAACGAGATGCCAATCACGGCCATGGCGGCGAGCACCATGCCGTAGTGGACGACGGCACTCACGTCGTGCGCGCCGATGCCTTTATCGATCATCTGGGCAATCACCAGCGGCGTAAGCAGGTCAAAGATCACTTCGATCAACTTACACGCAGGGCCGATCACCATATATCGGCGAAACTTACCACCAAAACGCCTGAGCAGCTCAATCATAAAAAGGCGCTCCCTATCATCATCTCTCTTCAATCTGATTCATGATAGTACGGCGAACCCTGAAGATGCGTAAGCAACTCGTTACAGATGTAAGGGCAACGGCCGCTAGCGCCCAAGGCACGTAGCAGCCGATGTTTTGGCAACGCCAGCGAGCGACATAACGCCAGGGATTCAATTATCAGATAAATGTGACCCTTCAGACGGTTTTGGTCGGCTACCTGCGAGTGCCGGCAGGGCGCTTGGTAGTCGAGCGATCCCGCAGGCGAAGCCGAGGACCAGCGAGACACCAAACACTTCATCGCCTCTTGAAGCACGTAGCCATCGATGTTTTGGCAAAGCCAGCGAGCGCCACCCAGAGCGAACAAGTTGGCATGAAAAAGGCAAGGCATAGACCTTCTGGTCATGCCTTGCCTTTTGAATGACAAATTGTCGCTCTGGGTGGCGCGCAGCGTCGAGCATTGCGCGGTTTGGTAAAACCGCGCAAAAAGAAAGCCCGTGCGCTCGATGGATTCGGATGCCCGACAGAGGCTCCTTATGGCTGCTTCCTTCCGGACCTGACCAGATTCGGAACATGTCGTCATCCGAACCCATCGAACGCGCTAGGCGCTCGATATATCTTACCTGCTCCCGCCCGATGGGGCAAGACAGCTAATTTGGGACGGGGCCTTTTTGACTACTCGGGCAATCGAATCGGCAAGTAGTCAAAATAGCCCCGTCCCAAAAAGACTGGTCTGACGCTGCGCCACGAAAAGGGCCTATCTACTACGTTTAGGCCGCAGGGGTCAACCATAGCCGGCTTTTTCGAAAACCGGCAAGCTTTCTACCTGCGGTTTTAATTTCGCAAAATTCGGGATGATCGAGGATACTCGGTTAAACGTAGTAGATGGCCGCATTTCGTGGCGGACGGTCCGACCCAAGGCCCAAGGCAGCCAGCCTCGCATGACCATTCACGAAGTTGCAGTGGAATACGGACTGAATTGGCACCTTAAAGGCAAAAACACTCCGTATTTCACCGCAACTTATCGAGGGGATGGGTTTTAGGGGCGAGCGAGGTCATAGGCTTGGGCAGCTGCCTCGCCGGCGCAGATGAGGTTGGTTGTGGCCTCTTGCACACCGAGCGCCTGGTCGAGGGGCATGGGCTTGCGGCAGATCGGAAGCACCAAGTCGATGCCCTGCCCATACACCGCGTCCAGATAGTCGGCGCGACCGCCCACGACAGCGGCCACCGGCTT
>URQD01000032.1:0-20846 GCA_900549905.1 uncultured Collinsella sp. | reverse complement strand
TCCGTACATGTACGGATGAATGTGGGAGGTGTTCGGATAAAGTCGATAATCAAGGGTCTTCTACTTTCTGCGTCGTAAACGACAATACTCAACGGTATACGTGGGTAGTGCGGCTATCATGGTATTTTACCGATATCCGCACTACCCACGTATACGCGCGGCAACCCATGCCAGACAAAGGAACGCCATGGATACTACCGATAGCGCCTATGGCGACAAACTCATTCGTCTTGACACGTTCGACACCGCCGTGGCGGTCGACCCCAGCGCCAAGGACGACGCCAAGCGTCGGTTTATGACGCTTATTCTCCAGACGGCCCACCGCGACAACGGCAACATCGGGCACGTGCTGCGCGCGACCAACACGAGCGGCGAGGTCTTTGCCGTCAAGCTACTCAAGGACAACGCCATCCTTTCCCCCGCTGCCCCCGACCGCTCCGCCGAGCAATCAGCCGCGCACCTGGCCAACACCGCCGCGCTGTTCGAGGAGTACCGTCATCTGTGTACCGTCTCGCACCTGCGCGGATTTCCGCGTGTCTATGGCTATGGATCGTGCGAGGACGACCCGCTCATCCTCATGGAGTGGGTCGAGGGCACCTCGCTCAAGCAGGCGCTGCCCCTGCTTCCACACGATGCCTCGGGTGGGCTGACCACCCAGATGGTGGCCGCCGTTGGAAACGCCGTGCTTCGCGCGCTCCTGATGACCCAGGGTCTCGTTAATCCGGTCGTCCATCGCGACCTGTCGCCTGCCAATATCATGTTCCGCACCACCAGCCGAACGCTCGAGCAGCAGATTGCCGATTGCTCCTTTGACCCCTGCCTCATCGACATGGGCTCCGCGACCATGGCTCTCGGCGACGCCACGATCACCCGGCGCGCCGACATCTGGCGCTTTGCCACGCCCGCATACGCCGCGCCCGAGATGCTCACGCAGGATATCGAAGGAATCGCGGCCCTTCGCCGTTCGCCGGCAATCGACGTCTATGCGCTTTCGAGCATTCTGTACCAGCTCTACAGCGGTCGCAAACCGTTTGACTTTGAGTCGACGGACGCCGCTGCAACCGGCTCGTTCTATCTCGTAAAGACCAAGACCAAGCCGGCACCGCTCGAGCCGCGCTGCGAGGGCGATGAAGCGCTCGTCCAGATCATCATGAAAGGCATCTCGGTCGAACAGGGCGATCGCCCTACCGAGCAGCAGATGCTCGAGGTGCTCTCGGCATACCTCACCGACGCCGAATCCGAGGGCCGCGAAGGCACAGGAGACGAGGCTGCAATTGATATCGATTCCGGCACGCACCTTAAGGTCGACGTCGCCGGCGAGCGAGCGCGAGAGATTCTGGAGCAGGCCCGGCACGATGCCATGACCCGCCGCCGCTTTATTATCGGTGGCGTTGTCGCAGCCGTTGCGGGGCTCGGCGTTATCGGAGCCGCAACCCATGGCTTCGGCATCCCCGACTACCTGGACGGCATCCGCGGTACACTTGACGACTACACCTGGGATCAGCTGCAAGAGATTTCGCTCAAGATTAAGGCGGCGAAGAGCAACGCCGAAGCTCGCAAGATCGCCAAGCGTTATCATCTGCTCGACGACGACGGCCATATTCCCTACCCGAGCACCAAGCGCGTTACACTCACCAACGGGCTGCAGGTCGGCGCACAGCTTGTGGGCATTCTTCACGATGACCTGGCAGATACCAACGGCAAGGCCGGTCTGTCATTTATCTTTGACGCAGGTATTGCCGAGCGCGATGCCTCTGAGCACCCGCTCAACGGTGGCTGGGAAGACTGCGAGCTGCGCACATGGCTCGATGAGGACGGCATTAAGCTGCTTCCCAAGGAACTGCAATCGGTTATCAGTCCGGTCAAGAAGATCTCGAACAACGTCGGCGCCACCAAAAGCACTTCGTGCCTGGGCGAGCTGCCCGCGACCCTTTGGCTGCCCGCCATGGTCGAGCTCTGCGGCGGACAGGCGCCCAAGGACTTTAGCGAGGACTGCCATTACCTATCCGGCATCTACAACGGCGAGGGCAAGGAATACCAGCTGTTCCGCGAGCTTAAGGTGAGCCCCTTTACCACGAACAGCATGATGATTCGCCAGTGGAAGGGCAAGGATGTCTGTTGGTGGGAGCGTACGGCGAGCCCCGACACGTCGGAGAACGAGGGCACGCTCTATATGAACCGCGTGGGCGACGACGGCGATGTCTTTAATTACGCCACGCCTGCAAGCAAGCCCGATAAGCGAACCTGCGTGATTCCCGGATTCTGCATCTAGGAAGCGGGCGTCTTGCCGTGACGGGACCCCTCCCCGGCAATTGTCTCGATCTGTAACACTAGCTCGGCAGATACAGGTCTAGATGTTACAGAACGAGACAGACCCCAACCCCGCGAGACAACATCTCAATCTGTAACAGTAAGGGGCCAAAAACCTCTCTAGATGTTACAGAACGAGACATTTGAGTCGACCACGGACGGTCTGTCTCGATCTGTAACAGTTAGAGGTCATATTTGCTGCTAGATGTTACAGATTGAGACATTGAGTTTTCTGCCAACTGTTTGTCTTGATCTGTAACAAATACTCGGTAAAACGGGGTCTAGTTGTTACAGATTGAGATGTTTGGCAGGGACTGCCAACGATTGAGCAGCCGCCCTCATCTGTAATGAAAAGTCATACATTCCAACCATTACTGGACACCCCCAGGGGGTATGGGTGTATAGTATCAGCAGGTTAACAATTCCAACACTAAACTACAGAAAGGAGAAGCCATGGCTCAAGATACGTTCGACGTGGGCGGCATGACATGCGCCGCTTGCCAGGCGCACGTGGACCGTGCCGTGAGCAAGCTCGATGGCGTCGAGAGCGTCGCGGTCAATCTGCTCGCCGGCTCCATGATGGTCGACTATGACCCCGCGCAGGTCACCCCCGACGACATCTGCACCGCCGTCGATCGTGCTGGCTACTCGGCCTCACCCGTCAGCACGGGCACCGACGCCGCCCAAAGCGGCAGTACGCAAGCCGGGTCCGGCGCCGCCCATATGGAGTCGCCCACCAAAAAACTGGAGGCCGCCGCCTCTGCCATGCGCACTCGTCTCATCGTCTCGATCGTCTTTCTTGTCCCGTTGTTCTATATAGGCATGGGGCACATGCTCGGCTGGCCGCTGCCTGGCGTCTTCACCGACCATACCCACAGCATGACGCTCGCCCTCACCGAGCTCGTCCTGCTTATCCCCATCGTCTATGTCAACGACGCGTACTTTATCAACGGGTTTAAATCGCTCGCGCACGGCGCGCCCACCATGGACGCCCTTATTGCCGTGGGCGCCACCGCTTCCGTCGCCTGGTCGTTCTATGCCATGTTTATCATGGCCGACCAGCTGGCCGCCGGGCAAATCCACGAGGCCATGATGACGAGCATGGGCAACCTGTATTTTGAGAGTGCGGGCACGATCCTGTCGCTCGTCACCGTGGGCAAATACCTCGAGACACGCAGCAAATCCAAAACCGGCGGCGCCATCGAGGCGCTCATTGGCCTGGCGCCCAAGACCGCGACCGTCGTGGCCGAGGACGGTACCGAGGCCACCGTCGACGTCGATGCCATTCTGCCCGGCCAGGTGCTGCGTGTGCGCCCCGGCGAGTCCATCCCCGTCGACGGCGTGGTGCTCGAGGGCAGCTCGGCCGTGGACGAAAGTGCGCTGACCGGCGAGTCCATCCCCGTGGAGAAGACCGCCGGCGACACTGTCAACGCGGCCACGGTCAACCGCACGGGCTCGTTTACCTTCCGCGCCACGCGTGTGGGCGCCGACACGTCGCTCGCCAAAATCATCAAGCTCGTCGAGGACGCCAACGCCACCAAGGCGCCCATCGCCCGCATGGCCGATAAGGTCGCTGGCGTATTTGTGCCCGTGGTGTTTGTGATCTCGGCCGTGACCTTTGCGGTGTGGATGGCACTGACTGGCAGCGTGAACGAAGCGCTCACCTCCGCCGTGGCCGTGCTGGTGATCAGCTGTCCGTGTGCACTGGGCCTGGCCACGCCCGTCGCCATTATGGTGGGCACCGGCAAGGGCGCCGAAATGGGCATTCTGTTCAAGAGCGCCGAGGCGCTGGAGAACCTGCGCAGCGTGGGCACCGTGGTGCTCGATAAGACGGGCACGGTCACCCGCGGCAAGCCTGCCGTGACCGATATCGTGGTAGCCACGCGCGCTGACGGCTCGTCCGCCATGAGCGAAAAGGCGCTGCTCAAGCTGGCCGCCGCGCTGGAGCGCTCAAGCGAGCACCCGCTGGCCGAGGCGATTATGGCCGAGTGCGAGACACGCGGAATCGTCGCGCGCATGGTCGAGGACTTTGCTGCCGTGCCCGGTCGTGGCGTTACGGCGCACGAAGGGCGAAACGCCATTGCCGCTGGTAACGTGCGCCTGATGAACGAGTTGGGCGTTACCGTGCCCGCGGGTCTTGCCGAGCAATTTGCCGCCGAAGGCAAGACGCCGCTGTTCTTTGCCAAGAACGGCGAGCTTGCCGGCACCATTGCCGTGGCTGACAAGGTCAAGGAGACAAGCGCCGCAGCCATTTCCGCGCTGCGCTCACTCGGCGTCGACGTGCGCATGCTCACCGGCGACAACCGCGTCACTGCCGAAGCAATCGCCCGCCGCGTGGGGCTGAGCAGCGAACAGGTCATCGCCGACGTCCTTCCCGCCGACAAGGAACGCCACGTGCGCGAACTGCAGGATGCGGGCGGCAAGGTCGCCATGGTGGGCGACGGCATCAACGACTCCCCCGCCCTGGCGCGCGCCGACGTGGGCCTTGCTATCGGCACCGGCGCCGACATCGCCAAGGAGGGCGCCGACGTGGTACTCATGCGCAGCGACCTCATGGACGTCGCCCGAGCCATCGAGCTTTCACGCGCCACGATCCGCAACATCAAGCAGGACCTGTTCTGGGCGCTGTTCTACAACGGCATCGGCATTCCGCTGGCGGCGGGCGTGTTCTTCCCCCTCACCGGTTGGCAGCTCTCGCCGATGTTCGGCGCCGCGGCCATGAGCCTGTCGAGCGTGTGCGTCGTAAGCAATGCCCTGCGCCTGCGAACTTTTAGATCCAAAGTGGCAAAATAGGCTCACCATTAAGTCCATTTAGAACGGGTTTTCCAGGTGCCCGAGATTGACCTGAAAGAGGAGCGACGCGTACTTTGGTACGCGAGCGACGGTTTGAAGGTCAAGGTCGGGTGCCTAGGAAAGCCGACACAACAGAGAGGAATATCCATGCGTTTCACAATTAAGACTTCCGGCCTTATGTGCGGCCACTGCGACGCCACCGTCGAGACGGCGTTGCTCAACGTGGCCGGCGTGACCGACGCCGACGCCGATCACGAAACCCAGACCGTCCAGGTGGAGTGCGCCGACACCGTGACCGCCGAGCAGCTCGCCGCCGCCGTCGAGGGCGCCGGCGAGAAGTTCCACGCCCTGTCCGTAACCGCCGCGTAACGACCCACGCGCGCCCCGACCAGAAACGAGGACCCGCCATGATGGCAGACCATAAATCGGTGACCCGCATGCTCAAGACGGCACGCGGTCAGATCGACGGCATCCTGCGGATGGTCGAGGAGGACCGCTACTGCGTCGATATTTCCACGCAGCTCATGGCAACGCAGGCGCTCATTGCGCGCATCAACGCCGACGTGCTCAAGGCGCATATCGAGGGTTGCGTGACCTCGGCAATCGAATCGGGCGACGAAGACCTCAAGGCCGCCAAGCTCGCCGAGATCGAACGCGTCGTCGACAAGCTCTCCAAGTGATTGGGGCATTGGGGACGGACTGCTTTGCACCATCTTGGTGTATCGGGGACAGGCACGTTTACACCACATTGGTGCAGAATAACCTGTCCCCCTTGCTCTAAATCGGGTATAAAGGCGTGCGGCATATCGAATGAAAGGCAATTTGCATGAATGACTTTATGAAGGGTCGCAATGGTGCCGATGAACTCACCATCGTGATGGGTTTTGCCGGCATTGTCATCGCGATGATCGGATCGATAGCCCGCATCCAGTGGCTCAGCTGGATCGCCATCGCCGTCATCGTGATCGGCGTGCTGCGCGGCCTGTCCAAAAACATCGACGCACGTCGCAAGGAGAACGAGGCCTTTGTCGCCGCGACCGCGAACGTCCCCGGCTTGGGCAAGTTCGTCGCCAGCTTGGGCGGTGGAACTGCAGCGGCCAGCACCTCACGCGCAGCCGGCACCAGTAAGGAAGACTTTGAGCGTGCCAAGCGCACGGCCAAGAAGATGTGGAAGGGTCGCAAGACCACGGCATACCTCAAGTGCCCCAACTGCGGCCAGATGCTCTCCGTCCCCAAGGGCAAGGGTAAGATCCGCGTCACCTGTCCCAAGTGCCACGCCAAGATGGAAACCCGCTCCTAGCGCCCGCACGCGGGACAAATTAATCAGGTTTGTTTGTCCCAAATCTTAAGTATTTGTTCGATAAAAAAGCCGAGGCCTCGTGTTGAGACCTCGGCTTTTGCATGCGGCAACGGAGCTGCCCCTTTGTCACATCTACGCCACACCGTCGCGGGCCAGCTCCTCAGCCAGCGCTTCGGCAGGCATGTCCATAATCGCGTCGAGCTCGGCGTCCACCTCGGGAATACGCTTCACCATGAGCTTGCGTACCAGATCACCGCGACACATCACATGCGTCGGCTCACGCAGAGCGCACAGGTCATCGAGCGGATTCTTGCGCGTCACCAGGATATCGGCGGCCTTGCCGCACTCGATCGTACCGGTCTCGCCGCCCAGCCCCAGCAGCTCGGCGTTGACTTGCGTAGCCGTATGCAGCGCGAAGGCGTTGCTCACACCGACATACTTGGCAAAATAGGCAACCTCACGCCACATGTCGTACTGCGTCACGAACGGGCAGCTTGAGTCCGTGCCCAGGCCCACCTTAATGCCAGCTTCCAGTGCGGCACGGGCGCTCTCGATGATGCCCGAGCACACGATGTCGCCGTTCTTCTTTTGTGTATCGGTCGAATGGGTCTTTTCCGGGTCGAGCAATACAAACGGCAGCGCCGGGCTGATCGTGCAGGTCACGCTCGGCGCGCGTCCCTCGAGCTGTGTGCCCGCGGCGCCGCGATACAGCTCCAGGATCTCGGGCGTCATCGGGGCACCGTGCTCGATCGTGTCGACCCCGGCCTCAAGCGCGGCCTTCACGCCCTCGGTGCTCTCGACATGAGCCATAACCGGCAGACCCACCTCGTGCGCCGCCTTGCACGCCGCCGCGGCAACCTCCACCGGCATACGCAGCACGCCCGGCTCGCCCACCTCGGTCGCATCGAACACACCGCCCGTTACGAACAGCTTAATGACGTCGGCGCCGCGCGCATACAGGTCTCGCACCTGCTCGGCTACCTCGACGGGGCTGTTGGCCACCTGGGCGAACAAGCCCGCGCCATGGCCGCCCGGCACCGTGACGCCCGTTCCCGGCGCTACCAGGCGCGGACCCTGATACTTGCCGGCGTCGATAGCGTCGCGCACGGCAATGTCGGCAAACAGCGGGTCGCCCGCGCCGCGCACTGTGGTCACGCCGCTTGCCAGCTGCTGCTGGGCACTGCCCTTGAGGATGCGGCGGACGATGGCACGGCCCACGGGATTATCGAGTTTCTTCATCAGCGCTCCCGCATCGCCGGCCGAGACAGGCTTGCCCGAGCCGCACAGGTGCACGTGCATATTGATGAGACCGGGCATGAGATACGCACCACCCAGGTCGATAACCTCGGCACCTGCAGGCGCCTGCGCCACAGCACTCGGCCCCATCCAGGTGATGACGCCGCGCTCAACAGTCACGGCCATATCGGGTTGCGGCTCCATATGCTCCGAACCATCCAGAATGGTCGCATTGATAAACAACGTGGAACGATCGGCAGATGCCATATCGAGCTCCTCCCTCACGATTAACTTGAACATTTGTCCATTATCACCTAATGCAGCGACCTAAAGTCGAGCATATCGGTTAACGGAGGGACGAGAGAGATGTGAGGACAAACGGAGACAGCGTGGCGATACTTCGGCCGTGCTGACGAAACATCTCAATCTGTAACAGTTAGGCCGCCCCCAGGCCGTTAAACGTTACAGATCGAGACAAAAGGGCAGAAGGCAAGGCAGGCGACAACCGCCCATCCTCTACCCCCACTCCTGCTCGTAGATGTTGAGCGACTTTACGTACCGCCCCTGGGCGCCCATGATGTCGCGGACCAGACGCAAGAAGAAGCTGATGCACGAGGTGTCAAAGCCGTCCTGCAGGTCCTCCGGATGCACCGCACCCGGCCCATCGACCGCCGTATCGCTCAGCCGCGCGATGTCATACAGGTAGAGCTGTCCCGCCGTAAGCCAGACATCGTCGACGCAGGCGAGGCGCACCGCAATCGCGCCGTCACTCCAGTGCTCCTTCTGCACGATATGCGGATCGTAGACATCAAAGCGATGATCGGTGCGCGTGTCCTTCAGCACGACCATGCCGGACGCAGGATTCTTGTCCAAAATGCCAAAGCGCGAGAAATACTGCGTGTCGCGTACCTGCTCGAGCCGCTTGAGCGAGGCAGGCGAAAGCGATGCCGGCGGCTCGTCAACATACAGCTCGAGCAGCGTTTTGCCATGGCGATAGGGGCGCTCAAACAGCAGCCAATCGGTAAACGCCATGTTGTAGGCCATGATTTCGTTTTGCGAAGGCTCAGTGCAATAGCTGAGCCACGGGTCGACAATGATCTCGAACTGTTCGCGCGCCGGCTCCAGGAATTGAAACTTCCGCAGCATCCAAAAGTGAGCCATGTCGGCAATATCGTTGCCGACGGCTTCGGCTAGCTCTGCTCGGTCAAAAGCGTGGTCAGTCATGGCATCCTCCTCAAACTGATGGACCTCAATTTGAGCTTACGAGGAAGGTGGGCAGCCACGACCAGCGCGGGCAAAATAGGCCTCCGACTGCAAACCAGATACTGACCAAACACTTGACGAAAAGCTTGATCGAAAATGCGCACCGCAACAAAACCGCAGGTAGACATAGACGGCCAACCCGCCCTTTTGAGCCAGATGCCCGCAGCCACCACAGAAACAACAGGTGACCACAGCCCGAGAAGTCGACAAATGAACATCCGTACGTCGACAAACGAGCAAACTGCTCGCAAATCCGCAAGGAGTGTCCCCGAGTGCCGACAGAAAAGGAACGTCCCTAACTGCCGGCACTTAGGGACGTTCCTTTTGTGCCGGCAGTTAGGGACAGCCCTTTCCGATTCGATTGTTGAGTATCTCCGTGACTACTTTACAGTTCCAGCGCGTCGGCGACTTCGGCTGCGCAGGCCAGGGCATCGGCCATGGCGTTCACCACGAGCGAGCTGCCGTTGCGGGCATCACCCGCCACATACACCGGCGCGGCATCCGCAGCAACACCATCCACGCGGGCCGCAAGGTGCGAGCCCTCGGAAGCCATCACGGGCAGCGGGCGGCCCGCCGTGGCAACGGGCACGCCGACAGCTTCGAACACGCTGTGTTCCGGACCCGTAAAGCCACAGGCGATGAGCACCAGCTGCGCCGGCACCTCGTGCTCGGAGCCCGCAATGCGTTCGGGCTTGCCGGCCGACCAATCCAGATCGACCACGCGCAGACCCGCAGCCGCGCCCTTCTTGTCCAGCAGCACCTCGAGCGTGTCCACGCCCCAAGCGCGCATCTCGCCGCCCATGGCAGCGATAGCCTCCTGCTGGCCGTAGTCGGTCTTCTTCACGTTGGGCCACTGCGGCCAGGGGTTGCCTGCCGCGCGCTTATCGGGCGCAGCCGGCAAGAACTCAAACTGGCGCAAGCTGCGCGCGCCCTGACGCACGGCGGTACCCACGCAGTCGTTTCCAGTATCGCCACCGCCAATGACCACGACGTCCAGGCCGCGCGCGTTCACCGCGGGCTTGCCGCCATCGAGCACCGAGACGGTCGAAGCCGTCAGGTAGTCCACGGCATACACCACGCCCGGGGCATCAATGTTCGCAGCCGAAAGTCCACGCGGAGCACGGGCGCCGGCAGCCACCACGGCGGCGTCAAAGTCGTCGAGCCTGGCGGTAACCTTGGGATCGCTCACGTCGGCGCCCAGCTCGAACACAATACCCAGCTCGCGCATGAGCGCCACACGACGCTCGACCACAGACTTCTCGAGCTTCATGTTGGGAATGCCGTACATGAGTAGGCCGCCGGGGCGGTCGTCGCGCTCAAACACCGTCACGCGGGCACCGCGACGTGCAAGCTCCCATGCTGCCACCAGGCCAGCCGGGCCGGAACCAACCACGGCGACCGAGGGCGCGTCCTCCCCTGCCGGCTCAAAGCGACGTGGGCCGCCGTTGGCCCACTCATGGTCGCTGATCGCACGCTCGTTATCGTGAATCGTCGTGGGTTGGCCGTCGACCGAGCCCAGGTTGCACGCGGCCTCGCACAGTGCCGGGCACACGCGGCTCGTGAACTCAGGCATGGGCGAGGTGAGCGACAGGCGCTCGGCAGCCTCATCCCAGCGGCCGCGGTACACCAGCTCGTTCCACTCGGGAATCAAGTTGTGCAGCGGGCAGCCGCTCGGACGTGCCTTGCCAAAGCTCGCGCCCATCTGGCAAAACGCCACGCCGCACATCATGCAGCGGCTCGCCTGGGCGCGACGTGCGTCGTCGTCGAGCTCCACGTACAGCGGATCGAAATCACGGCTGCGCTCCTCCACGGGGCGAAGCTCGTGGGTCACGCGATCGATATCAAGAAAAGCACCGGGCTTACCCATGGCACTTACGCCTCCTTCTTGGTCGAAGCAACAGAGCTGGCGGCCGCGGACGCAGCACCCGCAGCACCGCCCGCAATATCGAAGCGAGCGACATCCGCGGCGCTCGCGCGACCGGTCACAATGTCAAACGCCAGTTCCTCTGCCTGCGCATGTGCCTTGCCGGCAGCCTCGCTCGCAGCGACAATCGCCAGCACACGCTCGTACTCGGTCGGAATGACCTTCACAAAGTGCTTGCTCATCGTCTCAAAGCTGTAGAGCAGCTTGATGCCGCGCGGGCTCTGCGTCGCGTCCACGTGCTCTTGGATGAGCTCGCGAATCTGTGCCAGCTCGCCGGCAGTCGGGGCCTTGAGCTCAACGCTCTCGTGGTTCACGCGGGCATCGAGCGTGCCGTACTGGTCAAAGACATAAGCCACGCCGCCCGTCATGCCAGCAGCGAAGTTCTGTCCGACCTCGCCCAAGATGAGCGCCAGACCGCCCGTCATGTACTCGCAGCCATGGTTGCCGCAGCCCTCGACCACCACGGTGGCACCGGAGTTGCGTACGCCAAAGCGCTGGCCCGCCAGACCGTTAATGAAGCCGCGGCCGCTCGTAGCGCCAAAGAACGCAACGTTGCCCACGATGATGTTTTCGTCGAACTTGTAGGTCGCATGCGGGTTGGGGCGCACCGACACCTCGCCACCCGAAAGGCCCTTGCCAAAGTAATCGTTGGCGTCGCCGCACACGTTGAGCGTAATGCCGCGCGGCAGGAAGGCGCCAAAGCTCTGACCGGCCGAACCATCGCAATCGATGGTGATGGAGCCGGCGGGCAAGCCCTCGGGATGCGCCTTGGTCACCGCGTTGCCCAGGATGGTGCCCACGCAACGGTTGACGTTGGCGATATCGGCGCGGAAGCGAATCGGACGCAGATGTGCGCGGGCGTCGGCCGTGTAGGGCACAAACAGCGTGGAGTCGAGCGTCTTGTCGAGCTCGCTGTCCGCGGCCATCTGGGGCAGGAAGTGACGGCCGTCGGCACCCGGGATGTGGGCACCGAACTCGCAGGTCGCGCTTGCCAGCACGGGCGTCAGATCGAGCAGGTTAGCCTTGCGGTTGCCCGGGACCTCGATCTGGCGCAAGCACTCGGGATGGCCGACCATCTCGTCGACGGTGCGGAAGCCCAGGCTCGCCATGACCTCGCGCAGTTGCTCGGCAACAAAGAGCATAAAGTGTTCAACGTGCTCGGGCTTGCCGCGGAAGCCGCGACGCAGGCGGCAGTTTCGCGTGGCGATGCCGGCGGGGCAGGTATCCTGCTGGCAGTCGCGCTGCATGAGGCAGCCCATGGAGATGAGCGGCATGGTCGCAAAGCCAAACTCCTCGGCACCCAGCAAGCAGGCGACGGCAACGTCGGTGCCGTCCATGAGCTTGCCGTCGGCCTCGAGCACCACGCGTGAGCGCAGGCCGTTTTGCAGCAGCGTCTGTTGGGCCTCGGCAAGACCGAGCTCCAGCGGCAGACCGGCGTGCCAGATAGAGTCGCGCGCAGCGGCACCCGAGCCGCCGTTGTGGCCGGTGATCAAGATCTTGTCGGCAGCACCCTTGGCCACGCCGGTGGCGATGGTGCCGACGCCCGCCTCACTGACCAGCTTGACCGACACGCGCGCGCCGGGGTTGGCGTTCTTAAGGTCAAAGATCAGCTCTGCCAGGTCCTCGATGGAGTAGATGTCGTGGTGCGGCGGAGGCGAGATCAGGCCGATGCCGGGAGTGGACTGACGGACCTCGGCAATCCAAGGGTAGACCTTCTTGCCGGGCAGGTGGCCGCCCTCGCCGGGCTTGGCGCCCTGGGCCATCTTAATCTGAATCTCAAAGGCGCTGCACAGATAGCGGCTCGTCACGCCAAAGCGCGCACTTGCCACCTGCTTGATCGCGGAGTTCTTGGAGTCGCCGTTGGCCAGCGGGGTCTCGCGACGCGGGTCCTCGCCGCCCTCGCCTGAGTTGGAACGGCCATGCAGACGGTTCATAGCGATAGCCATGCACTCGTGCGCCTCTTTGCTGATGGAGCCGTACGACATGGCGCCGGTGTTAAAGCGGCGGACGATGTTGAGCGCGGGCTCGACCTCGTCGAGTGCCACCGGGGTGCGGCCGCTGGCATCAAAGTCGAGCAAGTCGCGCAGGCGCACGGCACGGCCGGTACGGTGCAGACGGGCGCTGTACTCCTTAAAGGTGTCGTAGCTGTCCTCACGGCAGGCGGTCTGCAGCAGGTAGACGGTCTGGGGGTCGATGAGGTGTTCCTCGCCGCCGAGCGGGCGCCACTTGGTCAGACCCAGCGTAGGCAGCTGATCGGGAGCCGGGCTCTTAAGGATGGCGAGCGCGGCGTCGTAGCGCTCGTTTTGCTCGCGCTCAACGTCCTCGACACCCATACCACCCACACGGCTCACCGTGCCGGCGAAGTACGCGTTGACGAACTCCGGCGTAAAGCCCACGGCCTCGAAGATCTGCGCCGAATGGTAGCTCTGCACTGTGGAGATGCCCATCTTGGACATGATGGAGACGATGCCGGCGGTCGCAGCCTTGTTGTAGTTGGCGATGCCCTGCTCGGCCGTCACGTCCAGGTCGCCGCGTGCCGCCAGATCGCGGATGCACGCATGTGCGTTGTACGGATAGATGCCGCTCGCGGAGTAGCCCACCAGCGCCGCAAAGTCGTGCGGGGACACGGCGTCGCCACACTCCACCACGATGTCGGCAAAGGTACGCACGCCGGCGCGGATCAGGTGGTTGTGCACGCATCCCACGGCGAGCAGTGACGGCACAGGGACCTCGCCCGCCGCAGCACGGTCGCTCAGCACCACGATGTTCACGCCATCGCGGACCGCAGCCTCAACGTCCTCGGCAAGCTGCTTGAGCCCAGCCTGCAGCGCGCCCTCGCCGGCATCGCGGCGGTAGACGGCACGGAAGCGGCGGGTCTTAAAGCCCACGCGGTCGATGGCGCAGATGCGGTCAAACTCCTCCTCGCTCAGCAGCGGACGCTCCAGGCGCACAAGCTGGCAGGCCGTACGGGAATCCTCAAGCAGGTTGCCGTGGTTGCCCAGGTAGAGCGTGGTCGAAGTTACCATATGCTCACGCAGGGCATCGATCGGAGGATTCGTGACCTGAGCGAACAGCTGATAGAAGTAGTCAAAGAACGAGCGCGTCTTCTTGGACAGGCAGGCCAGCGGTGCGTCGATGCCCATCGAGGCGAGTGGGGCCTTGCCCTGCTGGGCCATGGGACGCACGACCTCGTCGACGTCATCCCAGTGGTAGCCGAGCTTGGCCATACGCACGGCGGCGGGCACCTCGGCGTCCTCGGCGGGCGCGGGCGCGGCGGACTCATCGAGCGCGTCGACGGCCAGCGTCTCCTCGGCAATCCAATCACGGTAGGGCTTTTCCTTAGCGTAACGGGCGCGCAACTCATCGTTGTAGATGACGCGACCGCGGGCAAAGTCGACCTCGAGCATCTGGCCCGGTCCCAGGCAGCCGCTCGTCAGGATGTTCTCGGGGCTCACCTCGATGGTGCCCACCTCGCTTGCCAGCATAAAGCGACCGTCGCGCGTCACATAGTAGCGGGCGGGACGCAAGCCGTTACGGTCGAGGGCGGCGCCCAGCGTGCGACCGTCGGTAAAGGCGATGGCCGCCGGGCCATCCCACGGCTCCATGAGCATGGACTGGTAAGCGTCGTAGGCGCGGCGCTCCTCACTCAGGCTGTCGTTGTGGTCCCACGGCTCGGGCAGCAACATGGACGCGGCACGCGTGAGCGGACGACCGTTCATGACCAGGAACTCAAGCACGTTATCCAGAATCGCGGAATCGGATCCCTCGCGGTTGATGATAGGCATCACGCGCTCAAGATCGTGCTGCAGCACGGGGCTGTACAGGTTGGGCTCGCGGGCGCGAATCCAGTTGACGTTGCCCTTGAGGGTGTTGATCTCGCCGTTATGGATGATAAAGCGGTTGGGGTGCGCGCGCTCCCAGCTGGGCGTGGTGTTGGTGGAGTAGCGCGAGTGGACGAGCGCCACGGCCGTCTTGACGGCGGCGTCGTTGAGGTCGATGAAGAAGCGGCGCATCTGCGTGGCGACGAGCATGCCCTTGTACACGATAGTGCGCGAGCTCATGGAGCAGACGTAGAAGATCTTGTCGCGCAGGGCAAACTCGGCATCGGCCTTCTTCTCGATAGTGCGACGGCACACGTACAGGCGACGCTCGAAGGCATCGCCGGCGGGCGTGTCGTCGGGACGGCCCAGAAAGGCTTGCAGAATGGTGGGCATGCAGGCGCGTGCCGTCTCGCCCAAGTCGTGCGGGTCGACGGGCACCTCGCGCCAAAAGAGCAGCGGCACGCCGGCCTCGGCGCAGCCCTCCTCAAACACGCGACGGGCATCCTCTACGCCCTTGTCGTCCTGCGGGAAGAACAGCATGGCCACGCCATAGTCGCCCTCTGCCGGCAGAATCTGGCCGCACTTTTGAGCCTCTTTGCGGAAAAAGTGATGCGGAACCTGGAACAGGATACCGGCACCGTCGCCGGTGTTCTTCTCGAGTCCCGTACCGCCGCGGTGCTCCAAGTTGACCAGAATGGACAGTGCATCGTCCAGAATCTGGTGATGGCGCTCACCGTTGATATCGGCAAGCGCGCCGATGCCACATGCATCGTGGTCGAATTCGGGGCGATAAAGGCCCTGCTGCTGAGCGGAATCTGCCTGCATCGCGATCCTCCCCTAGATATTTAGACAGTCAGTTGAATAGGCATAGTAGGGGCATCGGGGCGTCGTTGTGTTTCCCGCCCGTTTCGAAACAATCGCGTAACGCACACCTTACGAGTGGGCACCGCCGACCTCAAGGGCGAAAACATAGGCCCCAAGTTCGACCTGCAAACTCACCTCTTCATACATCTCAATCTGTAACAGTAAGACCCAATTTCGACGACTAACTGTTACAGATTGAGATGTTTTCGAGAGACGGTTCCAAATGTCTCAATCTGTAACATGAAGGGCCGGTTTTTGCAGCTAACTGTTACAGATCGAGATTTTCCATAGGACCATTTCTTCCTGTCTCGATCTGTAACACCTAGGCCCAATTTCCATCCCTAGTTGTTACAGATCGAGACATTTCGGCAGCCCCCTTTCACCATCCCATTCAAATACAACAATTTTGTTAGTCTTGGTTAACTTTTAAGGTTAAAACGGGTATCCTTTGCGGCGTCAAGCAAACGGCACGCACACCGTGCCAGATCAAGGAGGCCCCTATGGCGCACCAAGCAGACCAGCAGACGATGCAACTCGTCCTTATCCGTCACGGAGAGTCCGAGTGGAACAAGCTCAACCTGTTCACCGGCTGGACCGATGTTGAGCTCACCGACACGGGCCGCGAAGAAGCCGCAGCAGGCGGTCGAGCCCTCAAAGAAGCCGGTTTCGACTTTGACGTCTGCTACACTTCGCGCCTCAAGCGCGCAATCCACACCCTCAACATCGTGCTCGGCCAAATGGATCGCGAGTGGCTGCCCGTCATCAAATCCTGGAAGCTCAACGAGCGCCACTACGGAGCGTTGCAGGGTCTCAACAAGGCCGATGCCGCGGCGGAGCACGGCGACGAGCAGGTGCTCATCTGGCGCCGCTCCTTCGATATCTGCCCGCCGGCACTCGAGCCGAACGACGCGCGCGATCCCCACACCCAGGAGCAATACCGTGATGTCGCGCCTGATCAGCTGCCCTATACCGAATGCCTCAAGGACACGATCGCCCGCGCCTGGCCCTATTTCGAAGACGAGATTCGCCCCCAGATGCTCGCCGGCAAGCGCGTACTCATCGCCGCACACGGCAACTCCCTGCGCTCACTCGTCATAAAGCTCGAACACCTCACGCCCGAGGAGATCCTCAAGGTCAACATCCCCACCGGCGTGCCGCTCGTCTACACCTTCGATACCGATTTCAATGTCCTCGACAAGCGCTACATCGGCGACCCGGCGACCATCGCCGCCAAGATCGACGCCGTGGCCAATCAGGGCAAAGCACACAAGTAGCCCCAACCCAAAACCGACGCGTGGCGCCGCACGGCCCAGATGTGACGTCACGCCGCCCATACACAGGAGCGCACCATGCTCAACCATCTCAAACAACACTTTGGTTCCCGGCGCACCGGCGGTCACGGAGGCCTAGACATTGCGCGGCATATCGGCCCCGGGCTGCTCGTGACCGTCGGCTTTATCGACCCGGGCAACTGGGCCTCCAATATGGCCGCGGGCTCGCAGTTTGGCTACGCGCTGCTGTGGATCGTCACGCTGTCCACGATTATGCTCATCGTGCTGCAGCACAACGCGGCGCACTTGGGCATCGCCACGGGCGCCTGCCTTGCCGAGGCCACGACCCGCTTTCTCCCCCGCATCGTGGGACGCGCGGTGCTCGGCAGCGCCTATCTCGCGACCATCGCCACCGCCATGGCCGAAGTCCTGGGCGGCGCGATTGCCCTTCAAATGCTCTTTGGGCTGCCCGTGCGTGCGGGCTGCGTCATCGTGGCGGCAGTATCGATGGCGATGCTCATGACGAACTCCTACAAGCGAGCCGAACGCTGGATCATCGCCTTCGTAGGCGTGGTAGGACTCTCGTTTTTGGCCGAGCTTGCACTAGTCAAGGTCGACTGGCCGCAAGCCGCCGCAAGCTGGATCACGCCCAGTATGCCCACTGGCTCTGCCGCGATTATCGTGAGTGTCCTGGGTGCGGTCGTTATGCCACACAACCTTTTTCTGCACTCCGAGGTCATCCAATCCATGCACTTCGAAGGCCAAGGCGAGCAGGTTATCGAAGAGCGTCTGCGCTACGAGCTCTTCGACACGCTCTTTTCGATGGGCGTGGGCTGGGCAATCAACTCGGCCATGGTCATCCTGGCCGCAACGACCTTCTTTGCGCACGGCATGGTCGTAGACGACCTCGCCGTCGCAGCGGCCACGCTCTCCCCCATTCTGGGCCCGGCGAGCTCGACCATCTTTGCGGTAGCGCTGCTGTTCGCGGGACTATCGAGCAGCGTGACAGCGGGCATGGCGGCGGGGACCATCACTGCGGGCATGTTCGACGAGGAATACGATATCCACGACCGACATTCCTCGATCGGGGTGGCGGCCTGTTTCGTCGGCGCAGTGACGGCGTGCCTGGTCGTCCCAAATCCTTTTGAAGGTCTCATCTGGAGTCAGGCACTGCTGTCGCTTCAGCTACCGATTACGGTCTTTGTGCTCATACGGCTCACCAGTTCACCCCGCGTCATGGGCAAATACGCCAATTCGCGTCCACTCAACGCGCTGCTCGTAGGGATCGGTGCCATCGTGACGATTCTCGATGTCGTGTTGTTGACAGGGATGTAATGGGGCGGGGCACCTACTCAGGCAAACGTCTCGATCTGTAACATCTAGACCCGCTTTCGATGTCTAGATGTTACAGATTGAGATCTTCTGCCGGACGGTTTTGGTTTGTCTCGATATGTAACAAGTGGGCCCAATTTCCACCGTTAGATGTTACAGATTGAGACAAACGGTCGGCCGGACTCACGTCAGACAGGATCGGCTAACAGCAGCCGTGATCCCTTGGGGACGGAGGAAAAGGGCCCCGGCCGAGAATTCGACCGGGGCCCTTGGACAGAGCTCTGTATGGCTAATCGCCGTGTGCCTGCGAGCTACTCCTCGACGAGCTCAAACTGATCGGGACCGACGCCGCACACCGGGCACACATAATCCTCGGGCAGCTCGGGCGTATCGACCTCAACCTCGTAACCGCAAACGACGCACACGAACTTATACGTCTTCTTCTCCTCAGCCATGATGTTCTCCTCTCGAACGTGACTGGTGATGTACTTCGCTTATTAGTATATGTTCTCAATAATATAATGCAAGTGTTTTTAAAACATTTCTAGCCTTGATACGAGGACGCCTTCGGAGGCGTCTTGCCCTTCAGGACCTTATGGTAGTAGTCGTAGGTCAACGGCGTCTCGTCGCTCAGGCGCTCGGCGTCCTCGACCTCGCCGATAAACAGTAGATGCGTACCCACATCCACAGTGTCGATCAAACGGCAGCTAAACAGAGCCGCCGCGTGCTCGGACACATAAGGCATGCCCAGAGCCGTCTCGCGGGTCTCGTATTTGGCAAACTTGTCATAGTTGCTGCTGGTGCGAAATCCAAAGTTGCCAATGTAGAGCATATCCGCCGTCTGGTCGATCACGGTCAGCGCAAAGGCCTTGGCAGTCTCGATCACGCCAGCGGTCACATTTTCCTTGTTTACGGCAACCGAGATGCGAGGTGGTGCTGCCGTCACCTGCACCGCCGTGTTGATGACGCAGCCGGCGCGCAGCCCGTCTGCCGCGGCGCTCACCACATACAGACCGCTCGGCATGGTAAAGAATGCAGTTTTGTCCATAACAAGTACTCCCCTAACCCGGGATTGAACCTTAAGGCTGTATGTACCCATAAAAAGCGGCGCCCATAACGGACGCCGTTTTTTGGAAATATATGGCAAAACAGCAAGGAAGACGGGGCGGGCGCGGTAGGGCACCTTCCCGTGAACTCGCTCCTAGCGGTTGCGTTCTTTAAGGGCGCGGTCGATCTCGCGTTGGACATCACGCTTGGCCATGTCCTCGCGCTTGTCGTAGAGCTTCTTGCCGCGACCCAGGCCCAGCAGCAGTTTTACGCGACCGTCGGTATTAAAGTAGAGCTCCAACGGAACCAGCGCATAACCACGGTTGCGAAGTTTGCCGTCAAGAAAGTCGATCTCCTTGCGGTGCAGCAGCAGACGGCGCCGACGGTCGGGATCGCGATTCCACACGCCACCATGGCTATAAGGGTGGATATGTAGGCCGACGAGCCAGCACTCCCCGCCACGAATCAGTGCAAAGGTATCGGTAATCTGGCACGCGCGCTCGCGAATCGACTTGACCTCGGTACCGCTCAGCTCAATACCGCACTCAAACGTCTCATCGATAAAGTACTCGTGATGTGCCGAGCGATTCTTGGAAATGAGCTTGCGCTCGCGCTTACTGGGCATCGCCGGCCTCCTTGGCGCCATCGGCGTTTGAGCCCGCAGCCTCGCGCTTTGCCTTGCGCTCGGCGTTAAGCTCGGCATCACTCTCGCGCACCAGCTTGATAATCGCCGCGCACGCCTCTTCGCCCACCAGGTCGCGGGCACGGACCGTCAGGCGCGTAGCCTCCTGCTTGTCGCCGTCGCTCGCAGCGTCGGTCGCGCACATGATCAGGCAGATGGCGATCTCGGCCGAAGGCGAGGTCGGCACGCCCTGCAGGGCGAGCTCACCCATCACATGGTCGTCACTCTCGTCCGCGGCATCCGGATAGGTGGTATGGATCTTGTTGAGCAGGCGCGTCGTATGCGCATCATTGGGCGCCAGGCGCAGCGCCAGACGCGCGCAGCCCACGGCAGCCGAAACGTTCTCGGTCTCGGGCTCCAAGAAGTACTGACCTAGATTGGCGTAAGCGCGGGCGGCGCACTTGCCATCGCTTGCACGCCCCAGCACCGAGAACGAGAGCGATGCCCACTCCTGCTTGTCCTCGAGCGCGCGGAACAGCTCGGCCAAGTCCAAGCGATAGTTGCAGTTCATGGGATCCCAACGCACGGCCTGCATCAGGGCATTCCGAGCACTCACATAATCCTGCTGGCGAATGTAGGCAAACGCCATGTCGGAGTACAGGCGGTCAAAGGGAACCTCGACCTGCACCAGCTCGCGCGGATCCTTCTCCACGCGGCGATAGGCCAGGCGCTCAAACTTGCTGTCGAAGCTAAAGTACTGGCGCTTCTCCTCCGTCTTGCACTCAGCGTCGATATACTCCTCGGCGAGCTCCACCAGACGCTCAAGCAGCGGCGTCGCCGTAGCCAGGTCGCCCTGCGCCAGATAGTTCTCGGCATACGTGATGTCTTCCAAGCTGATAGGCAGGTCCATGACAACTCCTCGGTCCGGGCGGCAGACTCAACGCGCGCCTTAAATATCGGTCAATACACAAAACCCGGGTCTCTTACGAGGCCCGGGCGTTCAATTTTGGTAGCCCGTACCAGATTCGAACTGGTGATCTCCGCCTTGAGAGGGCGGCGTCCT
>URQD01000031.1:0-23310 GCA_900549905.1 uncultured Collinsella sp. | reverse complement strand
CGTCGGGCCAGACCCAGTCGGTAAAGGCTGGGTGATCGAAGCCCTCGTCACACGCGAACTCAAAGGCCTCGGTGCGGAAGGCCTCCCACTCATCAATCTGCTCGGCAAACTTATTGGCGTCGACCATGCGCAGCACGTCGGCGGCCAGGGCCCAGCGGTCCATGTTGTTCAGACGCAGCATGTCGAACGGCGTGGTCGTGGAGCCCTTCTCCTCGTAGCCGTGGACGCGGAAGGCGTCGTGGCCGGGGCGGTTCCAGATCAGGCGGCGAATCGTGCCGGCATAGGCGTGGAACGCAAAGAGCACGGGCTTCTCACCGCGGCCGAACAGCTCAGCCCAGCGCTCATCGCTGATGGCCTGGTCGTTCTCGCAGACGTTCTGAATCTTGAGCAGATCGACCACGTTAACGAACCACACCTTAATGCCTAGCTCGCGCAGCATATCGGTTGCAGCCAGGGCCTCAAGCGTCGGCACGTCACCGCACGTGGTAACCACGACGTCAGCCTCGGCGAGCGAGTCGGCAGTCGATGCCCACTTCCAGGTTGCGACGCCCTCGGCGAGCTCGGCGCAGGCCTCGTCAACCGTCTGGAAGGTCGGGGCAGGCTGCTTGCCGCAGAAGATGGCGTTGACGCAGTCAGTGGACTGGTAGACGCGCTCGGCCACAGCGAGGGCCATGTTGGCGTCGGCCGGATAGTACGCATTCACGATATGCGTATCGTTGGCCTTGTTGAGCAGCAAGTCGATAAAGCCGGGGTCCTGGTGCGAGAAGCCGTTGTGGTCCTGGCGCCAGACATGGCTCGACAGCAAAATGTTAAGGCCGCTGATGGGGGCGCGCCACGGAATCTCGCGCTTGGTGGCCTCGAGCCACTTGCAGTGCTGGTTGACCATGGAATCGACCACGTGGACAAAGCTCTCGTAGGAGCTCCACACACCGGAGCGGCCGGTGAGCACGTAGGCCTCGAGGAAGCCCTCGCACTGGTGCTCGGACAGCTGCTCGACAACCTTACCGGAGCCGGCGAGCAGCTCGTCGTTGGCATCGTCCTCGTAGAAGCCGGCATCCCACTGCTTCTTGGTCACCTTGTAGGCAGCCTGTAGGCGGTTGGACGCGGTCTCGTCGGGACCGAAGATGCGGAAATCCTCCATGTTCTTGGCCAGAACGTCGGCAGTGTACTCACCAAAGACGCGGGCAGCCTCGGTGGAGCCCCAGCCATGGCCCTTCTCGGCGACGGGAATCTCGTGGGCGTGAATATCGGGCAGCTCGAGCTCGCGACGCACCTTGCCGCCGTTTGCATTGGGGTTGGCGCCGATGCGCAGCTCGCCGGTCGGCATAAAAGCCGTTACCTCGGGGCGCACCTGGCCCTCGGGCGTAAAGAGCTCCTCGGGCTTGTAGGAGCGCAGCCACTCGCGCAGCACGCGGAAGTGCTCGTGGGTGTCCTTGGCGCTTGCCAGCGGCACCTGATGAGCACGCCAGGAGTCCTCGGTCTTCTTGCCGTCGATCTGCTTGGGGCAGGTCCAACCCTTGGGCGTACGGAATACGATCATGGGGTAGGCCGGGCGGACCACGGTCTCACCTGCGGCGGCCTGGGCCTGTGCAGTAGCCTTGATGTCGCAGATCTCGTCAAAGACCTGCTCAAACAGGGCAGCGAAACGCTCGTGGATGCTCGCGTGGCTCTCGTCGTCAAAGCCGGCGACAAAGAAGTGCGGCTTGTAGCCCATGCCCTCGAAGAACTTGGTGAGCTCCTCGGCGGACACGCGGGCGAGGATGGTGGGGTTGGCGATCTTGTAGCCGTTGAGGCGCAGGATCGGCAGGACGATACCGTCGGTTGCCGGGTTCACGAGCTTGTTGGACTGCCAAGAGGTCGCAAGCGGACCAGTCTCAGACTCGCCGTCGCCCACCACGGCCACGGCCAGCAGGCTCGGATTGTCCATGACGGCACCGTAAGCGTGGCTGAGCGTGTAGCCGAGCTCGCCGCCCTCGTGGATGGAGCCGGGCGTCTCGGGCGCAAAGTGGCTCGGGATGCCGCCGGGGTACGAGAACTGGCGGAAGAATTTCTGCAGGCCGGCCTCATCATTGGTGATGTCGGGGCGAATCTCGCGGTAGGTGCCATCAAGCAGCGACTGGGCGGTGCCGGCAGGGCCACCGTGGCCCGGGCCCATCAAGAAGATGGCATTCTGGTTGTGATCGGCAATAAGGCGGTTAACGTGGCCGAACAGGAAGTTGATACCAGGAGTGGTGCCCCAGTGGCCCACCAGGCGGTGCTTAACGTCCGGACGGCCAAAGTCGCGCGTCTCGCCGGTCTTCTCGTCGACAAAGTCGGTACGCATCAGCGGGTTAGAACGAAGGTAAATCTGGCCGACGGACAGATAGTTCGATGCGCGCCAATACAGGTCGACGCCCTCGAGCTCTAAAGCCGGCACCTCGTGGCCCAGCTTTTGCCACGGCGTTCCCAGAGTTTTAGCCATTGTTTATGTCCCTTCGCTGTATGGTCACCCTCCAATACGGCAACCTTTCGTTGAGACAAGTATATTTGATAAAACGTTTTATCAGTATGAAAAAACGTTTTACCATCCTGATTTGCCATGTTGACAGGCAGAAGCAGACATTCATCTGCGGCATTGCCTGTCACAGGTGCTCCACATTCAGTCTCTGCAAATTGATAAACGTGTTTAGCTGTGTTTAGTAAGCTCGAGCACGCTGTCTTTGACGATAAGCGCCGGCTCCAGAACGACCTCTTCGGCACGCCTACCGCCCCTACCGGCAAGACGCTTGGACATGCAGCCAAAAGCATGCTCGGCAAGGACACCAGGATCCTGCTCAATCGCGGTCAGCGCCGGCTCAAAGAGAACGTCGGCCGCCGAGTTGTCATAGCTCACCACCGAGATATCGTCCGGAATGCTCTTCCCCATCTCGTGCAGGCGCTTGAGCAAACCGAGGGCAATGTTATCCGAGCTTGCGAACACGGCGGTGGCGTCGGTTGCGAGCACCGCCTCCGAGGCCTCGTAGGCACTCGGAATGTAGTACTCGCTCTCGAACTCCAAACGCGCGTCGATCGGCAGGCCAACCTCACGCAGCGCGCGCTCATAGCCGGCAAGTCGCTTGCGGCCCGTATTGGAACGACGCGCGTTAACCAAGCAGGCAATGCGACGGTGCCCCCGCTCGATCAAGTAACGGGTAGCCATGTAGCCACCCATCTCGTGGTCGAACATCACCTTGTCGCACTCGAGCCCCTCAATGGCACGGTCGACCATAACAGCCGGGATAGGCAGATGGCTGACCTCTTCGCGCAGGGCGCGGTCGTCCGAGAACTCGTCGCCCACGACCAAGAACACACCATCGACGCCACGCGTCACCAGCTGGCGCAGGAGCTCCAGATCGTCTTCGGCACTTCCACCCGAGCTGGTAATAAAGAGCGCGTAGCCGTCCTCGCGGCAGCGCTTTTCCAGGCTGCCGGCGAGCGAGGCAAAAAAGCGGCTCTCGATGTTGGGAACGATAAGGCCCAGCGTGCGCGACTCGCGCATGACCAGGCTGCGCGCAATCTGGTTAGGAACATAGTGGTTGCGTGCCGCGACCTCTTTGATGCGCTTGCGGTTTTCTTCCGAGATGCGACAAGGCCGATTGTTAAGGACAAGCGAGACCGATGAGGGGGAAAGCCCCACCTCCTGGGCAATCTGCTTAAGAGTAACTTTGTTGCCCATCTCGCTCCTTCCGAGTATTCGCGCAATCTCTTGAAAGTATAGCGACCGTCCCTCTACCTTGATGATAAACACTTTACCAATCCGGTAGACGGCTGTTTTATCGCCGCGATTGGCGCAAAGCAACCTGACCCCTTTGCACCATGTGATGCATTGGGGTCAGGTTACTTTGCACCAAATCCATCCGGGTGGGGTATATTGCATTCGATTGATGAAAACGACCACCATAAGGCGGATATTCGTATGCACGAGAATGACTTTTTTAACGAGGACCTGCTCTGCGCGCTCGCCGGTGTTGCCGGCGAGGACAACGTGCTCATGAGCGAGCCCATGCGCGAGCACACTACGTTTAAGATCGGCGGCCCGGCCGATGTCTTTGTCACGCCCGATACCGAGCAGGGACTCGTCGCCACGCTTGACACCTGCTACCGCTGCGATCTGCCGCTCACCATCGTGGGCAACGGCTCCGACCTGCTCGTCGGTGACAAGGGTATCCGCGGTGTCGTCGTGGCACTGGGCGAAGGCCTCTCTAACATCACCGTCGACGGCACGCATGTTACGGCAGCAGCCGGCGCGCTACTCTCGGACGTAGCGGCCGCGGCAGCCGAGACTGGTCTTACCGGCATGGAGCCCCTCTCGGGCATCCCCGGCTCGGTCGGCGGCGCCTGCTATATGAACGCCGGTGCCTATGGCGCCTGCATGGCCGATGTTTTGGAGTCCGTGCGCGTCTATAAGCCCGCCCGCGTGCTCGACGACGGCACCCGCGGCAGCGGCAATATCATTGAGTTCGATGTCGACGAGCTTAACCTGGGCTATCGCAAGAGCCGTATCGCCGACGACGGCCTTATCGTGCTCTCTGCCACCTTTAACCTTGCCCCGGGCAACGCCGCGATGATCAAGGCCGACATGGACGACTACCGTCAACGCCGCGAGGACAAGCAGCCGCTCGACATGCCGAGCGCCGGCTCCACTTTCAAGCGCCCTGAGGGCCACTTTGCCGGCAAGCTCATCATGGACGCCGGACTGCGCGGCCACGCTGTCGGCGGCGCCCAGGTGAGCGAGAAGCACTGCGGCTTCATCGTCAACGCCGACCACGCCACCGCCGCCGACGTCGACGAACTCATCCGCCACATTCAAGCAACCGTCAAGGACCAATTCGGAGTAGACCTACAACCCGAAGTCCACCGAGTCGGCGAATTCCTTTAACAAAGAAGGCCCCGAAAGGGGCCTTCACTTTCTTTTATTCAGACAACCAGTCCGGTGAGTTGTGCTCAGGACCCGAGAGAACCGCGTGCCCGCCCGCGATATATTTGATTGATCGCGAGTTCCGCACGCAAAGAAGGCCACTTAATGTGGCCTTCGTCTTGCGCAGGACTGCCCGAGCAGGCAATCAAATATATCGCGGGCGGGCACGCGGCCCCGTCGGCTTTACGACAGCGCAATACCGCCGAGCCAGCCCCAACGCACGCCAGAGCCCGTACCGTAGAACGAAATAAACGAATCGAGCGACTTCGACGTAATGGGGCCCTCGTTGCTCATAACGATGCCGCCGCCGATATAGATGCCCACGTGTCCATACAGCAGGCCCGGCGCACCGGTGCCGCTATGCGATGAGTCGGCCACGATCATGCCCACCTGCAGCGCCGAGCGGTCGGAGCTATAGCACCAGGCGTTGAACATGTCACACGCGTTGCCGCCAAAGTAGCCAACGCCGGCGTTACGGAAGACATTGGTAACCCACGCCGCGCACCAGTTCTGACCCGGCGAAGGCGTGGAGTAGCACGCGTTGACGACGGCCTGCTGCTTGCCCGAGCCGGCATTCTGCTGCGGAGTTCCGGGCGCATACGATCCACCGCCCGAGCTTGAACCACCCGAGTAGGAATTGTTCTTGTTTGCGGCAGCCGCGGCAGTAGCAGCCTTCCTGGCAGCCTCCTCTGCCTGGGCGGCAGCGAGAATCTCGGAATCACGCTGGGCCATGAGTTCCTTGACATCGTCGGAGAGGCCGTTCAGAACTGTCTGGACCTCCTGCTGCTTGGCCTGCATGTCCTGCATCTGAGCAGTCTGCTGGTCCTTGAGCTTCTCCAGGTCGGCCTTTTGTGATTCGAGCTCGGTCTTCTGTGCGTCGAGCTCAGCCTGAATCGTCTGGATATCCTCGATGGCATCGCGGTCGCTCTTGTTGATCTTCTCAACGTAATGCGCGTTGGCGACGAGTTCCTCAAACGAGCCAGAGGCCAGCAGCAGCGACAGGATGTTCGTACCGCCGGACTTGTAGCTGGCGGCCACGCGATCGGAAAGGTCGTTGCGCTTCTTCTTGAGCTCGGCCTTCTTTTCATCGATCTGGGCCTGCGTGTCGTCAATCTTGCCCTGGACATTCTCGATGTCGTTGAGGGTCTGGGCATTCTTGTTGGCCAGCGCCGCATACTCATTTGCGATGCTGTCGAGCTGGGCCTGAACCTCGTCGAGTTGGGCCTGGGCGGCATTCAATTTATCGGTGGTTTCTTTGGAAGCCTCCGCCGCATGGGCGCGAGTGGGCAGGCCAAAAAGAACTGCCGCAGAAGCGGCGCCGAACAGGGCCTTAAGGGCAGTGCGGCGCGAGAGCTCCTGGGAAAGGATGGAATCGCTGTTTGGTGACATATGTACTCCGTTACATGCTTATTTATATGTCGCTCAACTCATACATATTAGCGTACATATGGCGCGTCCCAACGATTTCCACGAACGGCAGGAAACTACAAGGTCGGCGGCTCGTAAGCAATTGTCAAATTTGAGGTAACAATTGAGCAAGCTCTTATATGAGTACGTTAACATAATCCTCTGCTTTTCCTACAGTGCACCATTTGGGCGTCCCCGCCTGCGCTATACTCCCCTCTAGAAGTGTTCCTGATTCGATAGGAGACTACATGTCCAAAGCACTCGACCCCAAAGACACCTGCGTCCTCGTTACCGGTGGCGCCGGCTTTATCGGCTCGCACACCGTCGTTCAGCTGCTCGAGGGTGGCTACCAGGTCGTCATCGTCGATGATCTCTCCAACTCCAGCGCCGTCGCCGTCGACCGCGTCAAGACCATCGTGGGCGACGAAGCCGCCAAGAACCTCACCTTCTACAAGGCCAACGTGCTCGACCGCGATGCGATGAACAAGATCTTCGATACCCATCAGATCGACCGTGTCATCCACTTTGCCGGCTTTAAGGCCGTCGGCGAGTCGGTGAGCAAGCCCGTCGAGTACTACCACAACAACATCGAGAACACCCTGGTGCTCATCGACGTCATGCGCAACCATGGCTGCAAGTCCATCATCTTCTCGAGCTCCTCGACCGTCTACGGCGACCCGGACAACCCGCCCGTCACCGAGGAAGACCCCAAGAAGCCCGCAACCAACCCCTATGGCTGGACCAAGTGGATGATCGAGCAGATCCTTATGGACGTCCACACCGCCGACCCCGAGTGGGACGTCGTGCTGCTCCGTTACTTCAACCCCATCGGCGCTCATCCGTCGGGCCTGATCGGCGAGGACCCCAAGGGCATCCCCAACAACCTGGTGCCCTATGTCGCCCAGGTCGCCGTGGGCAAGCTCGAGGCCGTTCAGGTCTTTGGCAACGACTACCCCACCCCCGACGGCACCGGCGTGCGCGACTACATCCACGTGTGCGATCTGGCCTCTGGTCACGTTGCCGCCCTTAACTGGATGAACGGCAAGACCGGCGTCGAGATCTTTAACCTGGGCACCGGCACCGGCACCTCGGTACTCGAGGTCGTCGCCGCCTTCTCCAAGGCTTGTGGCAAGGAGCTGCCCTACGTGATCCGCGAGCGCCGCGCCGGCGACATCGCTGCCAACTGGTGCGATGCCTCCAAGGCCGAGCGCATGATGGGCTGGAAGGCCCAGTACGACATCGCGGACATGTGCCGCGATAGCTGGAACTGGCAGAGCCACAACCCCAACGGCTTCGCCGACGCCGAGTAGCAAAAACCTACATACCGTTCTTGCCCCGATCTCACGTTGTGAGGTCGGGGCTTTTTTCATGGCATGTAGCCATTCGCCGAAAATCGACCAACTTTTTTATCTTGCCTGTACATGTTTAAACAACATGTTTTACAATAGGCGTATCGAATCAGAACATCGGAGGCGGACTGCACACCCATCGGCAGGCCGACCCCACAACAAGAAGGTTGGTGAGCGCATTCATGGAGCGTGCAAGCGGCGTCCTCATGCCCGTCTCATCTCTGCCCGGACCATACGGAATCGGCGGCTTTGGCTGGAATGCCTACGACTTCGTCGATTTTCTCGCCTCGTGCAAACAACATTACTGGCAGATTCTGCCCCTTACGACGACCAGCTATGGCGATTCGCCTTATCAGTCGTTCTCGGCCCGCGCAGGCAACCCCAACTTTATCGACTTTGCCGAGTTTATCGAGGCAGGGTATCTGGAGCAGCGCGATATCGATGGCGTGTATCTGGGATCCGACCCCAGCAATGTCGACTACGGTGCTATCTTTGGCGGCCGCCGTCAGATTCTCGACCGCGCCGCCGAGCGCTTTGCTGCCGACAAGCCGGCCGATTTCGATGACTTTATCCAGGCCAACGAGGACTGGCTCATCCCCTACTGTGAGTTCATGACCGTCAAAGAGGAGTGCGGTCTCAAGGCGTTTTGGGAGTGGCCCGCGGAGCTCCGCACCCGCGGCGAGGCTTCCGGCAAGGTATGCACCGCCCATCCCGAGCGCATGCTCTACCACCAGATGACGCAGTACTTCTTTGACCGCCAGTGGAGCCGCCTCAAGGCCTATGCCAACGAGCGCGACATTCTCATCATCGGCGACCTGCCCATCTATGTCTCGCGTGACTCCGTCGAGATGTGGGCGACACCTGAGCTCTTTAAGATCGACGCCGCCGGCAATCCCGTGAGCGTCGCCGGCACGCCGCCCGACCAGTTCTCGGCCACCGGCCAGTACTGGGGCAACCCCATCTACGACTGGGACGCCATGGAGGCCGACGGCTTCTCCTGGTGGGAGGGCCGCATTCGCGCCGCCCTCGACATGTACGACGTCATCCGCCTGGATCACTTCCGCGGCTTCGAGGCCTATTGGGAGGTGCCGTTCTCCTCGCCTGATTCGTCCTACGGTTCGTGGACGCAGGGTCCCGGCCTCAAGCTCTTCAAGACACTCGAGGAAAAGCTCGGCACGCTGCCCATCATCGCCGAGGACCTGGGCTTCCTCACCCCCGGCGTCATCGATATGCGCGACAACTCGGGCTTCCCCGGCATGAAGATCCTGCAGTTTGCCTTTGAGGGCACCAACTCGTACTACCTGCCGCACAACTACATTGCCAACACCGTCGCCTACGTGGGCACTCACGACAACGAGACGGCACGCGGCTGGTTTGAAGGAACGGCTACCCCGCGTCAGCGCGAGCAGACAGCCCTGTACACCCATCAGCAGGCCGGCGAACCCATCGCCGACGCGCTCAACCGAACCATCGCAGCCAGCGTGAGCGACACGTGCATCTACACCATGCAGGACCTGCTCAACTTGGGCAACGAGGCGCGCATCAACACCCCTGCCACGCTGGGCGGCAACTGGACCTGGCGCATGCTCGACGGCGCCATCACCCGCGAGCTCGAGCACAAACTCACCGACTGGACCGAGACCTACTTCCGCATCCCGTCGGAAGCCGAAATCGAGCTTCCTCAATAGGAGCTACCGCGCCCGACCCCTCCCCACCGTGCGGACGCGCTTGCTTACCCGCGCGAGGCCACCCCAATCCCCTCGCGCGGGATTCTTATGAATTGCAGACATGTAATCAACCCATTACAGGAGGAAACATGCCCCAAATTAACCTCATGGAACTCGCCGAGCAGTCTTTTGGCACCTCGCTCGAGCAGCTCGACGACCGTCGCATTTACAAGCTGCTGGTCAAACTCGTGCAGGAGCGCTCCGCCGCCTGCCCGCTCAACAACGGCAAGAAAAAGCTCTATTACATTTCCGCCGAATTTTTGATCGGCAAGCTGCTCATCAACAACATGATCGACCTCGGCATCTACGACGAGGTTAAGGACCAGCTCACCGCCGCAGGCCACGACCTCAACAAGATCGAGGAGTTCGAGGTCGAGCCGTCGCTCGGCAACGGCGGCCTGGGCCGCCTGGCCGCGTGCTTCCTGGATTCCATCGCCACGCTGGGCTTGACCGGCGATGGCGTGGGCCTCAACTATCACTACGGCCTGTTCCGTCAGCGCTTTGTCGACAACCAGCAAAAGGCCGTCCCCGACGAGTGGCTCGGTGAGCAGGACATCCTAGTCGACGACGACCGCTCCTACACCGTCGAGTTCGGCGATTTTGCCGTTACCTCCAAGCTCGTCAACATCGACGTGCCCGGTTACGGCCAGCCCACCAAGAACCGTCTGCGCCTGTTCGACCTGGCGAGCGTCGACGACGGCCTGGTCCCCGGCAGCTCCATCGACTTCGACAAGACCGAGATCGCCAAGAACCTCACCTTGTTCCTCTACCCCGACGATTCCGACGAGCAGGGCCGCCTGCTTCGCATCTACCAGGAATACTTCATGGTGAGCAACGCCGCCCAGCTCCTGATCGACGAGGCCATCGAGCGCGGCAGCAACCTGCACGATCTGGCCGACTACGCCGTGGTCCAAATTAACGACACGCACCCCACCATGGTCATCCCCGAGCTCATTCGCTTGCTCACCACCGAGCATGGCATCGAGTTTGACGAGGCCGTGACCATCGTACGCTCCATGGTCGCCTACACTAACCACACGATTCTTGCCGAGGCGCTCGAGAAGTGGCCGCTCGTCAGCCTGCAGAAGGTCTCCCCTGCCATCGCCGACATTATCGTCAAGCTCGATGAGATCGCGAAGGCCGAGCACGATGACCCGCGCGTCGCCGTCATCGACGAATACGACACCGTCCACATGGCCCACATGGACATCCACTTTGGCTTCTCCATCAATGGCGTAGCCGCCCTCCACACCAAGATCCTGGAGGACACCGAGCTTCATCCGTTCTACGAGATCTATCCCGAGAAGTTCTCCAACAAGACCAACGGCATCACCTTCCGCCGCTGGATCCATGGAGCCAACCCCGCGCTCGCCAGCCTGCTCGACGATGTAATCGGCACCGACTGGCGCAGCACCGGCGATCTGAGCAAACTCGCCAAGTTCGCCGACGACAAGGACGTTCTTGAGCGCCTGGCCGCCACCAAGGTCGAGGCCAAGGCCATCATGCGCCAGTTCATGGCGCTCGAGCAGGGCGTGACCATTCCCTCCAACGCCATCATCGACGTCCAGGTCAAGCGCATCCACGAGTACAAGCGTCAGCAGATGCTCGCGCTCTACATCATCTGGAAGTACTTCGATATCAAGAACGGCAACAGGCCTAAGCACCCCGTCACCATCATCTTTGGCGGCAAGGCGGCGCCTGCCTACACTATCGCGCAGGACATCATCCATCTGATCCTGACGCTGTCGCAGTGGATTGCAAACGACCCCGACGTGGCTCCCTACCTGCAGGTTGTCATGATCGAGAACTACAACGTCACCGCCGCCGAGCGCGTGATCCCCGCCGCCGACATCTCCGAGCAGATCAGCCTGGCCTCCAAGGAGGCGAGCGGCACCTCCAACATGAAGTTCATGCTCAACGGCGCCCTAACCCTGTGCACGCTCGACGGCGCCAACGTGGAGATTGCCGAGCTCGTGGGCGACGAGAACATCTATACCTTTGGTGCCTCGTCCAAACAGGTCGAGCAGCTCTACGCCGACGGCAGCTATAACGCCAGCGCACTCTACCGCAAGCCCGGTATCAAGCTGCTGGTGGACTTTATCACCAACCCCGCCTTTATGGCGACCGGCAACGCCGAGCGCCTGCAGCGGCTGCACGACGACATTAAGGGCAAGGACTGGTTTATGGCCCTGCTCGACATTGAGGAGTACATCCAGACCAAGGAGCGCGTACTGGCCGACTACGAGGACCAGGACGCCTGGATGCGCAAGGCGCTCATCAATATCGCCAACGCTGGCACCTTCTCGTCCGACCGCACCATCTCCCAGTACAACGACGAGATCTGGCACCTGAACTAATTTCGCTTCCCTTACCCATCCTCTTGAGAAACGGAGTCGTGGCAACACGGCTCCGTTTTTTGTGCCCACACGTTACCCTGTGACCCGACTCGGCCAAACAATCTCGATCCATAACAACTATTCAACCAAAACGGTCCCAGCTGTTACAGATTGAGACATACCGGCCCCTCCCCTTGGGTTTATCTCAATCTGTAACATCTAGCAGCTGAAATTCACCTTTGGTGTTACAGATTTAGATGAAATGGTTAGCTCAGCGGAACCGTCTCGATCTGTAACATCTAACGTCCGAAATCGGCCCTACCTGTTACAGATCGAGACAAACGACCGGCCAGGCAACCCCAACACAAAGAAAGGCTCCCCTCTCGCCCAGTGGACGGGAGGGGAGCCTTATATGTGACCGCGGCAAAAGGATGGCAATACCGCAGTCGCCCAAAGGGAGGGCCTGGATGAACCGGGCCTAGATAAGGTTCTTGCCAGATACCTTATCGAAGAGGTGGGTCGCGTTCTTCTCGAACTTGAACCAGATGGGGTCGCCCGCCTTGAGCGCACCCTTGGCCTCAAGGTCGACAACGGGAATGATCAGGACGAACTGGCCATCGGGAGCGGTCACGTGGACATGCTCGGTCGAACCCATGAGCTCGGTCACCTCGACGGTGCCCTGGAGCGCACCCTCCTCGTCCTTGTCGGCAAGCAGGATCTGCTCGGGGCGCACGCCGGCCGTGATCTCCTTCACGTCGCCGCCGTCCCAGTTGAGAGCAAGCTGAGCGCAGGTCTCGGGGGCGAGCGCCACGTTCATATCCTCGGTCTTGACGGTAAAGCCGTTGCCCGAGCGCACCAGCTGGGCATCGAAGAAGTTCATCTGCGGCACGCCGATAAAGCCGGCGACGAAGATGTTCGCGGGATGGTTGAAGACCTCCTGCGGGGTGGCGATCTGCTGGACGACGCCGTCCTTCATGACCACGATGCGGTCGCCGAGGGTCATAGCCTCGGTCTGGTCGTGAGTAACATAAATGAACGTGCCCTTGATCTCATGACGCAGCTTAATGAGCTCGGCACGCATCTGGTTACGAAGCTTGGCGTCCAGGTTGGACAGCGGCTCGTCCATCAGGAAGACCTTGGGGTCACGAACGATAGCGCGGCCGATGGCGACGCGCTGGCGCTGGCCGCCCGAAAGCGCCTTGGGCTTACGGTCGAGGTACTCGGTAATACCCAAGATCTCGGCGGCGGAGCGAACCTTGCGGTCGATCTCGTCCTTGGGAACCTTCTTGAGCTCAAGCGTAAACGCCATGTTCTCGTACACCGTCATATTGGGGTACAGAGCATAGCTCTGGAACACCATGGCGATGTCGCGGTCCTTGGGCGCCACGTCGTTGACGCGCTTGCCGTCGATGAGCACGTCACCGGAGGTAATGTCCTCCAGGCCGGCGACCATACGCATCGTCGTGGACTTACCGCAGCCAGAGGGGCCAACGAGGACGATGAACTCCTGGTCGTGAACGGTGAGGTTGAAGTCCTCTACAGCGAGCACACCGTCCTCGGTAACCTTGAGGTTGTGCTTCTTCTCCTCGGTCTTCTTCTTTTTGCCAAAGAAGCCCTTCTTTTTGGACTCGTTGTTGGGATACACCTTCTGAACATGTTTGAGAACGATCTCGGCCATGTCTTTACCTTTCGATATGCGGCGCCACGCCGAAGGGCGCCGCAGAAACTTGCAAAACAGCTACGGCATCAGCCCTTGACGGCACCTGCCACCACGCCGTCGATGATGTACTTCTGGCAGAAGATGTACATGATGACGATGGGGACAACGACCATCATGATGCAGGCCATCATGGGGCCGAGCTCGACGTGGCCATAGCCGCCACGGAAGTACTGGATCAAGATAGGAATGGTCTTGTACTTGGTGGAGTCGAGGGTGAGGTAGGGCAGCAGATAGTCGTTCCAGACCCACATGGTCTCGAGGATGCCAACCGAAAGATAGGTGGGCTTCATGATGGGAAGGACAATCTTAAAGAACACCTGGACCGGGTTGCAGCCGTCGATCATGGCCGCCTCCTCAATCTCGAGCGGGATGTTCTTTACAAAGCCGGCGAACATAAAGACCGCCAGGCCCGCGCCAAAGCCCAGATAGATAAAGCAGATGTTGAACGGCGTGTTAAAGCCGATGCGGTCCGCCAAATTGGACAGCGTGAACATCAGCATCTGGAACGGCACGACCATCGAGAACACGAACAGGTAATAGAAGAAGTTCGAGATCTTGTTATTGACGCGCACCACGTACCAGGCGCACATGGAGCAGCACACCAAGATCAGCACGACCGACGTGACCGTGATGATGAGCGAATACATAAACGCCGAGGCAAAGCCCTGCTCGTTTAAGGCGTGCACATAGTTTGCAAAGCCGTTGAACGTCTCGGGCGTGAGCAGATCGAACGCCGTGGTGGTGCTGATTGCGGTCCCCTTCTTAAAGGAATTGAGCGCAATCATGAACACGGGGTAGATCCACGCGAGCGACAGAATCGTAAAGAAAATCGAGAGCGCGCGGTTGATAGCCTTATCGCGTTTCATTACTGCTGCACCTCCTTGGACCTCGTGGCCTTAAGCTGGATCATGGAAATAGCGACAACCAGGATGCAGAAGATGACTGCCTTGGCCTGGCCAATGCCCTGCCATGCGATGCCGGCGCGCGAATAGAACGTGTTGTAGATGTTCAGGGCGAGCATCTCGGTGGAGTGCGCGGGGGCGCCACCGGTAAGAGCGAGGTTCTGGTCGAACAGCTTAAAGCCGTTGGTGATGGACAGGAACAGGCAGATGGTGATCGTCGGCATCAGGTTAGGAATCTTAACCTTCCAAAACGTCTGCCATGCCGTGGCACCGTCAACCTTGGCGGCCTCGATGTAGTCGGACGGAATGGACTGCAGACCAGCGATGTAGATGATCATCATGTAGCCGACCTGCTGCCACAGGGTCAGGATGATAAGGCCCCAGAAGCCAGCAGCAGAGTTAAGGGCGATGAGCTGGGCGCCCACGTTGGAGAGCAGACAGTTGATCAGAATCTGCCAAATGTAGCCCAGCACGATGCCGCCGATCAGGTTAGGCATAAAGAAGATCGTGCGGAAGATGTTGGTGCCCTTGAGCGCCTTGCGGGTGAGCGCCTGCGCGATGGCCAGCGCGATCACGTTGATGAGCACCGTCGACAGGAAGGCAAACGCCACGGTAAAGAAGAACGACGTGGAAAACTGCGGGTCCGTCAATGCGCGCACATAATTCTCGATACCGACAAAGTGCGCGTTGTTGATGGTAATAAACTGGCAGAACGAGAGATAGAAGCCCTGGATAAAGGGAATCACGAACCCGATCATAAACGCCAGACACGTGGGCAGCATAAAGAGCGGCCACCAGCGCTTGAGTGCTTTGCCCATAGAAGGGTCCTTTCAATATGCGGGGGGCGGGCAAACCAACGTCTGCCCGCCCCCTGTCGCTAATCAGATAGCTTGGGCAGCAACTGCTTACTCGGAAGCAGCCTTCTCGGTCTTCCAGCCATCGACGAAGGCGTTCTTGACGCCGTCCCACTTGCTGTTGTCGGCAGCATAGGCGATCAGAGCCTGCTTGAGGTTCTTCTTCCACTCCTCAGAGGGGATGTAAACAAAGTCCCAAGCAACGGTCTTCTTGCCGTCTTTGGCCATAGCAACGGCCTGCTGCGAGAAGACGTTGGTGGTCTCCTTAGCGCTCTTGAACGGGGCGGTCAGACCCATCTTGTCAGCGATGATGCTGGTGGCGGTGTCAGAAGTGACGCACCAATACATGAAGTCCTCGGTGGCCTTCTGGGCATCCTCGGAAGCCTGGGAGCTGACGCACCAGTAGTTCTCGCCGCCGGAGCACAGGCCCTGGTTCTCCTCGCCGTCGACGCCGATGTAGATCGGCAGCATGCCGAGCTGGTCGTCGGTCATACCGGCCTTGGTGAGGTCGGCGTAGGCCCAAGAGCCGTTCTGGTAGAAAACGGCCTTACCGGTTGCGAACTCGTTGGTGGCGTCGTCACCGGTCTTGGAGGCAAGCTGCGAAGGATCGCAGGTGGAGTCGGTGATATACAGGTCGAAGATCTGCTTAAAGTTGTCGAGATACTCGCCCTTGATCTCGTCGTCCTCCTGGTTGTGCTCCTTCTCGAACTCGTAGTAGAGCGGGAGGTTAGCGAGGTGGGTGGTGTAGCGCCAGCTGGAAGAGTCATCCATACCGGCGGAAGTGAAGGCACCGTCAACGCCGAGCTCGTCCTTGCGAGCCTGGATGTCATCGGCGCAAGCCTTCAGCTTGTCGAAGGAGTTGATGTCCTCAGCCTTGTAGCCGGCCTTCTCGAGGAGCTCCTTGTTGTAGATGATGCCGTAGCTCTCCTGAACCCAGTCGATACCCAGATCCTTGCCGTCGGACTGCAGCGCCAGGGAGTCGTCGATGAGCTCGCCGCGGAGCTTGGTGTCGGAAAGATCGGCGCAGTAGTCCTTCCAGTTCTTAAGGCCGGTGGGGCCGTTGACCTGGAACAGCGTCGGAGCGGAGCTCTTGGACATCTCGGACTTGAGCTTCTCCTCGTAGGTGTTGGAGGCGGCGGTCACGATCTTGACCTCGACGCCCTTCTCCTTCTTGTACGCCTTGGCGATCTCCTTCCACTCCTTGTCGACCTCGGGCTTGAACTGGAGGAAGTAGACCTCGGCAGCGTCACCAGAAGCAGAGGAGCCAGAGCCGGCAGAACCACCGCAGCCCACGAGGCCCAGACCAAGAACCGCAGCCGCGGAACCAGCAAAGCCCAGGAACTGCCTTCTGCTCATTTCGTTCTTCATTACAATCCACCCTTTCACACCGTGGCGGCACCCTTTGCCGCCGCCTTCGGAGATTGGCTCGGGGACTTTGCCCCTTTTGCTGACTTGTACAATACGCTATTTGGCTAGTTGTTTGAACAAGTATTACTAGAGCGGTAGAAAAACTTCGGTGAACGGTAATTTCGACTTGATACTTGACAAGTTTTGTATAAACAATTATTTGTTATCAAATGCAGAGAAAACGCCCGATCAAGCCGATGCATCGTCGGTTTGACCGGGCGTTTTCGCTTTGAGGGCATGAGTCTCGTCAGGCTGCGAGCTAGCCGGCTATCGCTTGGAATTGACGCGGTAATGGAAGATCTCGGGGTGTGTGCTGGCATGCGTGACCTCGAACAAGATGCCGTCCGAGGTGTACGACTGGCTCTCCATAACGGCGACGCAGTTGTACTTGCCAAGGTCCAGATAGCTGCAGTCCTCATCGTTGGCGAGCTCGACACTCACCGTACGGCGGCTCGCCATCACTTTGATGCCGCGCTTGTGCTCCAGATAGCCGTAGATAGAATCCGCCGCGATCTCGGGGGTCAGGCCCTTGGCGATCGACGCCAAAAAGTAGCCGTGGTCCACTTGGCGCGCGCTGCCGTTGAGGCTTCGGACACGCACGACGCGAATCAGCTCCTCGCCCACCTTAAAGCCCAGGCGACGAGAGAGTTGCTCAGTGCAAATCAAATGTTCAAAAGACTTGACCTCGGTCGATGCGACGGCATTGTTGCGTTTTGCGAACTCGCCAAACGACTCAACCTCTTCGAGTGCGCCCAGCATATCGGTTTCGCCCTTAAGCCAAATAACGCGCACGCCCTTGCCGTGTATAGGCTGCACAAACATCTGGTCGGCCAGCATGCTCAAGGCGCGTCGAACGGTATTGCGCGTGCAGCCAAACTCCGCGGTCAGCTCGGCTTCGGTTGGCAGCATCTCCTGAAACGCATAGGTCCCGTTGATGATGCGCGAACGGATCTCGCGGTAGATTCCTTCGTAAATCGCTTTTGGCATGATTTCACCTCTAATGAATATGTATGGCTAGGCACGATAGCATTTCTTAAAGTTGTTTAAACCGATTATCGGTAAAGCACGGATTATTTACCGTCGACGGTTCCCCCGAAACCCAAATCGGACCGAATCAAAACCGTCAATGCGGCAAGCAGCCAGTCCTCTACAATGAGTTCATTGTTTAAACGTTCTTGCTCGCACAGCATGTTGCATCCGAAAGGCATATTATGCTGCAGAAAATCCAACGTTTTGGCGGAGCCATGTTCGCGCCCGCCATGCTGTTTTCTATATCAGGCCTCATGGTCGGCATCTCCGCCCTCGCAACGACCGTGGATATCGTCGGCGACCTCGCCGTATACGGAACCCCCTGGTACGTTTTCTGGACTATCATTCAGCGCGGCTCGTGGACGGTCTTTAAGCGCCTTCCACTCCTTTTTGCCGTAGCGCTGCCCATCGGCCTTGCCCAAAAGCAACCGGCACGCTGCTGCCTCGAGGCGCTCGTAGCCTATTTTGCCTACTGTTTCTTTTTGAGCGAGATCATTAAGCTGAGCGGCGACAACCTTGGACTTAAGTACCCGTCGTCTTTAACCCCCGCCAGCGGCATCACCGTCATCGACGGCATCAAGACGCTCGACACCGGCATTATCGGCCCGCTGGCGGTGTCGGCAACCGTCGTTGCCATCCATGACCGCTTCTACGATGCCAAGGTTCCCGATTGGCTCGGCACGTTCTCGGGTTCCTCGCTCGTCTACCTCATCAGCTTTTTTGCCGTGTTTGCCCTTGCCGCCATCTCGGCCGCCATCGTGCCCTTCGCATACGCTGTGACCGAAACGCTGCGCCACGCACTTGCGGGCGTCGGCCCCTTCGGCGTGGGCATCTTTGTGTTTTTGGAGCGAGCGCTCGAGCCCATGGGGCTGCACCATCTGCTCTATATGCCCATCTATTACGACAATCTGGTCATTCACGACGGTATTTACGCCACGTGGACCAACCTGCTCCCCATTCTCTCCCATAGCACGCGCCCTTTAAATGAACTTGCGCCCTGGGCAGGTTTTACCGCCACCGGCTGGGGCAAGCTCTTTGGCCTTCCCGCCATCGCGGCAGCATTCTATTTCACCGCCAAACCCGAACGCCGCGCCGGCCTTAAGGTCATCCTTTTGCCCGCCATCGTCGCCTCGGTGGTCTGCGGCGTCACCGAGCCGCTCGAGTTTCTCTTTATGTTCACCTATCCCGGACTCTTTTTGCTCTACGCCGTCCTGTCCTCCTGCCTTGCCATGACCATGAACTTCTTTGGCATCGTCGGCATCTTCTCGGGCGGTCTCATGGAAATGACGGCCTTCAACTTCATCCCACTCATGCGAATGCATGCCGGCTCCTACCTTTTGGCGCTCGGTATCGGTCTGATGTTTAGCGCTGTCTTTTTTCTGGTCTTCCGGGGCCTCATTCTGGCTTTCGACCTAAAAACCCCAGGCCGCGAGGATCATATCGCCAGCGATGCGGCGCTCGCACGTCTGACGGGAAAAAGCTCTGCCAAAGAAGGCGCGGCCCAAAACGGCACCGACAACCAATCATCCCAAGATCATCTGCTTGCTGAGCAAGTCGTTGCGCTCTTGGGTGGCGTTAGCAATATTGTAGGAGCGACCAATTGCGCCACGCGTCTGCGCGTTGAGGTCGCAGAACCTTCCGTTGTCGCAGACAACGCAGCCTTCGTCGCGGCGGGCGCCAAGGGCCTCATCATTACGGGCAAGACCGCCCAGGTGATTATTGGCATCTCCGTTCCCCGCGTTAAAGAGCATTTTGACCAGATCATGGGCCTCGAGCCGGGATTTGTGCCCACCACCTCGGCCTCCCCTGCCGCCAGCGCAGCCCATAAGCGCGGCGATATCTGCTTCTTCGATATCGACGGAACACTCGCCTGGCAAGACCCTCGAGTGGCACAAGAGCTTCCCGAGAGCGAGCGAGACCTCTCCCCCTATCCCAATGAAGCGGTCTCGCAAGCCATCCGTGGTTTTGTCGCCAAGGGCAATATGGCGTTTATCTGCACAGGGCGCACGCTGAGCTGCATCCATCCAAAGCTGCTCGAGCTGCCCTGGACCGGCATCGTCTGCCTCGCGGGTGGCTATGTCGAACTTGAGGGACACGTGATTCGCGATTTGGCGATGACGCCCGGCATGCTGCAGCGCCTTGCTCCCATTCTTGAGCAATCGGACGAAGTGATTCGTTTTGAGGGACTCAATGGCGTCGTTCGCATGAGTGCCGATGCGCCCGACGCCCCGGGATACGCCCGCACCGTGGGCGATGCAATTACGCAGCTGCAACATTACAGCGCCTACAAGATCTTAATGTCCACGTCGCTTGCCAACCGCATCGCTCAGGATCAAGCGTTTGAGCCGCTGCTCTGCTTTAACGAGCTCGAGCTCGAAGTGACCGAGATTTCGCCTCGCGAATGCACCAAGCGCGAGGGTATCCAGTCCGTACTCGACGCCCTCGATCCCCACCACGGAACCGTATACGGCATCGGCGACGCCAGCAATGACGTCTCGCTGATGAACGCCGTCGATGTCGGTATCGCCATGGGCAACGCGCCGGACTTCCTCAAGGAAAAGGCCGACTATGTCACCGACAGCATCGACCACGACGGCGTCGTCACCGCGCTCGAACACTTTGGGCTTATCTAGCCAAGCCCCTACCGCACTTGCGGCCGCATGGACCAATCGTCTTCAACCGCCGCGCTCGACGCCCTAATGTGGCAATATGTTGTCTGCATAATGCAACGATGCAACCTATCAAAGAATGCGAGAACCCGTGTCCAGTCCGTTTACCAGCTTTTTAGCCCAGCACTTTGACCAGATTAACGACTATCTGGCCACGTTCTTTGACGGACAGGCGACTTCCGCCGATATCGAGCGCTACCTGTATACCCCGCTCTCGGTATTTACGGCAAACGCTGGCAAGCGCCACCGCCCGCTCATCTGCATGCTCGCCGCCACTGCGGTAGGCGGCAGCTTTGAGAGCGCCCGCAGCGCAGCGGCGGCCATCGAGCACTTTCAGTCGGGCGCACTCATCCACGACGACATCGCCGACAACGGGCAGATTCGTCGCGGCAAGCCCTGCATGCACCTTACCGAGGGCACCGGTCTTGCCATCAACTGCGGTGACCTGGCGCTCACCATGGTCACCAAGACGGTTCTCGACGACCCCACACTCAACGCAGACGTGAAGCTTCGCGTGCTCCACGAGCTTACCGAGATGATCGTCCGTACCATCGAGGGCCAGGCGCTCGACCTGGGCTGGGTCCGCGACGGGCGCTTTGACATTTCGGTCGACGATTATCTGGACATGGCGACGCACAAGACCGCGTTCTACAGCGGAGCGACGCCGCTTGCCGCCGGAGCCATTATCGGCGGCGGCAGCGAAGAGCAGATTGAGGCACTGCGCGCCTTTGGGCTGCACACGGGCCTTGCCTTTCAGATTCAGGACGACCTGCTCAACTTGGTCGGCACCAAAGAGGCCGCCAACAAGGACTTCCGCACCGACATCACCGAGGGTAAACGCACGCTCGTTGCCGTGCACGCCCTGTCTGATGAGCGCCATCACGACGAGGTCGAGGCAATCCTTTCCTCGGGCACCGAGGACCCCGCGCAGCTCGCGCGCGCCGTGGAAATCTTCCAGCAGATCGGCTCTGTCGATTTCGCCCACAACTATGCGCTCGACCTGACCGCCAAGGCCAAGGCCGCTATCGAAGGCGTCGAGCTCGACCCGCATGCGCGCGAGCTCTTCCTCTCCATGGCAGATTTCTTTGTGGAGCGTCTTAACTAGCGGGGGTCATAAAACCTGTGGGCAGCGAGTTTGGGTACAAGTTGCTACACTGTTGAGTGCATGTTTATGCATTGTCTCGCGTTGTCTATCCGACACGCGCTCAAAATAGTACGAATCGTACGCCGAAAGGGGTTCGTTCATGGAACCTATTACCACGGGCATGCAGGGAGCAGCCGTCGAGGATGTTCAGTCCCGCCTTCTGCAGCTCGGTTACACCATCGATGCCGACGAGGTCGCCGACAAGCGCTTTGGCACCACCACCGAGCAGGCCGTCAGCACCTTCAGGCTCGACAGTGGCCTTGCTGCCGGTCATGCCGTCGATATCCCCTGTTGGAGCGCCCTGGTCGACGCCTCGTATAAGCTGGGCGACCGCACCCTGTATCTGCGCATGCCCAATTTCCATGGCGCCGATGTGCAGGCCCTGCAGCGCGCTCTCAACGTTTTGGGCTTTGCCTGTGGCGAAGACGACGGCTACTTTGGTCCGCATACCGAGGCCGCCCTGCAGCAGTTCCAGGAAAATGTCGGCCTGTTTGCCGACGGCATGGCCTTCCAGGACACCTACGCCTACATCAACCGCCTGCATCATGTGTGGGAGGGCAAGCCCTCGGTCACCGAAGCCGAGTCCCGCATCGGTTTTGCTCGCGCCGCCAACGTGCTCGAGCGCTTCCAGATCGCCGTTATCGGTGAGGACCCCATCGCACGCAGCGTTGCTTCGCGCATGTGGAACATCGCCACGGCAACGACCGACAACAGCGGCATGATGCTCTGCGACTCCGAGGTCCCAACCGACGTTGACCTGGTGCTCGAGATCGCAAGCGACGAGCTGCCCGCCGACGCCGCGCCACGCGCCACGATTGCCCTCGCCGAGTGCCACAACCTGGCCCAGCGCATCCGCACCGCCAATGTCGCCGCGCAGCAGAAGCCGGCTCGCATTCGCATTGAGCTCACGGGCATGACGCGCTACAACGGCACCTTCACGGCCAGCGACGCGCAGACGCTCGCCGTACGCCTACTCGACGGCGTTTGCGATGCCCTCGCAGATTAGGTAAACTAGACGAGTTGCTTTTGGGCAACACCACACATTGGGACGTAGTTCAACGGTAGAACTCCGGTTTTTGGTGCCGGCTGTTGGGGGTTCGAATCCCTCCGTCCCAGCCATTAAAACTGAGCGCCCTAAGCCCATAACGGCCCAGGGCGCTTTCTTGTGGGCAAGCGGAGGAATTCGAACCCGCAAGGGTGCGGAGCTGAGGAAACGCGAAGCGTTTTCCAGCGCAGCACGCAAGGAGCGAAGCGACGCAGCGGGGCGCGGCCGCCGACCAGGCGGACGCGGAATCCCTCCGTCCCACACCAGCCAAGAGCCCCTCACGTCAAGCAAATCGAGCCAACGCCGCCAAGCGGAGGGATTCGAACCCGCAAGGGTGCGGAGCGATGCAGCGGGGCGCGGCCGCCGCAGGCAGACGCGGTGTCGGCACTTGGGGACGTTCCTATAATGCCGGCACTTAGGAGCGTCCCCAAGTGCCGACTCGGGACTATTTTCGAGGACCCTCCGAAGGACTGTGGCCAAAAAACGGCAAATATGAGTACTGTCACCGTTGTAGCTACATTATTTTCGTTAATAAAAGAAGATCTTAATGAGATTTATTCGCATCAAGGTCTTCCTTTAATGAACACTTGAGGAGATACGGCAGCTTATCTGCTCGATCGACACGTCAAATCACCTTAAATGTGGTCAAAATTACTGCTACTAAAAGAGTATCAGTACTCATATTTGATGTTTTTTGGCCACGGCTCTTTATAGACACCCTGCACAGCGACGGTGGTAGATTTCGGAACGTGTCCGTCAGCCCCGTTCCGAAAAGCGAGCCGCAT
>URQD01000030.1:0-23354 GCA_900549905.1 uncultured Collinsella sp. | reverse complement strand
AAGGGTACGCTCGCCACGCGCGGCGCCTATCGCCCCATCGGCATCAACCGCAACAGCCAGCTCGCCGTGCTGCAGCTGCGCCCCTATGCGCAGCCTGCGTATCGCGCCGTGCAGTGGATGGCGTTTGGCTCCAACTCGTTTAACGCGCTCGTCCCGCTGTATGCCAACGTCGAGACCATGCCCGAGTACTACGCCGACACCCAGGCGCGTGTGACGTCCGAGAACTTCTACTGGGCCAACCGCCTGATCGGCGCCCTGGCCGATGTCCGTTTCCACGAGTGCAGTCGCGCCGTCGAGGACTACCAGGAGAAAGTCGGCGGCATGGGCCACAAGCAGATCCACGACGTTGACGCTGCCGTAGCCGCGCTGCCCGAGGCCGAGGTGCCTGCCGAGCTCGCCCGCGCCAACGAGGAGTTTGCCGAGCGCGTGCGGGTGGAGACCGATGCCCTGCTGGGCAAGGTCCTCTACACCACGAGCTGTGCCATGAAGAACTCCTTCGCGATGAACGACAACATTAGGTAAAAGCCGTATTGCAGCGAACGAGCGGGACAAACGCCGTCAAAGGCTTTGCCTCGCTCGATTCCTATCTTGGCAGTAAAACGATTTTGTGTCGTTCGCCCAATCTTGGGTACAAGAAGGCCAATGCAGTTGTTCATGATTGGAGCCAACCATGGTTATGAAACTCGATCAGCTTGTTAACGGTGCCATCAACGTGGGCTTCGGCGCTGCCGCCGTTGCCGTTGAGGGCGGCAAGAAGGTCCTTGACGACCTCGGTACCAAGGGCGAGCAGGTCCGTAAGGATGCCGGCACCCCCGATATCGCCCGCAGCGTGTCTGACATGTTCGAGCAGGCGGGTGGCACCATCTCCGACCTGACCGAGCGCCTGGGCATGCAGGGCGAGACTGCGGCGCAGCGCGTGCTCGATGAGCTCATCCTGGCTCGCGTCCGCGTTATGACCGCCCCTGAGCGCACGGCCTTCCTGGCTCATGTACGCGATATCGTCGATTCGGTCGAGGACAACGTGACTTCGGTGCCCGTCGAGTCTGTTGAGCCCGACGATGCAGAGGACGCCGAAGAGGCCGAGTAGTAGCGCAGATGGCAGATTCCACCACCGATTACAACAATCAAGATCCCTTGTGTGACGAGGCGGCGGTTGTCGACGAGGTCGATGCCGCCGTCTCGGGCGCTCGCAAGAAGCCGCGCGCTGTCGATATGGTTCCCGAAGAGCCCGACGCGATGGCGCCAGACGAGGAGTACCAGCTCACGCCGGCGGGCCGCCGCGAACGCATTGGGCAGATCGTTCGCCTGATCAAAAAGTATCGCGTGTGGGATAACCTCACGCCGGTGCGCCTGCGCCGTCTGCTCGAAGAGCTCGGCCCCATGTTCGTCAAGATGGGGCAGATTCTGGCCAACCGCTCCGAGATTTTGCCGCAGCGGTTTTGCGACGAGCTGCGTCGCTTGCGCTCCGACGTAGAGCCGGTGCCGTATGAGGTAGTGCTCCGCTGTCTGGAAGAGGAATACGGCCAGCGCCTGGGGCAGATGTTCGACGCGATCGACCCCAACCCGCTCGGTAGCGCGTCGCTCGCGCAGGTGCACCGCGCCCGCCTGGTGACCGGCGAGGACGTGGCCGTTAAGGTGCAGCGCCCCGGTGCGCAGCAGGTGATGGCGCAGGACATCGACATCATTCGCTCGGTGGTGCGTATTGTCTCCAAGTTCGTCAACACCGATCAGTTTGTGGACCTGCACGGCGTGGTCGAGGAGCTATGGACCTCGTTTCGCGAGGAGACCAACTTTTTGGCCGAGGCCAAAAACCTCAACGATTTCTATGAGTTCCATAAGAGCATCCATGGCGTGACGTGCCCCAAGTCCTATCTGGATCTGTGCACCGAGCATGTCGTGGTCATGGATTACGTCGACGGCATCTCGATTGCCGATCCCGAGCGCTTGGTGGCCGAGGGCTATGACCTGGAAAAAATCGGTTCGGCGATTGTCGAGGACTATTCGACGCAGGTGCTCGATGATGGCTTTTTCCATGCCGACCCGCATGCGGGAAACATCATTCTCAAGGACGGCGTCGTTTACTTTATCGACCTGGGCATGGTCGGGCGCATGTCGAGCCACGACCGCGGTATCGTTAAGGACATGATTTTCGCCGTGGCCGAGGGCGACGTGCCCAAGCTCAAGGATTCGCTCATGCGCTTTGCCGTGACGCGCGGCGATTCTGCCGAGCTCGACCATTCGGCCTTTTTGTCCGACCTGGACTTTATCGTCGCCGACTTTGCGGGCCTCGACCTTAAGGATCTTGATATCGGCGAGTTTTTGACCTCGCTGCTTAATCTGGCGCGCAAAAACGACGTTGAGCTGCCGAGCGTGGTGACGATGTTCGCCCGCGGCATGGTGACGCTCGAGGGCCTGCTGACCGAGTACATGCCCAACGTCAACATGATCCAGATCATCCAGACGCACATCAAAAACGAGAAAAGCACCTATGCGCGCGTCCGCGAAATGGGGCGCGATCTTGCCGCGAGCAGCTATCGCGCGGCAAAAGGCTCGCTCGAGGCGGCCGAGTATCTGGGCTTGGCGTCGCGTATGCTCACGCGCGGCCAGCTTAAGGTGAACACGCAGATTATGAGCAGCGATAAGGCGCTGCGACAGCTGGGTGGAATTATCGACCGCATGTCGATGGCAATTGTGATCGCCGGCCTGTTTATCGGTTCGTCGGTGGTGTACTACGCGCGCATCGAGCCGGTTGTGTTTGGTATCCCGGTCATTGGCTTTATGGGCTACGTGAGTGCGCTGGCGCTGGCGCTGATGCTGGGCCGCGAGATCTGGCGTAACAGCCACGGTGGCAAGCATTAGCGATTCCCCGGGGACGCAGGATAGCGGAGCATTTTGCTCAGCGTCCCATCCACACTCTTTTCTATCGCAAACCATAGCTTTTACCTTGGGCTTCGCCTGTGTGCGGGGCCCTTTTGCGTGCTACCATATCGACAGTAATAATCGATGGCCTAGATGGTGGTGCGGAGACGCACGAATGCGCAGTTTTCCTGCGCGTTTGGGAGAATCGGGGTGCAAGTCCCCGGCTGTACCAGTAACCGTAATTCCTCTTGGCCCGGGATAGTCGCGTCGCAGATCGGACGGCGCGCCCGGGTCGGTAAGGTTAAGTCGGATCGCCTCCCATCTTGTGCGCGGCCGTGGCGAAAGCCGCCGGTACGCGTTGGGCTCTGGAGGGAAGGGGGACCCCGATGGGGGTACTCGAGCGCAATGTGCGCGATGACGTGGGGCAGCCGCTGGGCAATGTCCCAAGTTCAGACAATAGGAGACAAATGGATATGTTTGAGGACGAGTGCCAACGCGCCTCGTGGCGTCCGTATGGAGCGATTGCCCGTGGCGTAGCCAAGCGCGGTCTGGTGGCGTTCCTGGCTTTTGCCATGGCTTTTGGCACCACGCCAGCGCAACTTTGGGCCGAGGGCGCCGAGGGCATTGCCCAGGCCGTGGCTCAGACTGCGACGGCCGGCGAGGGCGCGGCGGCAGAAGATGGCGCTGCTGCCGATGCTGGCGCGAACAGTGCGGCGGCGAGCGCTGCTGCCGATGGCGCCGACGCTGATCAGGGCGCAACTGCGAGTGCCGCGAATGGTGCCGACACCGCCGCAGACAACGCGACTGAGTCCGAGAACTCTGCTGCGGCGTCTGCTGCTTCGGAGCAGAAGAACGCCGTTGGCGCCGCGTCCGCCACAACGCTTTCGAGCGAGGCCAAGGTCTTCATTCAGGATACCAAGGATAAGGACAGCTCCTATTCCACGAAGTCGGGCGCGCTCAAGGCTGGCGAGACGCTTTGGGCAAACATGTACGACGAGGTCGAGGACGACTGGTACGGCACTTCGACTGAGTCCGTTGCCAATCCCGGCACCTGGACTTACACCTGGCTCGCCGGCACGACCAGGGCCAGCAGCAATGTCGCCGACTACACCGAGGTCGTAGGCCACGAGCAGTCGCTCACCGTCACCGCCGCGATGGAAGGCAAGTACTTCATCTGCAAGGTAACGGTTGATGGCAAGGACTACTATGGTCCGTCCGTTTCTTCTGGCTCGGGCATCAACGGCAACTACATCCCCGGCCCCGTGTTGGGCGCCGGTCAGATGGAGCTTTACAGCGTCAAGCTGAGTAGCGACGTGCCGAGCATAGGCGATACCCTTATGGCGACGCCGTACAAGGATTGGTCGAGCCCCGCGGGCTCCGACGCCAAGGTCACCTACACCTGGTCCGCTTCCGCCTCTTCCTCCTCGGGCTTTACCAAGATCGAGGGCGAGACGGGTGCTTCGCTCGTGGTGGGCGACGACCTTGAAGGCAAGTACATCAGGGTCGAGGCCAACGCTGGCGTCAACACGGTGAACAAGACCACTTCCAGCAAGGTCAAACAGGCCGGTGCGGTTGAGCTTTCGGCCGTGTCTATCGTTAACACCAAGGACAACACGAGCGTCTTTGCGGTGGGGGATACCGCTAAGGCCCGCGCCAAGGAGAAGGGCGGCGCGTACGGCGCGTTCGTCGACGCGAGCAAGCTCAACTATCAGTGGCAGTGCTCTGACACCAAGAGTGGCACGTATGCCGACATTGTGGGTGCCACGGGTGAGACCCTCGAGCTAACCGATGCTTTGGGTGGCAAGTACCTCAAGTGCAAGGTGTCCTCGAAGATCGGCTCTTCGAGCATGGCCAACAACACGGGCGCTCTCGTTGCTGCCACCGGTTCAATTAATGTCACGAGCGTGACTATGAGCCCGACTTCGGGCAAAGTCGAGGTTGGTTCCACGATTACGGCGACCGCCAAGGCGGGTTCCACCGACGTTACCGCCGATTCGCATGTCACGTGGCAGTGGTATAAGGGCACCTCGAACACCGCAAGCAAGTGCGACACGCCTATCAAGGGTGAGACCGGTAACACCCTGACGGTGACCGCCGCCCTTAAGGGCTACTACGTCGTGGCCAAGGCCAACGGCGGCTATGGCGAGCAGAAGCCGTACTATGCGGTGGGTCCCGTTTCCGTCGCGGGCCAAGTGGAGCTCTATGACGTGCAGCTCGAGGGTTCTCCCGCTACCAATGGCGTGCACGTAGGCGATACGCTCAAGACTAAGGTGCGCAAAAAGGACGGTTCGCGCTACAACTATATCGACCGCACCGATAATGTGACCTACCAGTGGCAGTATGCAAATAGCAGCTCGAGCTACGACTCCGCTTACACCGATATCCCCGGTGCTACCAAGGCCACCTATACCGTTGATGCCGCCTATGCCGGCAAGTATCTGCGCGTGAAGGTGACGAGCGAAAACACCGTTTCCAGCACGCAGAAGAAGAGCTCCTACGGCGGCACGCAGTCCGTAGCTCCGCTCGGCCCCGTGACGCTTAAGGGTCAGTACAAGCTGGCGGGCATTGAGCTTGCCGATAAGAACGTTACGCTGAGCGTGGGCTCAAAGATCACGCCGAGCGTGCAGGTTCCGGGCAGCTGGTCGGGCTCGACGAAGGACGTGCCCGACGATGCCGAGCTCACCATGGCGTGGTATGCCAAGGGCGAGGGCGATGCCGATTGGACCGAGCTCACCGACGGCATCAATAAGACTGATGGCAGCCTGACCATCTCGGCCGCGCTTGTCGGCAAGCGCATCAAAGTCACGGCTAGCGCGCTCGACAACACGGTTGAATGGGTTTCGTCCGATAGCGTCACCGCGGCGGGGGAGTATAGCCTGCTGCGCGTGACCACTACGCCGCAGATTAATAGCGATTCGACTCATCTCGTCTCGGGCGATAGCGTTAAGGCGTCGGCGCAGGCCAAGCGCGCCGACGGTTCGACCACCAACGGTATCGACGTCACCGGTCAGGCGACTGTTGCCTGGTATGCGGCGGACGACGCGAAGGCTCCGGCGGCCGACTGGACGCTGCTGTCCGATATGTCGGGCGCCGAGGCAACGGTTTCGGCTTCTGCCGCGGGCAAGTATCTGAAGGCTGTCGCCACGAGCGGCAGCTCGAAGGTCGAGCTCGTCTCTGCCAATCCCGTTATCGCCGCAGGCTCGCTTGAGGCTGCAGTCCAAAAGCTCAACGATGCCAATAAGCAGATCGTTGTTGATTACAGCGCCAAGGGCGGCAACGTCAACGATGTTCTGAAGGCGCAGCTTGCCGATCTGGGATTTACCGACGTTGACGTTAGGGTCTCCGAGGGCGGCGTTGCCTTTAAGGCTGAGGATGACAAGGCCACGGTCGGTATCTCCGACGCCCAGGATAAGACCAACGGCGATGTGACGTTCTTCTTCATTGACCCCAACGATTACACTGGTTACAACATCGACGGTCTGCGTAGTGCCGATGTGGTGTTTGAGCTGTCGCGTGACGGCGAGAAGACCGAGTATTACCAGCCCAACAAGACGGTTCAGGTGGCTTGGGACGAGGCTCGTGTGCAGCAGATGCTCGACGATGCCGCCGAACAGGTTGCCATCGGTTACGCTGCGGGCGATTCGGCCGAGTCTGTTACGTCCAACCTCACGCTTCCGTACCGCGCAGGCTCCAAGAGCAAGTTCGAGGTTAGCTGGAAGAGCTCTGACGGCGATGTCATTTGGCCGTCCGGTTATGGCTGGGACGACTACACCGGCAAGGTGACGCGCGTTTCGAGCAATCGCACCGTAACGCTGACCGCGACGGTTTCGTTTGTGAGCGGTGGCCCGTCTGACGTTAAGGGCTCGCACGACTTCACCGTGACGGTCAAGGGTGATCCTGAGAAGGTCGCCGCCGACAAGAAGGCGCTCCAGGAGAAGGTCGATGCGGCCTTTACCTACGACAACATCAAGTACTCCGGCACCGACACGGTCGCCAACAAGGATGGCTTGACCGCCGACCTGCAGATGCCGCGCACGAGCACGCTCAATATCGACGGCAAGTATTACGAGGTCAAGTACTCCGCCAGCACCGATGACATTACGTTCAACGGCTACAAGGGCACGGTCTATCAGCCGCTGCCTGGCACCGAGGCGGCGAAGACCAAGATCACCCTCACGGTGACCGACAAGTCGAACGCCGAGGTCACGGCTAGTAAGACCCTCGATTTTGCGATTGCTCCGCAGGATCAGGGCGAGCTCGATGCCGAGCTGTTCCACCTGAGCCTTGCAAAGTCAACATTCTCTCAGGGAATTCTTGACGGGCAGGATGCGTCCAATGTAACGGGGAACTTGCATGCGCCGTTGAAGGTGTACGGTCAGGGATATGCGGTTAACTGGTGCTATTCCTCCGAAGAGGCTGCAGGCCACTACGGCTTCGTGTTTAGCGAGCTCCCCGGTGGCACGGAGAACACCTATCGTTTGCTCAAGTCGAGCAAACCGAGTGTTATCGCGCATGAGAACCTTATCCTCACTCAGCCCGAATACAACACGAAAGTCACGATTAGCGGCCGTCTGAAGAGTGAGCGTTTTGCCCGTTATGCCGAGCGCTATCCCGACAATTCGGACTACGCGGTACTTGCCGGCTTGGATGTTTCTGCGACGGTAAACGTCAAGGGAACGACGGGGCTCGACAACCCGAACGAGGGCAAGACCATTGCGGTGACGGCCAAGGTCACGGGCGTTTCCGCAAGTGACGCCGGCGGCAACTACACCGAGCAATCGGTGGTGCCCTTGACCGAGCTTACGCTTCCCGCCGACGAAGACACGACGGCCGAGTCGGTGCTCGAGCAGCTTATGACGGCTGCCGGTTGTACGAACCTCGAAGCAAATGCATGGGGTCTTACGAGTGCGACGATGCCCGATGGCCGCGTGCTGAGCACAACGAGCGCCGCGCCGTACAGCTACTGGTCGTTCTTTGTGAACAACGGCTACGCGAGCGTCGGTGCTCCGAGCTACTACCTCAAGAACGGCGATTGCGTCGAGTTCCGTTATGTTAAGGGTGACGGCACGCAAAAGCCCTCGACGGCTCCTGCTACCAATCCCGGAACGGAGCATCCCGATGTCGATACGGCATGGAATGGCTTTGCGAACGGTGGCTCGGGATCCGCAACGGATGCCCTGACGCCTACGACAAAGACCGATACGCCCTCATGGGCACTTAACCTTCTGACCGAAGAGCAGCAGAAGGCAGGCGCAAGCGCCTCTGCGTCTGACCCCATTGTCGCGAACGGAAAGGTGTACCTAGTCACGGGCGCTTCGGTATGGGGTGGAAAGACGTGGAATGCGGTCCTCAACGAGGTTGACCCCGAGACGGGCTCCGTCGTGCGGTCCCTTGAGCTTGGCTCTTCCATGGATAGCACCTGCCGTCCCGTTATTGCGCAGGGCATCATCGTGATTCCGCTTTCCGGCGGCTATCTGCAGGCTGTTTCGGCGAAAACGTTTGAGACGCTTTGGTATTCCGATGCGTTTACGAAGCAGAACCTGTCTTCGTTGACCGTTGACGGCGACTACGTCTATATCAACACCCTTGATTATTGGTCTGGCAATGGCAATGACGTGCAAAACGGTACGGTCAGGCGCATCAATATTCACACGGGCGCCATCGCCGGTAGCGCCTCCGTCGCTGACGGAGGTTACTACTGGTCTGGCGGCCTGATGGTAAATGGCTACTATGTCGTTGGCGGCGACTATGGCCAGGTGCGCGTATATCCTGCCGATCTGTCAAAGCTTGTTGGTTCGATTAAGCTGTCTGGTGGCAACATCCGTTCGGCGCTTACCGTTCATGACGGCTATATATATGCTGTTACGCGCGACGATGGTACGTTGCACAAGCTGACCATTGGTTCCGATGGTTCCATTACTGAGGCCGCGAAAGTTCAGTTTGCCGCTTATTCGACTTCGACGCCCGTTTTCAGTGGTAAGTATGCTTTTATTGGCGGGACAACCGTGAACAATTGGAAGGCTAAGGCTAAGGCTAAGGCCAAGGCTACGGCTAAGGGCCTGCTTTCGATCATTGACCTCTCCGATATGAGTGTGAAGCAGATTACGAAGGCCGATGGCGAAGAGCTTGGCTTTGAGTCCAAGGGCACGCCGCTCGTCTCAACACGTGATGGCGAGACGTACGTATATTTCACCTTGAACGGCGCCAAGGGCAATTGGCCTAACTACACTACCGGCGGTGGCGTGTACATGTACAAGCTGGGCGATGCCGAGGCAACCGAGGTGTTCGTTCCCGGTTCTGGATATGCCAACTATTGCATGGCTTCGGTTGTCTGCGATCAGTTTGGCAATCTGTATTACACCAACGATTCGGGCCATCTCTTCTGTGTGAAATCTCAGGCACATCGCGTCAAGTTTGATGCTCAGGGCGGCTCGTCGGTCAATGGTCAGACCCCCGCTTCGGGCTCGACTGTCAGCAAGCCGACCGATCCGACGCGCGAGGGCTACACCTTTGCTGGTTGGTATACCGACGAGGCTTGTACGGAGGCGTATGACTTTAGCGTTGCGGTGACGGCTGATATGACGCTGTATGCCAAGTGGGTCAAGAATGCTGTTAACCCTGGTGGTAGCGGCGGCTCTGGCTCCAACGGCGGCTCGGGTAATGCCGGTGCCGGCGCCGGTTCCGGCAATGGTACGAACGGCCAGCAGAGCGGCGGCGCTGTTGCTCCGGGTCAGAAGCCGGTCTCCACGACCGAGACCAAGGACGGCAAGGATTCCAAGAAGGATTCCGACAAGTCCGACAAGAAGGACAGCAAGAAGTCTGATAAGAAGTCCAGCAAGTCCGGCTCCAAGTCCGATACGGGCGCGGCCGCCGCGACTACCGCTAAGAAGTCCGCTGAGGCTCCCGCGCAGCAGTCTGGCTTCAATCCGCTTGCCATCGTCGGCGTTGCGGCTGGCGTGATCGGTCTCGCCGTCATCGGTGTGTTCGTATTCACCAAGCGTCGGTAGGTGAGGGTCGTGTCCAATAAGCCTCAGGACGCTGAGTCCAAGCAGCCCGACTCGTCGTTCATCCAGCTCGACGACACTGTGCAAAAGGGCGCCGCTTCGGCGGCGTCCGCCCTTCGGCGCAAGACGCTGCTTGGCGCTCTGACGGCCGTCTGCATTGCGCTGATTGTCGTCTCGCTGGGCTTTGTTCGCCCTTCCGTCAGCGGTGCCTGGTCCATCGATTGGATTGTCGAGACCGTGACGGGAGAGAGTGTCGTTGCCAAGGAGGCGTCGGTTTCCGGCTCGGCTACCGCTTCGGGTAAGACTGGAGCCAAGGGCTCAAAATCTTCGGATGGTGCGAGCTCTGGGTCCAAGGATTCGACCAAATCCGACTCCAAGGACGATTCCGAGTCTTCGGACAAGAAGTCGGACAAGGACTCGAAGGAGAAGAAGTCCGAAGGCAAAGGCGGCAAGAAGTCCAGCAACACGTCTGCCGGACAGGGCTCCGAATCCGCCGGTGGATCGAGCTCTTCTTCGGGCAGCGGCTCGGCGTCCGGCGGTGGGTCTGCATCCAACAGTGGCGGCGCCTCTGCGGGCAATCAGGACGGCTCGCAGCAGCCTGGCTACGTCACGGTAACGGTCTCGGTCACATCGAGCGCTGTGGGCAATCCTGTGTCTTCTAGTGGCACCTTTACCTTTAACAAGGGCGCTACGGTCTACGATGCCCTGTGCGCCCTAGGGCTTTCCGTGAATGCGCGCGGCACGTCGTACGGCACGTATGTCGCCGCTATCGGCGGCCTGGCCGAGATGGAGCACGGCGACAAGAGTGGCTGGATGTACTCCGTTAACGGCGAAACGCCCATGACGGCCTGCAGTAGCTACGTTCTCCCCAATGGTGCCAACGTCGTTTGGTATTACGTAACGGGCTAGAGGCCTCGACATAGCGCGCCAAACGGGCGGTTCGGACCAACATCCGAGCCGCCCGTTTTTATGCGAATGGGACGCCGTTTCTCACCTTGTGCGCCTTCCTCGGCAGGTTCTGCAAACAAAAAGCCGGTTGGAACGTGAATTCCAACCGGCTGCGAAGCGAGATTATGTTGGGCCGTCTACGCGTCTACGACTGTGCGCCCTCGAGGAAGAGGCGACGGCTAAAGTAGTTGTACCAGGTGACCAGGAACGTTGCGATTGCCTTCATGGCCTGGTATCCGATGCTCAAAAACGTGACGCCCACAAACATGTACAGGTCGTTGAGACCCAGACCAATCACCGACAGGATGGTGAAGATCGTGAACTCGCGCTTGCGGCTCATGCCCTCGCGGTGGTCGAACACGTACTTCATGCTGAGCCAGTAGTTGACCACGACGGACGTGATAAACGAGATCGTGGTGCTCAACAAAAAGTCGAGGTGGAACAGCTCGACGAGCGCAATGAGCATGCCCCAGTCGATGCCAAAGGAGATAAGACCTACGACAGCGAACTTGAGGAACTGCTTGGTATGAGGTTGTGCCAGTGCCTTGCGCACGTAATCACATCCAATGCGTTGATGAATCGAGCAACGAGATACTTTAGAGCTTTTGCATGGGAAACGTAAGGTCTTTGGCAAGAACTATACGAACTCGCCAAATATTCAAGAGGTAATCCGCAAACGTTGCAAATCTTCCCGTAAACGAGCAAGGCTCACGAACAACACAGCGCTCGACGAGCGTCATCCGTGGGCCCCGTAGCTGCGCGGGAAAGCCGGGCTACTTGGTCTGCTCGCCCTCCAGGAAAATCTTGCGCGTTACAAAGTTGTAGACCATGACCAGCGCGGTAGCGCAAATCTTGGCGATATTGGCCTCGAGGCCCAGGCCGGCGTTGAGGGCCAGCACGATGCCGTCGTTGAGTGCCAAGCCAATAACGGACAGCACGACAAAGATGATGAACTCGCGGCGGCGACTCATGCCCTCTTTGTGCGCAAACACATACTTCATGCTCGCGACATAGTTAAAGATGAGCGAGACGATAAAGCCGCTGGTATTGGCAATCAGGATGTTAAGGCCCAGACCGTAGTGGAGCAGATTCATGATGCCAAAGTCGATGACCGTGGCGACAACGCCGACGACGCCAAACTTCATGATCTGCGCAAGGAGCTTTTGCATGGTACCTGCCTTAGGGTGGCGCCGCAGCGCCGTGGGGATGACAAACCAAGCAAGTTTAGCCAATCCCCACGAGTGGAGCTAGGCACGCTCCTCGATAGCACCGTTTCTATATGCATCGAGCAGCTGGCGCAGGTCCTGGATTTGGCTGCGAATCTTGGCGCCGGTATCGGTATCGCTGACCATGCGGCGGCGGTCGGCCTCGTCAAAGCGGTTGGTCTCGCTTTCGATATCGATGTTGCGGGTGAGCGCCTCGGCAACGGTGGTAAAGGCCTGGTGCGACTTGAGGCGGCATCCTCGCGAGCTCGAGATGAGCGTGTAGCCGGCGATGCCCGTTTTGGGGTGGTAGGCGCGACAGAAACCGCCGTCGATGACCAGCAGCTTACCGTTGGCGCGGATGGGCTGCTCGCCCTTGGTGGTCTTGACCGGGGTGTGGCCGTTGATGATGTGCCCCGTCGGCGAGCACGCCATGGGAGTGACGCCAAACTCGCGCATGATGTCGTCGCAGACCGAGGGCGACTTGGTAAGCGTAAAGTACGGGTCCATCGGCTCGACCCACGTGCTCTTGTCGGCAATGTAGGCGCGCTCGAAGGTGCGCACCACGCGTCCGCTGGCGGGTGAGTTAAAGCCGATCCACAGGTACCACATCCAGTCGAGGGCATCGCGGTCGCCGACGCGCCAGGCGCGGCGGGCGATATGGTCGCAAAAACCAAAATAATCGCGACCGGCGTGCCAGGTACCCAGGCAGTTCATGCTGCTAAAGGTGCCGTCTTCGTTGAGCGGCACGCAGCCGTGGAAGAGTAGATTGCCGTTGGCGACCTTATACATGGAGCCGTGGGTATAGAGGAAATCGATGTGGCGATGTAGATGATCGGCGGTGACAAACTCGGACACGAGCTTGTCGATGATGTGCTGCTCCTCGGGTGTGAGCGTGTAGGGGTCCGCCGGATCGACGGTGGGGAAGTCGTTGGTCGTGAGCGGCCATACGCTGCCGTCGGCGAGGGTGACCGTGCCGGCGTCGTGGTCGACCTTGTCGAGCAGCAGGCGGTCGGCCATGTCGAACTCCGGGTGACGCTGGATAATCTGGCCCTCGAGCTTAAAGAGCAGGACGTTGATGGCTTTGATCAGCGGGCTGATGGGCTCGCCGGCGATATAGGTGGCGTCGGCGAAGGCGACAAGCTCGCGCAGCGAGATGCCATAGTCGTTCTCGAGGATCTCGTAATTGTCGTAGCGCAGGTTGTTGCGCAGCACCGTGGCGATGCAGGCAGGCTCACCGGCCGCAGCGCCCATCCACAGTAGGTCGTGGTTACCCCACTGAATGTCGAGCGAATGGTAGGTGAGCAGGCGGTCCATAATCTTGGCAGCGCCGCCGCCACGGTCGAAGATATCGCCCACCAGGTGCAGGTGGTCGACGGCCAGGCGCTTGATGAGCGAGGCGAGCGACTCGATAAAGTCGTCGGCGCTTGCGGTCTCTAGGATGGACCCAACGATGCGCTCGTGATAGCGCACGCGATAGTTGTTCTCGTCCGGATGCGTGTGCAGCAACTCGTCGATGATGTAGGCGTAATCGCGCGGGATGGCCTTACGCACCTTGGAGCGCGTATAGCGGCTCGAAAGCGAGCGGGCAACCACAATGAGTTGGTCGAGCATGGTCTTGTACCAGGTGGGCGAGTCCTCGCGCTTGCTGCGGACCAGCTCGATCTTCTCGCGCGGGTAGTAGATGAGCGTGCACAGCTCGCCCTTTTCGTCAAACGTGAGCGTGTCGCCAAAAATCTCGTCGACATGTTCGCGCACGACGCCCGAACAGTTGTTGAGGATGTGCATAAAGGCTTCGTACTCGCCATGCACGTCGCTCATAAAATGCTCGGTGCCTTTGGGCAGGTTGAGAATGGCCGAGAGATTGATAATTTCGGTAAACGCGGATTGCTCGGTGGGAAATTGTCTCGACAACAGACGCAGATATTTAAAGTCTTGCGGATTGCGATCGAATGCGACCATGAAACACCTTCCGATATGGATGGTAAAACTGATAAAACAGCGTCAAGCGTTTACCAGTATGCGCCGGCTTTGTTTCGATTTTGCGCCGGCGGCTGAATTGTCGGCTGAACGGTTTGGTAAATCGATTTAGTTGAGGTAGATATGGCGGTTGAGTGGAGACGAAGCGGGTGATTTTGCCCACGTTGGCCCATGGCGGGGATGAGGATGTTCATGATAAAGATAATCAATACAAATGGTTCGCATTGGTAAATAGTGGACATTTGTATCGTATTTAGGCTTGCTGTGCGATAATTTGCACAGCAATACTTAAGGAGCCTCATATGAGTGATTTTGTCCTGACCTGTGAATCCGCCGCCGATCGAACCCGTGAGTTCTTTGCGTCGCGCAATATCCCTGTCGTGTGTTTTCATTACGAGATCGACGATGTTGTCTATACGGACGATCTGTATCAGTCGATTACGCCGGACGAGTTTTTTGCCCAGATTGCCGCGGGCGCCATGCCCAAGACGTCTCAGGTGAGCGTGGGTGAGTACGAGGAGTTTTGGGAGCCGTTTGTTGCCGAGGGTAAAGACGTGCTGCACCTGACGTTGTCGTCGGGTATTTCGGGCACGTATGGATCGGCCTGCGTTGCGGCACAGATGCTCGCGGATCGCTATCCTCAGGGCGGCAAGGTGCGCGTCATCGATTCGTTGGCGGCGTCTTCGGGCTTTGGCCTGCTGGCGGAATGTGCCGCCGACGTTCGCGATGGCGGCGCTTCGCTCGACGAGACGGCCGCTTGGATTGAGGAGCATAAACTCAACCTTCACCACTGGTTCTTCTCGACCGATCTGTCGAGCTACCTACGAGGCGGTCGCATTTCGGCCGCAAGCGCGATCATCGGCACGGCGCTTAAGATTTGCCCACTTATGACGGTCGATTGCGAAGGTGGGCTGTCGCCACGTGAGAAGATTCGCACTAAGAAGCGCGCGATTTCCGAGATGGCTAAGACCATGATGGCACACGTGCAGGACGGTGCGGAATATTCGGGTAAGTGCATCATGTCGCACTCGGCGTGCCGCGAGGATGCGGAGGCAGTTGCGGCGCTGATTGAGGAACAGGTTCCGCAGCTTAAAGGCAAGATCGAGATCAATAACATCGGTACTCTGATCGGTTCGCACACCGGACCTGGTACGGTGGCGCTCTTCTTTATGGGCGACAAGCGCGTGGATTAGCGTTCGTGCGCTGACTGTCAGTTTTAACAGCTGCGCTTGTCACTCCTGACATTCGAAAACAGAAAAGGCCCGTCCCGTTGTTTGCGGGGCGGGCCTTTTCTGTTGCGGTTAGCGTTTCTTTCCGCGGAAGAAGAAGCCGTGCAGCGAGGGCTTGAGTCCGCGGTTGGCGCGACGTTCCTCGATATGATCGTGGATCGAAGCGACGCGCTCGATGACCTCGTCGGGAATCGGCACGTCGGGATTCATATTCTCGACCTGGCTGACCTCGGCGGCGGCGACCTGGTCGATAATGGGCACATCGTCGCGCGAGATGACAGGCGTGGCGTCTTCCTTCATCTTGCGGTAGCGCTGCATCATGTCGGTCTGCAGCTGCTGGGCCGAAGGCGGCGTCCAAATGATGGCGTTGGCGCCGGCGGCGATGGTCTCACGGATGCTCTCGGGCGTCTTGCCGCCCGGTGCGATGAGCGGCAGGTTGGGATAGTGCTCGCGCAGCTCGCGCAGGACCTGGGGCGTGTTCTTGCCGGCCGCGATGTTGAGGATCTTGGCTCCGGCGCGCACTTTGGCGTGAGCATCGTCGTCGCAACGTACGACCGTGGCGATGACGGGGATGTCGGCGATGTTGGTGATGTGCTCGATCATTTCGGCAGTGGCAGGGGAGTTGACCACACAGCCCGCCGCGCCCTGCATCTCGGAGACGGCTGCCATCTGTACGGAGCGCTTACCGGTCGTAGTTCCGCCGCCCACGCCTACAAAGACCGGGCACTCGGCAACGGTCAACAGCGCCTGCGTAATGGCCGGCTGTGGCGTGAAGGGGTAAACGGCAAAGACGGCATCGGCGTTGGAGTTGCGGATGACCGCGACGTCGGTGGTGTAGATAAGCGACTTGATGCGACGACCGAAGAGCGTAAAGCCGCTGGCCTCCTCGATCTCATCGGGCATGCGGAGAGCCGCCTTGCGCAGACGCCCGTCGATGGGCAGCGGCTCCATGGGCAAAAGGCCGTTGGGAGTTACGGCCACCTGGGGCTCGGTAAATTCGTCTGCAAGTTCTACCTCGGAGAAGTCGACCGAGGCGACAATGTCCTCGTGAACCTCGGCGGGAACATCGATGGGGGCTTGGTCGTTTGCCGTGACTGACGTGTCGAAGGAGCTGGTGCCGACAAAGGCGTCGACGCGCTCGTTTAGGTCGTTGAGGGTATCCATGGAGGCTCGATTCTATGTGATGACGGCCGGCAGGGTGCCGGCAGCATTGTACTTGCTAAATCGTTTGACGAGTTGATTTTTCCCCGCCGTGCCATCCGTTAGACCGAAGGGCCGGCGAACGTGAAGGAGCTGTGGTGGCGGGTATTGAGGTGCTATCTTGAAAGTCCCGTTTAAAAGAGAGGTGACGCGGAATGGAATTCACAGCAATGTTGGGCTCGATTGGCCTATGCGTGGGCGCAATCGTTGCCGCCGCGGTCATCTATTTTGTGGTTACGGCCATTAAGGGCAAAAGAGCCGAGCGCAAGGAACGCGAGGCGCTTAAGCAGCACCGTGACCAGCAGGACAAGCGCGCACGGGAATAGCTTGTTGAGTTTTGAATCCGTGCGCTAGCCGCGTTTTCGGACCAGGGCGATGTAGAAGCCCTCAAAGTCGCGGCTGGGCGGGATGGTGAGCGTGCCGGGCATGCCGTTGGTGATGGCCGATACCTGACCCGCGGCGATTGCCTCGGTGAGAGCGTTGGACTCGATGCGCGGCTCCTCGCCGGCATCCTGGGCGCGGCGTGCTTCGCTTTTGCTCGGCGTGCCGTCGAGGGGGATGAGCTCGCAGTCCATGTGCTTGTCGAGGGCCTCTTGCAGGGCGTCCTCGTTTTCCTGCGGCAAGATCGAACAAGTCGAATAGACGAGCGTTCCGCCCGGTTTGAGGGCTCCCATGGCGCGGTCCAGAAGTGCTCGCTGCGAGCGGGCGCACTTGCCGAGCAACTGCTCGGTGAGGCCGCGCAGGCTCTTTTCGTTGCCGCTGATGACGGTGCCCGTGCCGGTGCAGGGAGCGTCGAGCAGGATGCGGTCAAAGCGGAAGAATTCGTCGAGCTCGCGTGCGTCGATGCGCATGACGGGCACGTTTTTGGCGCCCTGGCGGTGGAGGTTGGACTCAAGCTTTTCGGCGCGGGGAATGCTCATCTCGCAGGCCGTGAGGTGTGCCTGGCCCTGGGTGAGGGCGGCGATCTGCGTCGTCTTGCCACCGGGGGCTGCGCACATGTCCAGGATGTCCTCGCCTGCCTGGGCGCCCAGGACCAACGGCGGCATCATGGACGACAGGCTTTGCAAGTAGATTTTGCCGTCGCGGTAGATGTCGAGGTCCCATAGGTCGGAAACCTGGGCCTCGGGCAGGATGAAAGCGTCCGGGTACCATGCGACGGGGCGGTGGGCGATGCCGGCTGCGTCGAGTGCGGCGGCGATGTCCTCGGCGGTCGCCCTGAGCGTGTTGGCGCGCAGTGTGACCGGGCGTGTGGCCGCGGCGCCGAAGCCCTCGATCATGAGCTCGGCATCGGCGGGCGCATAGGCGCCGGCGACCGTGTCGACCATAAAGCGTGGCAGGTCGGCGGCGGAGTGTTGGGCGGCAAGCTGGTCGGAAAGCTCAGTAGCAGCAAACTGCCTAAGCTTGAGCTCGGGCTTAACCGGCTTTTTTTGCTTACGACGACGCGGCTTGGACATCCGTCTTTCCTTCCCATCCCAAATTGACTACTTTCCGGACACGCCGCTGCTGGCGTGCTTTAGTACTGGCTCTCGTGCTTGCTAAAGAAGTCGAAGCGCGGGGGCAGCGGCTTCACGCGGTGCTCGCCGGGCTTCTCGCCCAGGATCTCCACGAACTCGTCCGTGGAGGCAAAGATGTTATCCCAGCTAAAGAAAGCGACCGGGTCGACGTCGAAGTACTCGCAGATGAGCTCGCAGCCGGCCGGCACAATACCGTGCATCAGGACGGTCGCCACGCGCAGCTCGGTAAAGGCGTCGACAAGGGCCTGCGTCATCGCGGCATTGGCCGGCTCGCCCTCGAGCTTGTTGGCGGCCTTGGAGGCGTCGCTCCAGCGCTTGTTGGCGGCGCGCAGGTAGTCGTCGCACACGGCAAGCGCGCGGTGCGTCTCGAACTTGTACATGGCCTGCTCAAAGGCGAGGGCTGCCTGCTGGGCGGCTTCGACCACGGTGTCAGAAGCGGCACCGGCGGGGATGCAGCCGTTGCGGTAGGGGCTCTCGTCGCCTTCCTTGACGGCGACGCCGTAGAAGCAGCTGCGGGCCAGACGGTTGAACACGCCGGTCAGCAGCGCGCTCTCCTTAAGGGCCGGGTCGATAACGCGCTTGTCGTCGCAGGCGCGTACCTCGTTGCCGTCCTTGTCCTTGCCGGTCACACGCGTGTCGTATGCCTTGGGGCTAAAGCTCACCGGCTTTTCGGATAGGCCGAGCGACAGCCAGTGCGCGCGCATCTGCTCGCAGGTGTAGTGGTTGAGCAGGTCGTCTGCCGGCGGGGGAGGCGTCTGCGAGGACGAGCTGGCCTTTTTGCCCATGTAGAGCAGGTGGTAGCAGGCGCTGACGGTGCTCTGCGTGAGGTCCCAGCCCAGGGCCTCCCACATGGCGGTCTGCGCGATGCAGTAGAAATAGATGTTGTCCTGACCGATGAACTGGTAAATCTGAGCGTCGTCAGAGCACCACCAGTCGCGCCAGTCGAGCGAGCTGTGCTGGTAGGTGGGTGCGGGCACCTGCGTGGAGTCGTCGGCGGGCTCGCCCATGAGGGCGGCATCCTGGGCGGCGACGCCCTCGGTCACGCCGGCGGCCTTGGCATCGCGCGCGAGCACGGTACGCGTATAGCTGATGGGCGCCCACAGGCTCTCGGGCCAGCACCAGCAGGTGATGTCGGAGACGCCATCGACCTCGGGCACCGGAACGCCCCAGTCGATGTTGCCGGTGATGCGGAAGGGCACGAGTGCCTTGCCGCTGCGGAAGCGCACGCCACCGTTGGCGAGCACCGCGTGGGCGTCGTCGCGCTCCTTCCAGCTGGGGAAGGTGACGGTAAAGCTGCTCTTGTTGCCCTCGGGCTCCAGCACGGTGTGCTCGGGGAGCTGGTCCTCGACGGCATCGAAGGCCTCGCGGAACTTGTTCTGGATGTAGAGCTGAGCCGGCAGCAGCCACTCCTCCATGGTCTTGGAGACCACGGAGCGAACCTGCGGGTTCTGGGCGAGCTTGGCGGTGTAGGTCTTCATAAAGTCGAGGTAGGCCGGCAGGTCAAAGTAGAGGTTGTCGACCGGACGCAACTCGGGCACCTCGCCGGTGAGCTGGCTTTTGGGCGCGATGAGCTCCTCGGGCTCAAACTGGTGGCCCAGATCGCACTCGTCGGCGTACGCCTTCTCGGACTTGCAGCCCTGGATGGGGCAGCGGCCGATGACCTGGCGTCCGTTGAGGAACGTGCCGGCCTTGGCATCGTAGAACTGCAGCGTGGAGCGCTTGGAGATGGTGCCCTGCTCGTGCAGGCGCTCGATAATCTCGGCAGTCACCTCGTTGTGGATCTGGGCCGCCGGCTCAAGGCCCGAGCCGCCGTAGATATCGCAGCTGATGTTGTAGTTGTTGAGGGTCGCGGCCTGGCGGGAGTGATTGGACTCGACATACTCGCCGATGGACTTGTCGTAGCCCTCGTTCTCCTTGAGTTTGCGGTAGCTCTCCATGATGGGCGAACCGTAGCAGTCGGTGCCCGAGGTGAAGATGACGTTCTCGCGGCCCAGGCGGTCGCGCAGGAAACGGGCGAAGAAGTCGGCCGGGACAAAGACGCCGCCAACGTGGCCAAAGTGAAGGCCCTTGTTGCCGTAGGGCTCGCCGGCGGTAACGATGGCGCGGCGCGGCCAGCTGGGACGGTCGTTCATGGAGTATTTGGATGCCATGGGACTCCTTCGCATATGGTGAGAGCGCGGCCGGGCGCGGGGCTCGGCGGCGCGGTGGTCAATTCGTGCATATCGTTCGACATTATCGCACATGCGGACGGGTACGTGGCAGGGGCGCTATCCTAAGATGCTATGAATGAGATTTCCAACATACATGCGTTTGAGGACGAGGATTTCCTGCACGCCTGCTTTGTGTGGGGGATGGCCGTGGTCGCGGTGTTTGCCGTGTGCCTGGTGCCGGTGTTTATGCTGCTGGGCGGGCCTGCGGACTTGGACGCGGCTGAGGCGGGCGGCTGGACCACCGTCGTGGGCTGGATGGTCGGTGTGGCTGCGGTTTCTGCAGCGTCGTTTGCCGTGCACGAGCTGGTGCATGCGGTGTTTTTTAAGCTGCTGGCGCCTGCGGGCGCGCATGTGACCTTTGGCGCGAATCGTGAGACGGCGATGATCTATGCCTGCGCCGAGGGCGTTGTGTATTCGCGTCGGCGGTACATGGCCATTTGCCTGGCGCCCACGGTTGTTTTGACGGTGGCGTTTGCCCTGGGCTTTGCGCTCTCGGGCTATCCGCTGCTGTGTTACCTGGCGGCTGGCTTGCATTTGTCGGGCTGTGTGGGCGACTGGTATTACGTGCGGGCCATTTTGCGCGACCGCCGCATCGCTGCCTGCGAGGACACGTCCTTTGGCGTGCGCTTTTTCGCAAAGTAGTCTTTTTGGGACGGGGCTATTTTAGCTGCCATGATGTCGGGGTGAGTTTTCTGGGACGGAGATGTCGATGAAGTCGTTGTTGCTGCATGCGTGCTGTGCACCATGCTCGCTTGAGCCGGTTCGCCTGCTGCGCGAGGAGGGGTTTGAGCCCACGATTTGCTGGACCAATCCCAATATTCAACCGCGCGATGAATGGCGGCGGCGTCTGGACGAGCTGCGCCGGTGGTGTGCCGATGGCGACATCGAGCTCATCGAGGCGGGGGAGGACCGCGAGCGCTGGGAGGCCGGCGTAGCCCCGCTGGGTGCCGATCGGCCCCGTCGCTGTCGCTCGTGCTATGCCTTGCGCTTGGCCGAGGCATGCCGCGTTGCCCAGGAGCGCAGGTTTGAATATGTGGGTACGACGCTCGCCGTCTCGCCGTATCAGCTGTTCGACACCTGCAATGACGTGCTTGAGCGTTTGGCGGCCGCCCATGGGCTCACCCCGGTGATTCGCGATTTTCGCCCGTATTATCCCGAGGCTACGCGCCGTTCGCGCGAACTGGGCATGTATCGACAGAACTACTGCGGCTGCCGCTTTTCTGCTGTCGAGGCGGCCATGGACCGCGCCCGCATCCGCGACGAGCGCAAAGCCGCCAAAAAGTAGTTCGTTTGGGACGTCAGCCTGCTAGGATGTAGAGCGGACTTTAGCTATATAAGGAGTATCCGACGTGTCTATGCGTACCGATGATTTTGACTACAACCTTCCTGAGGAACTGATTGCCCAGGCTCCTGCCGAGCCGCGCGACTCCTGCCGCCTGCTGGTGGTGGATCGCAAAGGCTCCCAGGCGGGGAAGCCGCTGGAGCACGGCGGTACCGTTGAGCACCGCATCTTCCGCGACATCATCGACTATATCGAGCCGGGCGATGTGCTCGTCATCAACAAGACGCGTGTGATGCCGGCCCGCCTGATCGGTCGCAAAGCCGGCTCGGGTGGCGTGGTCGAGACGCTGCTGCTCAAGCGCCGTGAGGATGTTGACCCGCTGGGCCACGTTTGGGAGTGCCTGGTCAAGCCGGGTAAGCGCCTGAAGCCCGGTGCTCAGATTGAGTATCGCGCCGGTGGCGCCCATGCGCCCGAGGGGGCTCCCGTGGTGCTGACGGCCGAGGTCATCGACTTTGTCACCGATAGCCGCGGAGGCCGTCTGGTGCGCTTTGAGCCGGCCGGCTGCAATGCCGCCGGCGAGCCGCGCACGCTCGACGAGGCCATTCATGCTGCCGGTCACGTGCCGCTGCCGCCCTACATTACCGATTACGAGGGCGATCCCGAGAAGTACCAGACCGTCTACGCCATGAAGGAGGAGCACTCGGCTGCCGCTCCTACGGCGGGTCTGCACTTTACTCCCGAGCTCATGGCCGCTATCGAGGCCAAGGGCGCGAAGTTTGCCGCCGTCGAGCTCGAGGTGGGCATCGATACCTTCCGCTTGGTGGAGGAGGACGACCCTACGCAGCACGTCATGCACACCGAGCGCTACCACGTGTCGCAGGAGGTTGTCGACGCCGTGCATAAGGCGGAGGCCGAGGGTCATCGTGTGATCGCCGTCGGCACCACCGCGGTGCGCTCGCTCGAGAGTGCGTTTGACGCGGACGCGCCGGTGTCCGATCCGGCTGTGACGGCGCGCTATTTTGAAGGCCGCGAGGACGGTGCCGACACGCTCGGCCGCGGCGACATCGTGGCGCGCGAGAACGCCACGACGCAGCTTTACCTCATGCCCGGCTCGACCTATCACGTGGTCGACGCGCTGATCACGAACTTCCACGTGCCGCGCTCCACGCTCATGATGCTCGTAAGCGCGCTTGCCACCCGCGACCAGATCATGGATGCCTACGCCGCTGCTATCGAAGAGCGCTACCGCTTCTTCAGCTTTGGCGACGCGATGCTCATTTTGTAGGTTACGGCGTTTTACAAACGCCGTAACCGGCCGACGCTGCAAACCCCCCTAAGCGGCAATCTGATGTTCAATCGTCGGGCATGACCAGAAGGTCAATGCCCCCCTCTTTCACGTCACCTTGCTCGCTCAGGGGCGTTTTCGCTGACTTTGCCAAAGCATCGGCAGGTACTCATTGGGGACGTACTTAAATGAGTGCCTGCAGAATGAGAGTGGATAATCTCCCGTTTTTGGCCTGCTTGGGGGCTCAAAGTGGGAGATTATCCACTCTCGTCATTGGGCTAGTCGTTGGGGACGTTCTTGTTTGACTAGTCGTTTAAGAACGTCCATTACAGTCGAAATTGTCAGCCCGGGCCCGTCTCGGGCTACGATTGAGGCGCGCCCAGAACGGGCCGCCGACCGGGCGCCCGCGCACGGCCGAACGTCCCTGCCCCCGAGAGGGCCCGTTGGGTGCTGCCGGCGCGGGACGCGCCGCCCCCGACGGCTGATAGGAAAGTGCCGGGCAGAGGCCGCGGCTGGTAATGTGAGTGCCGAGGGGGAGGCCATCCGGTCGAACGACTACCGGAAGGATACCACCGTGAAAGCGCCATCTGTTAGCGTCAATATATTTTTCACCATTTTCACCAACGTATTTTCGCCAATCG
>URQD01000029.1:0-24857 GCA_900549905.1 uncultured Collinsella sp. | reverse complement strand
GACGGGCCCGGGCTGACAATTTCGACTGTAATGGACGTTCTTAAACGACTAGTCGTTGGGGACAGTCTTTGCCGGATCGCCGGCTCGCTGGCCGGGCGGCAAGCACTCATTTAAGTCTGTCCCCAATGAGTGCCTAGCGACTCGGCGTTGCGCTTGACTTCAACCCCACTTCAACGGGTACCATCCTCTATGTCTGTAACGCCATATAGACCGAGGGGATAGATCTATGACCGCAACCGCACCCGCAGCACCGGCAAAGGTGTACTTCACCAACCTGCGCACGCATGCTCGCGAGAGCCAGCTCGACAAACTCAAACGCCTCATTCGCCGCGCCGGCATTGAGCAGATCGACTTCGAGAACAAGTTCGTCGCCATCAAGATTCACTTTGGCGAGCTGGGTAACCTGAGCTTTCTGCGCCCAAACTACGCCCGCGCCGTCGCAGACGTCGTGAAGGAGCTGGGCGGCAAACCCTTCCTCACCGACTGCAACACGCTCTATGTGGGCAGCCGCAAAAACGCGCTCGAGCACATCGACACCGCCTACCAGAACGGCTTTACCCCGTATGCCACGGGTTGCCAGATCATCATCGCCGACGGCCTCAAGGGCACCGACGAGGCGCTCGTTCCGGTCGAGGGCGGCGAGTACGTGCGCGAGGCAAAGATCGGCCAGGCACTCATGGATGCCGATATCGTGATCAGCCTCACCCACTTTAAGGGCCATGAGCAGGCCGGCTTTGGCGGCGCCATGAAGAACCTGGGTATGGGCGGCGGTAGCCGTGCCGGCAAGATGGAGCAGCACGCCGCTGGCAAGCCGAGCGTCGATACCACCAACTGCGTTGGCTGCCGTGCCTGCGAGAAGATATGCGCGCACAGCGCCATCACGTTTGACGGTACGCGTGAGCGCGAGCTTGCCAACGGCAGCACTCGCACGGTTCATGTGGCTGCCATCGACCACGATCGCTGCGTGGGCTGCGGACGCTGCATTGCGGCGTGCAACCAGGACTGCATCAAGCCCGACTATGATGCCGCGGCCGACGTACTCAACTACAAGATCGCTGAGTACACCAAGGCCATCGTCGACGGCCGCCCGAGCTTCCACATCTCGCTCGCCATGGACATCAGCCCCAACTGCGACTGCCATCCCGAGAATGACACGCCCATCGTCAACGACATCGGCATGTTCGCGAGCTTCGACCCGGTCGCCATCGACCAGGCCTGCGCCGACGCCGTCCTGGCGTCCGAGCCGCTGCCTAACACCGAGCTTACCGACAGCGCGGCCAAGATGGAGCATAATCACGAGCATCTGGAGGGCGAGCAGGCCAAGGATCCCTTCTGCATCACGCATCCCGACACCGACTGGCGCGCGTGCATCGCGCATGCCGAGAAGATCGGCCTGGGCACGAGCGAGTACGAGCTCATCGAGGTCAAATAGCGCCTAGCTATTGGACATATCAAGCGCTTTTGTAGCGCAACGTTAGTAAAAACCGCCCGTGAGCACAGCGCCCACGGGCGGCTTTTTGGAAGTGCTAGGGGCCAGATAGACCAGTAAACCGTACTATTTGCTTAAAAATTCTTGTCGAGGAACTCGTCGACCGTATTCCAGTAGAGCTCGGGGTCAACTTGCGCGCTCTTGGCGTGGGTGGCGCCATGGATGGTGAGCTTTTGCTTGACCTTGCTGGCGCACACGTCGTAGTTTTGGTCGAGCATGTCGTACGGCACAAAGGTGTCCTGGTCGCCGTGGATGAACAACATGGGAACCGTCGCGTGTTTGAGTTGCTCCACACTGCTCGCCTTATGAAAGTCGTAGCCCGCGCGCACGTTGCACACCAAGTTTGCTACATCGAGCAAGGGAAAACTGGGCAGGCCAAATACATCCTTGAGCTGCAGGGAAAACTCGTCCCAAACACTCGTATAGCCACAGTCCTCGATAATGCACTTCACGTTTGCGGGCAGAGATTCCCCCGCGACGTCCATGGCGGTTGCCGCACCCATCGACTCGCCAAAGACCAGGATGCGCGCCTCGGGGTCAGCCTGAACGATTCGCTCGATCCATGCGACGATGTCGAGGCGCTCGGGCCAGCCCATGCCGATATAGTCGCCGCCGGAACGCTCGTGGGCGCGGGCGGCAGGCGCGAGCACGTTCATGCCGCGGTCATGGAATCGTTTGGCGTATCGGGCCATACCGATGGGCTCGTTGGTATATCCATGCAGGCAGACGGCGTAGTCGTGCGTGCTCTCCGACGCAGCAAAATACCAGGCGGCAAGCTCGGTCCCGTCATCTGCGGTGAGGCTGCTGCTCTCGCGATTCTCTTTAAACCACGCCCGCGCCTCGGTTCCCTCGGCATCCGGCTGCTCACTTTCTTTGCCGTCCTTGCCGTCCTGCATCATCTTCATGGTGTATGGCGCGCGGGGATTCAGCGCGAAGTCAAACAGAAAGTTGCCGGCAAATCCGAGCAGCGCAATGACAACCACCAGCGCAACGACGCCGGCTATCTTGAGCTTTCGATGGGAACGTGCGTTTTGAGACATAAGAAGCTTTCCTATAAGATGTTAATACATCAACATTTAATGCAAGCGCATTATGGACGTTCACCGTTGATGCGTCAACAGGCAAAGAATGGGTAAACAAAGGGTCACGTATGGTGCAAATTTCGCACGCACCCAGACGCTTTGATATAGTGTTGAGAACTCTTTACGTTGGAGGATGTAACCGGCATGTCCGATTCGAGCGACAGTTCCAAGCCGCGACCCAAGGCCGCGGCCGTTCCGCACTACACGGTGGGCGAGGAGATTATGAACTCCGTCACCCATGGTGTCGGCTGCTTGCTGGGTATTGCGGGTCTGGTGCTCCTGATCGTATTCGCTGCACTGCGCGGCGGTGGCCCGGCCCACATGGCCGCGGCAATTGTCTATGGCGTCAGCATCATCCTCGAATACCTAGCCTCCACGCTCTACCATGCGATTCAACCCGCGCGCGCCAAGCGCGTGTTTCGCATCATCGACCACAGCTGCATCTACCTGCTCATAGCCGGCAGCTATACGCCGTTTTGCCTCATCACGCTCGCAAACGACGGCGGCGCTGCGCTGTTCTTCGCCGTATGGGCCATCGCCATTATCGGCATCGCCCTCGAGTGCTTTATGCGCGAGCGCCAGCCGCACTGGGTAAGCGGCCTGGTCTACCTGCTGATGGGCTGGCTCGTTGTCTTTAAGCTGCCCGAGCTCGTGTCGCTGCTCAACCCCGTGGCACTTGCCCTGCTCGCTGTCGGCGGCGTGTGCTATACCGTGGGCGTGCCGTTCTACATCGCCAAAAACGTGCGCTATCTGCATAGTGTGTTTCACCTGTGGGTGCTCGCCGGCAGCATCTTCCAGTTCATGGCGGTGATTCTCTTCGTAATTTAGCGACCACGCCTGCGCGCCCGCGTCCTCGTTTGGGCGCCGGTGCAATTGCCGTATCCGTCATCAACGTTTTGACCTGACGTCCCGAATCTTGGAGGTTCGAGAAACTCCCGATGGACATAACCATCTCCCTTATCACTACCCTCGTTTTGACCCTCATCAACGGCTACTTCTCTATGTCCGAGATGGCGCTCACCACGGCCAAGCGCGCCGTGCTGGAGCATGAGGCCGAGGAAGGCGACAAGCGCGCCGAGCGTGCCATTAAGCTGGCTGCCGACTCCGACCAGCTGCTCGCCACCATCCAGGTCGCCATCACGCTCGTGGGCTTCGCCTCGTCCGCCGTTGCCTCGACGAGCCTGTCCGACCCGCTCGCCACGTGGCTCATGAGCTTTGGCATCGCGCCGCTCTCCGCCATCGCGCGCGGCCTGGCGCCGGTCATCATCACCGTCGCCGTCGCCTTTGTGTCCATCGTGATCGGCGAGCTCGTGCCCAAGCGCATCGGCCTTGCTAACGCCGAGGGCGTATCCAAGCAGGTCGTGGGACCGCTCTCCGTATTCCAAAAGATCGCCCGTCCGCTCGTGTGGCTGACTGGCGCTTGCTCCGATGGCCTGGCCCGCATCTTGCGTATCAAGAGTGCCGACGACCGTCAGAACGTCTCGGAGGAAGAGATCAAGTACATGGTCTCGGAGCAGGACGACCTGCTCGACGAGGAAAAGCGCATGATCCACGAGATCTTCGACCTGGGCGACACCGTTGCCCGCGAGGTCATGGTGCCGCGCGTGGACACCACCATGTGCGAGGACGACGAGACGGTCGCCGACGTGTTGTCCACCATGCGCCAGACCGGCTTCAGCCGCATCCCCGTCTATCACGAGGACCCCGACAACGTCGCGGGCATCGCGCACATCAAGGACCTGATCCAGCCCGCGCTCGATGGCAAGGGCGACCAGCCCATCGCCGGCTTTTTGCGCGACGCCACCTTTGTGCCCGACACCAAGGACATCCTGCCGCTGCTGTCCGAGATGCAGACCTCGCACGACCAGATCGTGGTCGTCGTGGATGAGTACGGCGGCACGGCCGGCATCATCACCATCGAGGACATCGTCGAGGAGATCGTGGGCGAGATCGAGGACGAGTTCGACCCCGACAACAAGTACCTCACGCGCCTTTCGCGCCGCGAGTGGCTCGTCGATGGGCGTTTTTCGTGCGATGACGCGATTGAGCTTGGTTGGCCGCTCGAGGAAAGCGATGATTATGAGACCATCGCCGGCTGGATTTTGGAGCTTTGCGACTCGGTGCCCGACATCGGAGAGGTGTTTGAGGTCGCGGGGTACAAGTTTAAAGTGCAGTCGATGCGTGGCCAGCGCATCTCGCTCATTCGCGTGATCGCTCCGGCCGAAACCGATAAGAAGGATTCCGAGTCTTCGGCAGAGAAGCCGGCGGCGTCGGGTGCGGGCTCTGTGGATCCGCACGATGGCGACGAGTAGGACAAGGAAGAGTAGGGGAGAGTTATGGCAGGCCTGTTCAACATCCTTAAGGTCACCGTCAGCGAGGACAAGATCTGTGCGCATGTGCTGGTGAACCCCGGCATGCCGCTCATGACCTCGGAGGACATCGAGGCCACGGCGCGCGTGTACTACCTGGTGCCGGCGATTGCCAAGCACCTGTGCCTGGGCGATTCCGGCCGCGAGTTCCAGGACTGCATGGGTCAGACCGAGCTCTGCCACCTGCTGGAGCACGTGACGGTCGAGCTCATGAACGAGACCGGTCTTGCCGGTAGCATCTCGTGCGGCCGCACGCGCGTAAGCGAGCATGACGAGCGTGTCTTTGAGGTCGAGCTTTCGTGTCCCGACGACGCACTGGCCATCGGTGCGCTGTCGTCGGCCACCTTTATGATGGACTGGGCGTACCTGCACGCCGACCAGCCTGCCCCCGACGTGGAAGGCACGGTCGCGGGCCTGCGCAACCTGGTGCTGGGCATGCGCGCCGAGGCCGAGGGCAAGGATCCTCACGAGGCCGTCGCTGCTGCGAACGGCGAAGATGCTGCCGAGGACGAGGGCGCTGACGAGGGCGATGTGCCGGTCGACGCCGAGCCCGTTGCCGATGCGACCGCCGAGCCCGTTCCCACCGAGCCCCAGGGCGTCCCCAACTTTGACGACGAGCCCCAGGTGGCGATTGATACCGAGGGCGCGGTTGCCGAGAACCACGAGGCCTCCGCTGCCGTCTTTGGCGGTGCGGCGACGGTTCCGGCAGGACCTGCGCATGAGGGCGGCCTGCCACTCGTGGACGGCGCCGGCGAGGACCCGGGTGCCACGGTGGCCATGCCGGCTATGCCTCAGGAGTAGGCCTACGCGTTTATCACCATCACGTACCTGCGCCTTTGCCGTACGCAGATGAGCGGAGCGGCAAGTGATGCGCTGCGGGTATAATGGACAGCATTCAAACGGTGGGCACCGACGTGCCCGCAGGAGAGGAATGATCATGGGTAAGACTTTCAGCTTTGTCTCCGGCGCACTTTTTGGTGCCGCTGCCGGCGCTATTATCGGTGTTGCTCTGGCCCCGCGCTCGGGCGCCGAGACCCGCGCCATGGCTGCCGATATCGCCAACGACGCCTGGGACAATATGCGCGACACCTACGAGCACAGCGCCGAGGAGGCCCGTGCTGCGGTGAATGACTTTGGCCCGATGGTCGACGCCAAGACCGACGACCTGCGCGCCAAGGTCGACCTGGCCCGCGAGCGCATGGACCAGCTGCGCGAGCAGCTCAACGACGCTATTTCGGGTGGCAACGTGACGCCTGCCGCCGACGTCGTGGTCGAGAACGCCGTCGAGGCTGATACCGAGGCTGCGGAGCCCTCGACCGAGGCATAATGCGCGCCGGGGATTTTGTCGGCGCCAAGATTTATCGCAAGCCTACCGAGGACAAGCGCACCAAAAAGGACGGCACGCCGCGTAGCCCTAAAAAGCTCGGAAAGATTCACTTTCCGGTCTTTACCCCGGGCGGTACGCGCGTGGTCGGCTTTATGGTCCGCCAGTCCGATATCGCGGGCATGATCGAGCGCCCCGACCGATTCGTAGCGCTCGACGCCATTGGTGTCTACGAGGGCGCCATTGCGGTCGATGACGTCAAGGACACGTACGATGCTGCCGCCGCCAAGCGCCTCGACATCAACCTGGACGATTGCATCATCTGGGTTGGTATGGACGTGCGCACGGAATCGGGCGATGTCGTGGGCTACTGCTCGGACGTTGAGTTCAAGCCACGCTCGGGCATCGTACAGGCATTCTATGTGACCGCCGGTGCCGCTTCGAGCGTGCTGGTGGGCGACACGCAGGTGCCGCCGACGATGCTGCGCGGCTACGAGAACGGCGCGATGGTCGTCTCGGACGAGGTCAAGTCGCTCGGGTATTCGGGCGGTGCGGCTGCCAAGGCCGCCGAGGCCAGCGTCGTGGTGGGCGATAAGGTCAAAAAGGGCGCCAAGGTGCTCGACGACAAGGGGTCGGTTGCCGTGGACAAGGGCAGTCGCGCACTGGGCAAGCAGCTCGGCAAGACGCGCGGCATGTTCAAGGCCTTTAAGGACGAATACCAAAAGGCGAGCGGAGGCTCGTCAAAAGCTACAAAATAGCGACGTACCAAATGATGGGAGGCAAGCCGGAGACCTGTTGCTCCGGCTTGCTGTGTTTATGGGGGAGGGCATATGCGCCAAAACGGATCCAACTTAAACGGGCGTTCGGGTACGCGTCCGACGGCGCGCCGCGATCTGGGGCAGCTGCCCAGCGGTCAGCGCAAGCGTCACCGTAAGCCCGGCGCGATGTACCTCAACCATAGCCGCGGCTTTAGCGATCGCAGCGCGCGCATCGGCAACAGCCGTACGCCCCGTCGTTCGTCTCGCCTGCCCTATGCGCTCATCGCCGTGGGTTGCGCACTCGTGTTGTTTATCGCTGCCGTCGTGGGCTACGTCAACCGCAGCGTGGACGTGGAACTCAACGGCCAGAAGACCGCGGTGCGCGTGGGCTCTACGCTGCAGAATCTCATAGACGACCAGGAGTTGACTGACACCTACGACGCAGGCGACCTACTGGCCGTCGATGACAGCGTGCTCAAGCGCCATGGGGGCGAAAAGCTGTCGGTGAAGGTCGACGGCAAGCGCGTGAAGCAGGGCAAATGGGATAGCCGCGAACTTGAGGGCGGCGAGAAGGTGACGGTCAAGGATGGCCGTAACACCTACGAGAAGCACGAGATTCAGGCTACGGTTATCGAGCCCAAGCTCAAGGTCGAGGGCACGGGCGCTATCGAGTATGTGCAGACGTGGGGCGTTCAGGGCCGCTCCGAGGTGTGGGTCGGTGAGCAGTCGGGCAAGACGCAGGACCGCGGCGAGGTTGTGCCCGCCACCGATTGCGTCGTTGCGTGCGCCAGCGTGGCGCCCAAGGGCAACGAAAAGTACGTGGCGCTGACGTTTGACGAGGGCCCGAGCGGTGCGACCAAGCAGATTTTGCAGGTACTCAAGGAAAAGGGCGTCACCGCGACGTTCTTCCTGTCGGGCGATGCGGCCGAGGCCTCGCCTGCCACGGCCAAGGCGATTGTCGATGCCGGGTGCGAGATCGGATCCAACAGCTACAGCGACGATTCGCTCAAGGGTCAGGACCGTGAGGCGGTACACGAACAGATCATGAAAGGCACCGATGCGATTAAGTCGGCGACCGGCGTGAAGACGATGCTGCTGCGTGCTCCCTACGCTGCCTTTGACGAGCAAAACTGGATTGATGCGATGGACCTGGTCTCCGCCGTGGTCTCGTGGAATATTGACTCGGGCGACTGGCTGCTCAACGGTGCCGACGAGCAGGTCTCAACGGTGCTCGATTCGGTGACGCCGGGCAATATCGTGCTGCTCACCGATAGAGACGAATGCGCCGAGCAGACGCTCGAGGCGCTGCCGCAGATTATCGACGGCCTTGTCGCCGACGGTTACAAGATCGTGACGCTTAGCGACCTGGTCAAGACGGACACGTCGCTGAGCAAAAAGCTCACCTCGCTGACGAAGGTCACCATGCCCAAGGATGCCGTGTTCCCCCAACTTGCCGAGGACAACGACACCGCAGAGTAGTTATTGGGTAGTCATTTAAGAACGTCCCCAATGACTATGTCACGGATGCGTCAGCGTTTGGTATGCCTGCAATGTGCAGCGCATAAATTCGATGCCGCAGGGCGATGCTGATGCTATAGTTACTGCGGTTAATGAGGGTCAAGAGAAAGGTTACAGGTGAAATCCAAACCTCGACCATACAGTCGATGACCCCATGCAGGTGCTTTTTGCGCATGCACGGGGTGTAAGCGTCGAGCGGCGTGCCGCCCGCGCATGCGTATACATATCCAGAAGCCCCCGGACGCCGCACGCGCGGCCGCGTTCGGAGGAATAATGATGGGGAGCACCATTGAATTATCTGAGTGAGATGCTCAAATTGCCGGTCTTGGATGTCGACGGCGAAAAGCTCGGCGTGGTGAACGATTTTGGCATTGCTACCGGCGAAGTTTTTCCGCACGTGACGTCGCTTGCGTTCCGCGGTCCCGGCAAGACGCCGTTCATGATCAGCTGGCGCAAATGGGTCGACCGTATCGACGAGACGGGTGTACACCTTAAGACGTCGGCCACCGAAATCCGTTTTTCGTACCTGCAGCCGACCGAACTCTTGCTCGCCCGCGACGTGCTTAACAAGCAGATTGTCGACACGCAGGGCATGAAGGTCGTGCGCGTCAACGACATCAAGTTTTCCATGTCGGGCGAAAACCAGCTGCGCCTGCTGGGCGCCGAGGTCGGTGCCCGCGGTCTGCTACGCGCCATCAGCCCCGCGCTCGAGCATATCGTCGAAGGCTTTATGAAGCACCTGGGCAAGCCGCTCAGTGAGGACATCATCGCTTGGTCCTACATGGACCTGCTCGACCGCTCGACCAAGAACATTCAACTCTCGGTGTCGCACAAGACGCTCGGCGAGCTGCACCCTGCCGACATCGCCGACATTATCGAGCAGCTCGACCCGCGCCTGCGTGCGCAGGTGTTTGCGCAGCTCGATACTGCCCAGGCCGCCGAGGCCATCTCGGAGTTCGATGACGACGAGCTTATGACCGAGATGCTCGAGGGCCTGTCCGATACGGACGCATCGTCGATGCTGGCCATGATGGACCCGGACGATGCAGCCGACCTGATCGACGAGCTCGATTACGAGAAGGCCGAGAAGCTCCTGCGCCTGATGGGCGTCAAGGAGGAGAAGGCGATTCGTAACCTGCTGGGGTATGAGGACAACACCGCCGGCCGCATCATGACCTCGGAGTTTGTCTCCCTGCCCGCCACGGCAACGGTCGGTGACGCCATCGAGGCGATTCGCGAGCTCGACGAGGACTTCGAGAGCGTCTACTACGTCTATACCGAGGATCCGAGCGGCATGCTGACCGGTGTGCTTTCGCTGCGCACGCTGATCGTAGCCGACCGCGACGCCACGCTGGGTCAGCTGGCCTATCGCGACCTGGTCTACGTGTCGCCCGACGAGGACCAGGAAGACGTGACGGACGAGATGACCAAGTACGACCTGGTCGCTATCCCCGTCTGCGACGAGAACCGTCATATCCTGGGTATCGTAACCTTCGACGACGCCATGGACGTTATCGCCGAGGAGCATCAGGAGGACCTGCAGATCGCCGGTGTCGGCTCGGGCGACAGCGCGTCGGACGACTCGACGAACGTGCTCAGCTGGTTCGTGCATCGCCAGTACTGGGTTGTTGTATGGGGCATCGCGTCGTGCATCATGGCGACCGTGCTGGGAACGGCGCTCGGCTCCGCGCATCTGGTGGTGTTCCCCATGTGCGCCATGCCGCTCGTGCTGCTGGCGGCCTCGCGCATGGTGTCGTTCGTCAAGAACTACTTCCTGGAGTATGACGGTCACGACGACGAGCCCAAGCCGTATCTGGGGTTCTTCTTCCAGAGCACGGGCATGGGCCTGATTCTGTCGCTCGTGACCTACCTGTGCGCCCAGCTGGTGCGCACCGCTGCGTTCCTCGATGCGCCCATGTTTGAGGAGCAGCTCTTTACCGGGTGCTTTAATATCGCTGCCATTATTTGCCTGGTTGGCAACATGAGCGCCGTGATTTACCTGATGGTGCTGTTCTGGCGTGACGAGCATGACCTCAACACGTCGGGCACCGCCATGAACGTCATTGCCGTCATGATTTCGTGTGTGGCGTATTGCATCGCCGCGGTGCTGCTCGCCATATCAGTCATGGGTTAGGTGGTCGCGTGCAAAATACCAAGCAAAAGTCGGGCACCAAGCAAAAGTTGACCATCGCGGCCATCTTTGGCGCTATGGGTCCCGGTCTGCTGGCGGCGCTTTCGGGCAATGACGCCGGCGGCATTGCAACGTATTCCAGCGCGGGCGCCAGCTATGGCTACAAGATGCTGTGGATGCTTCCTGTCATGACTGTACTGCTCATCGTGACGCAGGAGACCGCGGCGCGCTGCGGCTGCGTCACGGGCAAGGGCCTGGCATCGCTCATTCGCGAGCGCTTTGGCGTGCGCAAGAGTGTACTTGCTATGGCGGCGCTGTTGATCGCCAACACGGCTGTGACCATTTCGGAGTTTGCGGGTATTGCGAGCGGCCTTGCCCTCTTTGGCGTGCCGGCGAGCATCTCGGTGCCGTTGGTGGCGCTGCTGGTGTGGATGCTTACCATGTCGGGGAGTTTCCAGCGCATCGAGAAGATTCTGCTGCTGGTGAGCTGCGTGTTCGTGACCTACATCGTCGCCGCGTTTATGGCTGGCCCCAACTGGGGTGAGGTCGCGGTCGACCTGGTCGTGCCTAACATTCAAAATGACCCCAGCTACGTGTCGCTCGTGGTCGCAACGATCGGTACCACCATCGCGCCGTGGATGATTTTCTTGGCGCAGAACAACGTGGTCGATAAGAACGCGGGCGAGGACGACATCGTGCTGCAGCGTATTGATACCGTGAGCGGCTCGCTTGCCGCCGATGTTATTGCCGGCTTTATTATCATCACGACCGGTACGGTGTTGTTCCCGGCGGGTATTCAGATTAGCGATGCCGCCGATGCTGCCCGCGCGCTGGAGCCTATTGCGGGTCAGTGGTCTACGGTACTGTTTGCCTCGGGCCTGGTCGCGGCGAGCTTCTTGGCTGCCTGCGTGCTGCCGGGCGTTACGTCGAGCGCTATCTGCGAGGCATTTGGCTGGGAGCGCGGTGCCGACCGCAGCTGGGACGAGGCCCCGGTCTATCGCGGCATCATTACTGCCATCATTGGCATCTCTGCCGTGCTGGTGCTCATGCCCGGCGTCGATCTGTTCCAGATCATGATGACCTCGCAGGTCATCAATGGCGTGCTACTGCCCGTGGTTCTGGTGTTCCAGGTGGTTATCGCTGCCGACCGTCACATTATGGGCGCCAACCGCAATGGCCGCGTGTGGAATGTGCTCACTTGGGCGACTATCGGTGTGATTACGGTGCTGACGGTCGTCATGTTTGTTCTGCAGGCGATGGGTTACAGCGCTTAGCGCCTCTTTTGGACTCCAAACAGGCCGCAGCGATGGACTGCGGCCTGTTTTTTGCCCGCGACCTCTTGGGGCCGACTCTAAAAGAGTGATTTTGGGTTGTTTGCTGCGGGTTACTTGTCGGTGCCCAGCTTGTGCGGCTTGAGAGCGAGCGCATTGACGAGTGCGTCGGTGGCAGATTTGACGGCTGCCGGCTGCGGATCGTTGACGTGATCCTCGGGGTGTACGGGCAGGTCCTTCTTGACTGCATCGTGGATCAAGTTGAGGTACTCAGTCACGCCAGTGGTCGACAGGTGCGTGCCATCGCCATCGAACAGGTCGTTGCGATTGGCACTGTATCCGTACCAGTCGATAACGCGCACGTTCTTGTAGCGCGTAGCGGCGTTGGCGATGGCCTGGTTGGTAGAGCCAACCCACGGCTGCGGGCTGCGCGTGTTCACAAACACCACAATACGCTTATCTCCTGCATCGGCCATGATGGCGTCGATCTGGTCGTCGGTTACCAAGCCGTTGGTGCCCAGGGCAAAGACCACGATCTTGCCGGCAAGGTTCTGCTGGATATAGCCCTCAAATGTCGCGCGGCCCGCATCAAACTGGCGGCCCTTTTCGGCATCGATATGGCTGTGCGGGAACACGCCGTCAAAGGTGTCCACGGCACGCAGCGACACGGAGTCGCCGATCATCAGCAGGTCGTAGGAGCCATCGGGGAAGCCGTCGTTGTCCTTGTCGGTGTCGTCGGCCGCCTGCTGGTCGGTGGGCGCGGTGTTCTTGGCTTCCTTGTTCAGAACTTCGGCGCCCTCGCCGCTCAGCGCAGACGTCTCGGGCACAAAGATCAGGCCGCCCAGTGCAACGACCAACACGACAGCGCAGGCTGCGCAGGCAGGGACGTGCGCGCGTACCCAGTTGGCGGGCGTGGTGGTGCCGTCGCGGAACTCGGATACGGTGCGCCCAAAGGCGCCCTTTCTAAACGGCGTCTCGATAAAGCGATATGAGCATTCGGCCACGGTGACCACCAACAGCACCTGCAAAATGTACTGCCACCACGGTGTATCGTTGATGTTGGCGACCGGGTTCATAAGCAACAGCAGCGGATAGTGCCACAGGTAGATGCTGTATGAGCGCTTGCCAACCCACACGAGCGGCTCGGCGGACAGCGCGCGGGCAACCATTCCCTGGGGCTGCACGCAGGCCGCGATGACCATGAGCGTGAGGATGGAGCATAACAGCGTGCCGCCGCGATACTGGAACGCGGTGTAGCCGTTGGTGAGCGCGACCATGGCGGCAAGGCCAACCAGACCCACGACGCCCAATACATCGATGGATGCGGGCGAGGACCAAAAGCGCACGAGGGCGCTCGGCTGTGCCGGGGCGGTCTCGGCTGATTCGTCGGCCTTCTCACCAGGCTTGCCCTCGGCGTTCTTGCCGTGCTTGGCGGCGCCAGCCAGGCGATTGAGCCCCAAACGATGAACGAGACGCACCGGCGCCAGGTCGCGATCGGGGATAAAGGCCATCCAGGCACCCAGCAGCAGCGAGAACACGCGGGTGTCGGTGCCGTAGTACACGCGGCTGGGATCGGCGGCGGGGTTATAGAGCACCATCATGGCGATGGCGGAGACAGCAGCCAGGCCCAGAACCATGCGGCGCGTGTTGGGCTTGCTCATGTGCATGGATACCATAGCGAGCAGCAGCGGGGGCCAAACCAGGTAGAACTGTTCCTCGATGGCGAGCGACCAAAAGTGCGTAAGCGGCGAGGGATCGCCCAGAGCATTGAAGTACGAGACGTTTTGGGCAATCTGCCACCAGTTGTTGAAGAACAGCAGCGACGGCAGAATGTCGGGGCGCATCTTGGTAAGCATCACGTGGTTAAAGATGGTGCACAGCGCGCAGGTCACGAACACTACCGTTACCACGGCGGGGACCAGGCGACGGATGCGGCGAATCCAGAAGCTCTTGAGGTCGATGCGGCCGGTCTTAGCGACTTCGTTGAGTAGCAGGCGTGTGATCAGATAGCCTGAAAGCACAAAAAAGATCGTGACGCCGAGCAGACCGCCCTGCGCCCACGTGAGGTTGAGGTGATAGAGCACCACCGCGACGACGGCAAGCGTGCGCAGGCCGTCGAGCGCAGGGATGTAGCGGGACTTGGGGCGAGCAGGCGTCTGCTCCGCGGCGGGAGTGTTGGCGCGGCCCGCGTTGTTGGCAGAAGCGCGATGGGGGCTCGCGGTGCGTCGCGGCTCGTTGGCACGGCGCTCGCCCTTCATGCGTTCGTGCGGCGCCGGCTCGTTGCCCGTGCGGCGTCGACCGCGCGAGCCCGATTGCGAGAATTGTTCCATAATACATCATCCAATGACGAGAATAATCAGCACGTATTCATTGTAGCTGCCTACCCCTGTGAATGCTTGCTGCTGGCGCAAGCTCAAGCGCGCGTCCACATCAAAGTGGACTAAAGTTATAGGGGGTGCGAGAGTGCACAATCGTTGGTCGACGGTGGGCGCAAAGCCTGAAGACGAGGAGGTTTCCATGGCGGATCACAGCATCGTTGCGGTGTTCGGCAGCATGAACATGGACCTTTCGGTGGCGTGCGAGCGCATGCCGCGCGCGGGCGAGACCGTCGGTGGCAGCGGCTTTATCACCAACGCCGGCGGTAAGGGAGCCAATCAGGCCGTTGCCGCTGCGCGCATGGGTGCGCGCACGTGCATGATTGGCGCTGTTGGGCGCGATACCTTTGGCGATGCGCTTGTGGCAGGGCTCCAGGATGCCGGCGTGGGCGTTGAGTTTGTGGCGCGTCGCGATGACGTGGAGACCGGTACCGCGACTATCATTCGCTGTGAGAGCGACAACCGCATCGTGCTGTCGCCGGGCGCCAACCATGCGCTTGCGGGCGAGGACGTTGCCCGCGCACTGAGGCGCTTGGTGGCCGACGAGCTCGACGGCGATGCCAGCGAGATTGCCCCGGCTGCTGGCGGCGTCTTTATCGCCCAGGGCGAATGTGACCTTGTGGCGACGGCCGGGGCGCTTGCTTGCGCTCACGAGCTGGGGTTCTATACGATCTTTAATCCGGCGCCCGCCTGCGACCTGCCGGCAGGAGCGTGGCCAGCGGTCGACCTGGTCTGCCCCAACGAGACCGAGTGCCAGGTGCTGACGGGCATTCTGCCCACGGATGATGCGAGTTGCGTCGCCGCGCTCAATGCGCTGCTCGACAAGGGCGCCGGGGCTGCGGTCATCACGTTGGGCGGCGCCGGCTCGGTTACGCTCGGCGATGGCGGTGAGCCGCTGCGCATGCCGGCGCTTTCGAGCGCGGTGGTCGATACGACGGCCGCGGGCGATACGTTTATCGGCGCGTTGGCGGCGGCTCGTCTGGAGGGCCTGCCGCTCTTTGAGTGCATGGCGGCGGGTGCTCGCGCCTCGGCGGTGACGGTGTCGCGCCTGGGCGCTCAGCAATCAATTCCCACGCGTACGGAAGTCGAGCACAAGTTTGGGTCGGACGATTTAGTACAAGGCGGAGAAGCGGAGTAGAACAATGGCAACCAAGAAGCTGATCCTTGATCTGGATATGGGTGTGGACGATGCGATGGCGCTCGCCTATGCCATCGCAAGCCCCGAGGTGGAGCTCGTCGGCATCACCACGTGCTTTGGCAACGTGCGCGTCGAGCAGTCGGCGCACAACTGCTTGGCGGTGCTCGACCTGTTGGGTCGTCCCGAGGTGCCGGTGTACCTGGGCGCCGATCGTCCCATGAAGGCGACCGAACCCTACACGCCGCCGGCGTCCACCACGCTTATCCACGGCAAGAACGGTATTGGCGGCGCAAGCGTGCCCGCTTCGCCGTACGAGCCGGTGGGCGCGACGTCGGCCGATGGCAATGCGGCGGTCGATTACCTGATTGATGCCGCGCGTACCTATGGCCCCGATTTGATCTACGTGGCGACCGGCCCGCTCTCCAATCTGTCGCTCGCCCTGGAGCGTGATGCGGCGGCGATGATGTCTATCGGTCGCGTGGTCGTGATGGGCGGTGCGCTTACCGTGCCCGGCAACGTGAGCGCGGGCGCCGAGGCCAACATGGCGGGCGACCCCGAGGCTGCCGACGCCGTGTTGCGCTCGGGCCGCAAGCTCACCATGGTGGGCTTGGATGTGACGCACCGCGTGGTGCTCACACGTCGCGACGTTGCCGGCTGGACGGGCTCGGGCACTATGGCTGGCTGCGCGTTTGCGAGCATGGTCGAGCACTATATCGGTTCGTACGAAATGAACGCGCCCTACCTGGGCGGCTGCGCGCTGCACGATCCGCTGGCGGTTGCCGTGGCGATTGATCCCACGCTCGTGGGTGCGCTCGGCTGCAATCTTCGTGTCGACCTGCTGGGCGAGTACCGCGGCCGCACTATCTGTGATGAGCACCGTCTGTCCGATCCGGATAAGAGCGCGCTCGTGGCGCTCACCGTGGACGCCCCACGTTTCCTCGCGGAGTTTAAGGCACGCATGGCTCGCATCCTTGGCTAAACGGTTTCTGTGCCCCGATCCAGATTAGCTACCGAGTAAATACGCCCGTTGGGGGAATAGTCGCGTCGCTTCGCTTGACAACAGGCTAAACTAGCTATTAAACATTTACTATTCTGTTTAGATTGAATTTGCGGTCGTTTAGTTGTCGAGTCACGGGGCGGTCAGGCCACGATGCTCCGCCACGACCGTTGCTAGGGGGAACAATGGCCAAAGCAAGTGTTCGCGAAATCAGCCGCATCACCGGTTTTTCGCCTGCGACCGTGTCCAACGCGCTCAACCGCAAGCGCAGCGTGAGCGAGGAGACCGCCAAAGTCATCCTGGAGTGCGCGCAGTCGCTCGGCTATCAGCAGTCGACGCAGCTCGAGAGCATCCAGTTTGTGCTCGCGCGCAAGACGGGCGCCATCCTGGACGAGAGCACCTTCCATCCCGCGGTTATTGAGGGCGTGGAGCGCCAGGCGCGTCGCCACGGCATGAGCACGAGCTTTGTCTCGCTCGACTTTAGCGACCTGGACGCCGTGCGTCCGCAGGTCGAGGGCCTGATCGCCGACCCGTCTGCCGCCATCGTGCTGATGGGTACCGAGCTGGGTGAGGAAGATTACGCCCTGTTCGCCAACGCTGCCGCCCACCTGATCGTGCTCGACGGCTGGAGCGACCGCCAGTACTTTGATGCCGTAGTCATTGCCAATACCGATTCGGTGCTGCGCGCCGTGGACTACCTTATCGAGAAGGGTCACAGGCAAATCGGCTATCTGGCAGGCGATCTTCGTATCCGCAACTTTAAGGATCGCGAGCGCGGCTATCGCCAAGCGCTTGAGGATGCGGACCTCGAGGCCAATCCGGCATGGCACGTCACGCTGGGCACCACGCTCGAAGGTGCCTATCGCGATATGGGTGCATGGCTCGACAGCGTCTCACGCGACGACCTGCCGACGGCTTTCTTTGCCGAGAACGACGTGCTCGCCGTGGGTGCCATGCGCGCGTTCAACGAGCACGGCATTCGCGTGCCCGAGGATGTCTCGATCATCGGCTTTGACGACCTATCTCTGGGCGCCTTCTCCAACCCGCCACTCACCACGGTGCATGTTCCCAAACACGAGGTGGGCGAGATCGCGGTGCGCCGTCTGGTGGGTAACATCCGCAATCCCAAGAGCTATACCTGCAAAACGGCCGTGTCGACCTATTTTGTCGAGCGCCAGAGCGTGCGCGAAATCTAGGCGGAGACGGCATTGCCTGCAGCGTGCCAAAGCTCGCTAGGGCAGTTAACATAGTGCCATTCAGAAGAGGATCCTACGGGGTCCTCTTTTTGTTTCCCTTGTATGTTCAGTTTGTTTACATACCGTTTAGGCTGATTTCTCTACCGTTTACGAGACTTTCGCGCTAAACTTTTAAACAAAAGAGTAAAACATTTAGTAAACAGAACAAAACGAAACATGCGTCTGTTTACTGAGCATGTGACTAGGGGAGGACGTACATGGACAAGATCAAGCTCGGCTTTGTGCCCACGCGCCGCAGTATCTTTAGCGCGCCGGACGCGATCAAGTATCGCGGTCTGACGGCTGATCGCCTGCGCGAGATCGGCGTCGAGATTGTGGATATCGACGACATCAACGACGAGGGCCTGCTGTTCGACGACAGCCATATCGAGCCTATCGTCAAAAAGTTCCGCGCCGAGGGCGTCGACGGCATCATGCTGTGCCACGCCAACTTTGGTACCGAGTATGTCTGCGCCCGCCTTGCCCGCGAGCTCGGCTTGCCCGTGCTGCTGTGGGGCCCGCGCGACGAGCGCCCCGAGCCCGACGGCACCCGTCTGCGCGATAGCCAGTGCGGCCTGTTCGCCACCGGCAAGGTCCTGCGCCGCTTCCAGGTTCCCTTCACCTACATGACCAACTGCCGTCTGACCGATCCCGAGTTCGAGCGCGGCGTCTGGGACTTTTTGGCCGTGTGCAACGTGGTCAAGACCTTCGAGCACACCCGCATCCTGCAGATGGCCACCCGTCCGTTCGATTTCTGGTCGACCATGTGCAACGAGGGCGAGCTGCTTGAGAAGTTCAACATCCAGCTTTCGCCCATCCCCATGACCGAGCTTGTCCAGGCCGTGCGCGACGCCCAGGCTGACGAGCAGGCCATGGCAGCCATGCTCGCCCACATTGGTGACAGCTTTGAGATCTGCATCCCCGAGGACAAGGTTCCTGCGGTCGCAGGACTCGCCATTGCCATGAAGCGCCTGGTCGAGAAGTACGGCTGCAACGCCGGCGCCATCCAGTGCTGGAACGCCCTGCAGGACGAGTTGGGCATTATGCCCTGCGCCGCCAACGCAATCCTCAACCAGATGGGCATCCCCATCGTCTGCGAGACCGACATCCATGGCGCTATCACCGCGCTGATGGTCGAGGCCGCCGACCTGGGCCGTCACCGCGGCATGTTCGCCGACTGGACCGTGCGTCATCCCGATAACGAGAACGGCGAGCTGCTGCAGCACTGCGGCCCCTGGCCCTGCAGCTGCGCGGCCGTCAAGCCCAAGCTCACCTATCCGCTGGCCTTCGATCACCCCGGCGCGCTGACGGCCGAGGCCAAGCACGGCGACCTCACCCTTGCCCGCTTTGACGGCGACAACGGCGAGTACTCGCTGCTGCTGGGCAACGCCCGCGGCATCGACGGCCCGGCCGGCATGGGCACCTACCTGTGGGTCGAGGTCGACAACCTCAAGCGCCTCGAGGCCAAGATCGTCGAGGGTCCCTACATCCACCACTGCGTCGCCATTCACGCCAACGTGGTGCCGGTGCTCTACGAGGCGTGCAAGTACATCGGCATTGTCCCCGACCTGTACGACCCCATCGAAGAAGACGTCAAAGCTTACCTGCGAGGAGAGTAGAAATGGCAACTATCGAAGAGCTTGAGTCCCTGCGTTGGGACCTTCGACGCGATTGCGTCGATATCATCATGGCTGGCGCCGGCGGGCACATCGGCGGCGACATGTCGGTCATCGATGCGCTGATGACCCTCTACGCCAACCACCTCAACATTTCGCCCGAGACCGTCGACAATCCCAACCGCGATCGCTTCGTGCTCTCCAAGGGCCACGCCATGGAGGCCTACTACGCGGTGCTCTGCCACGAGGGCTATCTTGACCTTGATGACGTCAAGGCCCGCTTCTCCAAGTTCGGCAGCCCCTACATCGGCCACCCCAACAACAAGCTCAAGGGCATCGAGATGAACTCGGGCTCGTTGGGTCACGGTCTGCCCGTGGCTGTGGGCATGGCACTTGCCGGCAAGATGGATGGCCGCGGCTACCGCGTCTACACCATCATGGGCGACGGCGAGCTTGCCGAGGGCTCGGTCTGGGAGGGCGCCATGAGCGGCGGCAATTACCAGCTCGATAACCTGTGCGCGCTCGTGGACCGCAACCGCCTGCAGATCAGCGGCAGCACCGAGGACGTCATGAAGCAGGATTCGCAGGAGGAGCGCTGGGCCGCCTTCGGTTGGAACGTGCTGTCCATTCCGGGCAACGACGTCCAGGCCATCGATGCCGCGCTGACGCTGGCCGCCGAGACCAAGGGTAAGCCCACGGTCATCATCCTCAACACAGTGAAGGGCTACGGCTCGCCGGTTATGGAGGACAAGGCCGCCTGGCATCATCACCTGCCCAACGATGAGGAATATGCCCAGATCATCGCCGATTTCGCTGCCCATAAGGAGGCCATCAATGGCTAACAAGATCGCCAACCGCAAGGCTATCTGCGACACGCTGCTCGAGGCCGCCGCAACCGATAAAGACATCGTCGTCCTGTGCTCCGACTCCCGCGGCTCTGCATCGCTCACGCCGTTCTTTGACCAGTATCCCCAGCAGTCCGTTGAGGTCGGCATTGCCGAGCAGGACCTGGTGAGCATCGCCGCCGGCATGGCCTCGTGCGGCAAGAAGGCCTGGGCCGCCTCGCCGGCGTCCTTTGTGACCACGCGCTCGTATGAGCAGTGCAAGGTCGACGTTTCGTACTCCAACACCAACGTCAAGCTCATCGGCATCTCGGGCGGCGTGTCCTACGGCGCCTTAGGCATGAGCCATCACTCCGCGCAGGATATCGCCGCCATGAGCGCGATTCCCAACATGCGCGTGTATCTGCCGAGCGATCGCTTCCAGACCGCCGAGCTCGTGCGTGCCCTGGTCGCCGACAACAAGCCGGCCTACATCCGCGTGGGCCGCAACCCGGTGGAGGACGTGTACACCGAGGACGAGTGCCCGTTCCAGATGGATCGCGCCACCTGGGTGCGCCGCGGCACCGATGTGACGATCGTCGCTACCGGTGAGATGGTCCGCCACGCCGTGGACGCCGCCGATCTGCTGGCCGAGCAGGGCATCTCGGCAACGGTGCTCGATATGTACTGCGTCAAGCCGCTCGACGCCGAGGCCGTGATCGAGGCCGCCGGTGCCACGCGCGCCGTCGTGACCGTCGAGGAGCACAGTCCCTTCGGTGGCCTGGGTTCCATGGTCGCGCAGGTCGTAGGTGAGCACTGCCCGCGTCCGGTCAAGTGCCTGAGCCTGCCCGATGCGCCGGTCATCACCGGTACGAGCCCCGAGGTCTTTGCGCACTACGGCCTGACGGGCGAGGGAATCGCCAAGACGGTCGTCGAGTTCCTTCCCGCAGAGTAATTGGTGCATCGGGGACAGGTTTGCACCAATCCTTTTAGGTTGAATTTTGAGCAGGCCGGCTGCGCTCTCATGAGCCGGTCGGCCACTCGCTCCTTGTCCGTCGGGTTTTAGTTTTGAATCGACGGGGGAGACAGGAGAGTACATGAGCAAATACATCATCGGAATCGATCAGTCCACACAGGGTACTAAGGCGCTGCTGGTTGACGAGGGCGGCCATCTGATCCATCGCGCCGACCGCTCGCATCGCCAGATTGTCAACGAGGCCGGCTGGGTGAGCCATGATCCAGCCGAGATCGCCGCCAACGTGCTGGCCGTGGCGCGCGCCGTGGTGGAGGAGACCGGGGTCGATCCGGCCGACGTCGCCGGCATCGGCATCTCCAACCAGCGCGAGACTACCGTTGCCTGGAGCCGCAGGACGGGCGAGCCGCTGTGCGATGCCGTGGTGTGGCAGTGCGCCCGCGCCCGCGAGCTGTGCGACGAGCTTGCTGCGCGCGAAGGCGTGGCCGAGCTGGTGCGTGACACGACGGGTCTGGTGCTCTCGCCCTACTATCCGGCGGGCAAGATGGCCTGGATCCTCGCGAACGTTCCCGCGGCTGCCGAGGCCGCGGCGGCGGGCGAGCTGTGCCTGGGCACCATCGATGCCTGGGTGGTCTGGACGCTCACGGGCGGCGCGGAGTTCCGCTGCGACTGGTCCAATGCCAGCCGCACGCAGCTTTTTGACCTGCGCCGTGGCTGCTGGAGCGAGCCGGTGTGCGAGGCCTTTGGTGTCAATCCGGCGTGTCTGCCGCAGGTGACCGATTCCGATGGCCTGTTCGGTACAACGGACCTGGGCGGCTTTTTGCCGGCGCCCGTGCCCATTCACGGCGTGCTCGGCGACAGCCATGCCGCCTTGTTTGCCCAGGGCTGCCATAGCCGCGGCATGGCCAAGGCGACCTATGGCACCGGAAGCTCGGTCATGATGAACGTCGGCGACGAGTTCGTCGCCAGCTCGCATGGGCTTTCGAGCTCGCTCGCATGGCGTATGGACGGTGTGACCGAGTATGTTCTCGAGGGCAACGTGAGCTACGCCGGCGCCGTCAAGACGTGGCTGCGCGACGATCTTGAGCTCATCAATAACCCCGAGGAAGTCACCGACCTGTGCTACGCCGCCAATCCGGCAAGCCGTGTCTACTTTGTGCCGGCGTTCACTGGCCTGGGCGCGCCGCACTGGGCGAGCGATGCCGAGGGCTGCATCTTTGGCATGACGCGCACCACGGGCCGTGCGGAGTTCGTAAAGGCCGCTGACGAGTCGATCGCCTATCAGATCTTCGACGTGATTGATGCGATGGTCGAGGATTCGGGCGCGGCGTTGGCCGAGCTTCGTGTTGACGGCGGTCCCACGCGCGACGCGTACCTGATGCAGTTTGAGAGCGACTTGGTTGGCTCGCCCATTCGCATCGCGAGCAACGACGAGATGAGCGGTCTGGGCGCGGCCTGGGCCTGCGGCATTGCGCTGGGCATGTACACGCGCGACGTCGTCGACGTCTACGGCGCCCGCGGCATCGTGGAGTCCACCATGTCCGCCGACGAGCGCGCCAAAAAGATCGCCGGCTGGCGCCATGCCGTGAAATCTACAATCGCGTACACCGCCTAGCATGATTATTCTGAGACGGGGATTAAAAACTCATTGATCCCCGTCCCGGGCAGCTCATTTGGGACGGGGCTTTTTTGACTGGTATGATTGGTGCGATCATTCGAACCAGCTAAAAGAGCCCCGTCCCAAATTGACTACCGAGAGGATCTGCCATGGAGCGCATCGCGAGTTTTTCCGTTGACCATCTGCTGCTCGAGCCCGGCGTGTATGTGAGCCGCATCGACCGCGATCCGGCGACCGGCGCCGCCGTCACCACCTTTGACCTGCGCCTGACCACGCCCAACAAGGAGCCAGTTATGAACACGGCGGAGTGCCACACCATCGAGCATCTGGGTGCCACGTTCCTCCGCAATCATGCCGAGTGGTCGAGCCGCATTGTCTACTTTGGCCCCATGGGCTGCCGCACGGGCTTTTACCTGGTTGTCTTTGGTGAGCTGACGAGCGAGGAGATCTTGCCGCTCGTGCGCGAGCTGTTCGAGTTTGTTGCTGGTTTTGAGGGCGATATCCCCGGCGCCGCTCCCGAGGAGTGCGGTAACTATCTGGACCAGAACCTCCCCATGGCAAACTGGCTCGCGCGCCGTTATCTCGACCGCGACCTGGCCAATATCGACGAGAAGCACCTGCACTATCAGCAGGCATAAGGATGCTGGCAGGAATAGCGTTTGCGCCAGAAGCGCTCCCACTCTTGTGGGGGCGCTTTTTCATATCGAGCACTCAAAACAGAACGAGATTGTTCTAGAATGTTCGTACTGTCACATAAACGAACAGGAGTGAACATGCATATCTACTCTGTCAACGATCCCGAGTTCAAATCCTATGGCAACGTTTGGGATAACGTTCCGTCCGAGCTCACGTCGCCCGTGCTCGAGGCGCTCTCTGCCACGCCCATCCCCGAGGGCAGCAAGTACGTGGCAAGCGCGTCGGAGCTCGAGGGCGTCAAGGGTGCCGGCAAACTGGGCTTTCTCATGTTTGGCGGCCGCCCCTTCCAGCTCGGCTGGTGCAACGGCCACAACACGCAGCTCAACTGCCTGGAGTATCACCGCGCCAGCGAGTTTACCCTGGGCGCCCGCGACTTTATCCTGCTCGTGGCGCATCGCTGGGAGATCGAGGACGGCAAGCTCGACACCGCGTGCGTCAAGGCGTTCCGCGTGCCGGCGGGTACGGTCGTCGAAGTCTTCAACACCACGCTCCACTACACGCCCTGCATGGTCGACGACGGCGGCTTCCAGGTGATGGTGGCGCTGCCGGCGGGCACCAATGGCCCGCGCCCCGAGGCTGCGGCCGACATGCTCGCGGCCGGTGACAGCTACTGCTACTGGAAGGCCGACAAGTGGGTTCTCTGCCACGCAGATAGTCCCAAGGCTGCCGAGGGCGGCTACGTGGGCCTCGTCGGCAAGAACCTCGACATCGCCTGTGACTAGCATCTTCCGTCTCGATTTGTAACATCTAGCGGGCTAAATCGTCTCTACCTGTTACAGATTTAGACAAACTGCGGGGGGCTGCCCAAAAATCTCGATCTGTAACACCAAGCCCGGTTTTGGCTGCCTACCTGTTGCAGATCGAGACAAACCGTCCCCAACCACCACAAAGGTGCCTGTCCCCTTTGTGGTGGTTTGGGGCGGCGGTATCAGAAAGTGTCAAGCAGGGGCGGCTACCGGGCCGCCGTGTGCGAAAAGAAGTGTCGGCCTGCGTCGTTGCCGTTGAGTAGCGCGCTGCTTACGGGGATACTGAAACCACGACAAACAGCGTGTGAAAGGATCGATGTATGGCTTTCCGTAAAGACTTCCTGTGGGGCGGCGCGACGGCTGCCAACCAGTGCGAGGGCGCTTATGACGTGGATGGCCGCGGCCTGGCCAACGTGGACGTGGCGCCGCACGGCCCCGAGCGCTATGCGGTGGTCTCCGGCCAGCGCAAGATGCTCGACTTCGAGGACGGCTATTACTACCCCGCGCAGACCGGCATCGATTTCTATCACCATTACAAGGAGGACATCGCCCTCTTTGCCGAGATGGGCTTTAAGACCTTCCGCATGAGCCTGGCGTGGACCCGCATCTTCCCCAACGGTGACGAGACCGAGCCCAACGAGGCCGGCCTGGCCTTCTACGAGGACGTGTTCCGCGAGTGTCAGGCGCACGGCATCGAGCC
>URQD01000028.1:0-25044 GCA_900549905.1 uncultured Collinsella sp. | reverse complement strand
GGTGAGAGTGGCTGATGGAGCGACCAGCAACGGGGTGCTTACCGCAAACTTCGCAAACTTTGGACATAACTGACCCTCCTTGGGCGACAAACGAACATGTCGCGTTAACAAACAAGCCTGAACTATAGCACAGAAGCAGCTCCCTGTGCGTAATCTACACAGAGATATTCCTCTTTTGGCGATAGTGCTCACGCTACGGCCCTGGACGTAGATCCGATTTGCGTGCAGCAGAGGGGATTATGCCAGCTCGTGCGTGCGTTTTCAAGCTCGTCCCACAAATATATATAGGTTTATTGAGCGCCTGCGCCCGTTTACGGATTGCTCTGTATTTATGCTCGCAATTAAGCTCGAGGTTGGCTACACTATCCCTTGACCATTAAAGGGGTACGAGATGCCCACATGGAATTACATTGCTGCCAAAGAGCAGCCCTTCCTGTGGGTGTCTGGTCCGCTTTGAGCGGTCGGGCATCTATTTTTTTGACTGTGTCAGCAGTCAAGACATGTGAGGAAGGAGATCGATGGGCTCGACTTCCCCCAAGGCGGTCATCATGGACGAGACCGCCGTCAATCGAGCGATGACCCGCATCGCGCACGAGATTCTCGAGCGCAACGAGGGCTGTGAAGACCTCGCTCTGGTCGGCATCGTCACGCGCGGCGACCTTCTGGCAAAGAAGCTTGCCGAGGAGATCAAGGAGATCGAGGGCGTCGAAGTTCCGCTCGGCAGCCTCGACATCAGCTTCTACCGCGATGACTATGCGACCAATTTCGCTCCCGCGATCCACGCCACCAACATTCCCTTCAGCGTCGACGGCAAGCGCGTCGTGCTGGTGGACGACATCCTGTATACGGGTCGTACCATTCGCGCCGCTCTGGATGCCGTCATGGACCTGGGCCGTCCGAGCCGCATTGAGCTGGCAGTTCTCGTTGACCGCGGTCACCGCGAGCTTCCCATCTCGCCGGATTTTGTCGGCAAGAACGTTCCCTCGTCGCATGAAGAGAACGTGCACCTATATATGAAGGAAGTCGACGGCCGTACCGCTGTCGAGATCAACGACGTCGCGCCGGGTTCCCACGTGGGCTCCGCGCCGCTGGGAGGTGAGTAGTACCGTGGCGTTCAACCATAAGCACCTGATTGACATTACTGAGTACTCCGAAGAGGACATCAAGCTCATCCTCGAGACCGCCAAGGCGTTCTCCGAGGTCAACGAGCGTGCGATCAAGAAGGTCCCCACGCTCAAGGGCAAGACCATCGTCAACATGTTCAACGAGCCCTCGACGCGCACCCGTAGCTCCTTCGAGCTTGCCGAGAAGCGTCTTTCGGCCGACAGCCTCAACTTTGGCGGCTCTTCGACCTCCACGGTCAAGGGCGAGAGCCTCGTCGATACCGTCGAGACCCTCAACGCCTATAAGATCGACTGCATTGTCGTGCGCGATAAGCACGCCGGCGCTCCCTACATCGTCACGCAGAACTCGCCCGCGAGCGTCATCTGCGCCGGCGACGGCAAGCACAACCATCCCACGCAGGCCCTGCTCGACCTGTACACCATCTGGGAGCACAAGGGTGACTTCCACGGTTTGAAGGTCGCCGTCGTCGGCGATATCGCGCACTCCCGCGTCTGCGGCTCGCTGATCCCCGCCCTTAAGATTATGGGCTGCGAGACCTACGCCGTCGCCCCCGGCACGCTGCTGCCGCCGGCGCCCGAGGTCCTGGGCTGCGACCACGTGACGAGCGACCTCGATTCCGTCCTGCCCGAGCTGGACGTCGTCTACATGCTGCGCGTGCAGCAGGAGCGCCTCGAGGGTGCCCCGTTCCCGACCATTCGCGAGTACCACAAGCTCTTCGGCCTGACCAAGGACCGCGAGAAGCTCATGAAGCCCGATGCGATCATCTGCCACCCGGGCCCCATCAACCGCGGCGTCGAGTTCGACTCCTATATGGCCGACCACCCGCAACGCTCCGTCATCCTGGAGCAGGTCTACGCCGGTATCTGCGTGCGTATGGCTATCCTGTATCTGCTGCTTGGAGGTGCCGATAATGGCCTTGCTTCTTAAGAATGCCCACGTCGTCGACCCGTCCGTCGAGCTTGACGGTGTCGTTGACGTCCTGATTGACGGCGACAAGATCGCCGAGGTCGGCGAGAATCTCGCCGTCGAGGGAGCCGAGGTCCGCGACCTTTCCGGCAAGTACCTCGTACCCGGCCTGGTGGATATGCACGTTCACCTTCGCGAGCCCGGCTACGAGGTCAAAGAGGACATCGAGAGCGGCACCCGCGCAGCTGCCAAGGGCGGCTTTACCGGCGTGTGCTCCATGCCCAACACCGATCCGGTCACCGATAACGGCACCGTCGTGGAGTTTGTCAAGTCCCGTGCTGCCGAGGTCGGTCACTGCCGCGTCTATCCGTCGGGCGCCATGACCCGCGGTCTTAAGGGTGAGGCCATGTCCGAGATGGGCGATATGGTCGCCCACGGCGCCGTCGCCTTCACCGACGACGGTCGCGGCGTGCAGGGCGCGGGCATGCTCCGTCGCTGCATGGACTACGGCAAGATGTTCGGCAAGGTCTTTATGAGCCACTGCCAGGACGAGGACCTGGTCGGTCACGGCCAGATCAATGAGGGCAAGGTCTCGACCCGTCTGGCTCTCGAGGGCTGGCCGGCTGTCGGCGAGGAGCTCCAGATCGCCCGCGACATCGAGATTGCCAAGCTGACCGGCGCCAAGCTGCACATCCAGCACATCTCCACCGCCCATGGCCTGGAGCTCGTGCGTGCCGGCAAGGCCGCTGGCGTTCAGGTTACCTGCGAGGCCACGCCGCATCACATGTTCCTGACCGAGAACGACCTGGACGAGACCTACAACACCTCGCTCAAGGTCAACCCGCCGCTGCGTACCGAGGCGGACGCCGAGGCCATCCGCCAGGGCGTCATCGACGGCACCGTCGACGCTATCGTCACCGATCACGCTCCCCACACTCCGTGGGAGAAGGCGCGCGAGTTCGAGCTAGCGCCCTTCGGCATGATCGGCCTCGAGACCTCGCTGTCGCTCGTGCTCACCGAGCTGGTCAACACGGGCAAGATGAGCATGGGCCGCATGGTCGAGCTCATGGCCATCAAGCCTCGTGAGATCCTGGGCCTTGACCAGGTTCAGGTCAAGGCGGGCTCTGTTGCCGACCTGACCGTGTTCGACGCGTCCGCCACCTGGACGGTCGGCGAGGACGGCTACGAGTCGCGTGCCGAGAATTCCGGTTTTGCCGGCCGCACGCTCACCGGTCGTGCCACCGATGTGTTTGTCGGCGGCAAGCAGACGCTCGCCGACGGCTGCATCTGCTAGCATAGCCTTATCGCTTTTGTGCGCGGCGCCCTTGCGGTGCCGCGCTTTCTGTTCGCCTGAACCATGCAACCGCATGGGGGATTGGAGCGTCTATGCCCACACCTTCCACTGCACGCATGCACGACTTCGAGGTCGTCTCGAACAAGGAGATCGCCGAGGGCATCTTCTCGCTCGTAATCTCGGCCCCCAAGCTTGCAAGTGCGCTCAAGCCCGGTCAGTTTGTGAACATTGCCGTGCCCGGCGATGCCTCCTCGCTGCTTCGCGTGCCCCTGAGCTTCTATCGCGCCGACGCCGAGGCCGGCACCGTCGAGCTGTGGTACGCCGTCGTGGGCGACGATACCCGCCGTTTGTCCCAGATGGGCCCTGGCTCCACCTCTAACCTGTTGGGCCCCGGTGGCCGTGGCTGGATGGTACCCGAGGGCACCAGGAAGGCACTGCTCGTCGCCGGTGGCATCGGCGTTCCGCCTGTGCTGTGTCTTGCCGGCATGCTTGCCGAGCAGGGTGTTGATGTGGACGTGTGCCTGGGCTTTGGCACCGCTTCCAAAGTCGTGGGTGTCGATGAGTTCCGTGCGCTGGGCGCCACGGTTAACGTGTGCACCGACGACGGTTCGCTCGGCACGCACGGTTTTTGCACCGATCCGGCAGCCGAGCTGCTTGGCGAGGGCGGCTACGACTACGTCGCCAGCTGCGGCCCCGCCGTCATGATGAAGAAAGTCGCCGCCGCTGCCGCCGAGGCCGGTGCGTACTGCGAGGTGTCGCTTGAGCGCATGATGAGCTGTGGCTTTGGCGCCTGCAACACCTGCAATGTCGAGACGGTCGACGGTATGAAGGGTGCTTGCATGTGCGGCCCCGTGTTCGATGCTTCCAAGGTGGTGGTCTTCTAGTGGGTACCGTTAACATGGCCGTCGATTTCGGCGGCGTCAAGATGCAGAACCCCATTAACACCGCAGCCGGTACCTTTGGCTACGGTTGGCAGTTCCAGAACTTCTTTGATGTTTCCCAGCTGGGCGCCATCACCACCAAGGGTTGCGCTGCCGAGCCCTGGCCCGGCAATCCCGCGCCCCGCATGGCCGAAATTCCCGGCGGTATGATCAACTCCGTGGGTCTTCAGAACCCCGGCGTGGCCGCCTTTGCCCGTGAGTCCGGCCCGTGGCTCGAGCAGCTGTCCAAGGACGGTTGCCAGGTCATTTGCCAGGTTGCCGGGCACTCCGTTGATGAGTTTGTGCGCGCGCTCAAGATGTATGTCGAGCTATGCCCCTGGGCTGCCGGCTACGAGATCAACGTGAGCTGCCCCAACATCGCCACCGGCGGTGCCGCCATGGGCTCTACGCCCGAGGGCGCCTCTTCCGTCATGGCCGCCTGCCGTAAGGGGACCGATAAGCCGCTGTTCGTCAAGATGGCTCCGGTTAACGTCGCCGAGATTGCCAAGGCTCTCGAGGCCGCGGGAGCCGACGGCCTTTCGGTCATTAACTCCATCCAAGGCATGGCCATCGATGTTCATACCCGCAAGTCCCGCGTGGCCAAGCCCAAGGGCGGCCTTTCTGGCCCGCTTTGCCACCACATCGCCGTGCGCATGGTCTGGGAGGTTGCCCAGGCCGTCGATATCCCCATCAACGGTGTCGGCGGTGTCATGACTGGCGAGGATGCGGCTGAGTTTATCCTGGCCGGCGCCACCTGCGTGTCGGTCGGCATGGCCAACTTCGTCGATCCGTGTGCTTCGCTTAAGATCGCGCATGAGCTCGAGGCCTGGGCCGAGTCCCAGGGCGTAAAGGACATCAACGAGCTGGTGGGTGCTTTCGAATGCTAGAGAATGATGCCCGCGACCGTGTTATCGTCGCCCTCGACTGCGACCGTGAGCGCGCGCTCGAGCTCGCCCACGAGCTTTCGGGCCATGCCGCCTGGCTCAAGGTCGGCATGACGCTCTATTACGCTGAGGGTCCCCAGATCGTCAAGACCTTTAAGGACCTTGGCTTTAAGGTCTTCCTCGACCTTAAGTTCCATGATATTCCGCATCAGGTGCGCGGCGCTGCCCGCTCGGCCTCGCTTGCCGGTGCCGACCTGCTTTCGGTCCACGGCCTGGGCTCGGGTGCTATGCTCGCTGCCTGCCGCGAGGGTGCCGAGGAGGCGCGTGAGGACCGCGCCAAGCTCGTCGCCATCACCGTGCTCACGAGCATGAATCAGGATGCCTTGAGCGAGATCGGCGTCGAGTCGCCCGTGGCCGAGGAGGCCGCCCGCTTGGCAAAGCTTGCTCAGGCCAACGGCATCGATGGCATCGTGTGCTCACCGATGGAGGCTCATGACATGCGTGAGCTGCTGGGTCCTGATGCCCTGATCGTAACTCCGGGTGTGCGTCCGGTGGGTGCCGCCCTTGGTGACCAGTCCCGCGTGGCGACGCCTTCCCAGGCTATCGAGCGTGGCGCAAGCCACATTGTGGTGGGCCGTCCCATCACCGGTGCCGACGATCCGGTTGCCGCCTTTGACGCCATCGTCGCCGAGCTGGTCGAAAACGTCGCGTAAAAGATTCCCCTAAGTCACCACTTTTGGGTCTCATTAGCACAAAATAGCCCCTGTGCCTGCGTAAACTTTCCCATCCTTTGTGTGGAATCGCAGGTCAGGGGCTTAACTTTGGGCGCAGTATATTGCACTTTTTGCGGGTATCGTCTAACCTATGGAGCCGCGATTAGGCATTTTGTACGTTCTACGTGCTAAAATGCCAATTATTGAATCAGATATAACCCAACTATTTGGAGGTACGAATGGCACTCCCTCAGCTTACCGACGAGCAGCGCAAGCAGGCTCTTGAGAAGGCTGCTGCCGCACGTCACGCCCGCGCTGAGCTTCGCGAGCAGATCAAGAAGGGCGAGAAGTCCCTCGAGTCCGTGCTCAACTCCGATGACCCCATCGCTTCCCGCATGAAGGTTTCCACCCTCATCGAGTCTCTCCCCGGTTATGGCAAGGCCAAGGCCGCCAAGATCATGGAGGAGCTCGGTATCTCCGCTACTCGTCGCGTCCAGGGCCTCGGTGTCCGTCAGCGCGAGCAGCTCCTCGAGCAGCTGACCAAATAAGTGAGCGCTCAGGATTCCAAGCTCTTTGTGATTTCTGGACCGTCAGGCGCAGGCAAGGGTACGCTCGTCACTCGTGTGCGCGAGCGCCGCTCGAACCTGGGTCTGACGGTTTCGGCTACCACGCGAGCACCACGCAAAGGTGAGGTCGACGGCGTCAACTACTTTTTTCTGACGCGTGAGGAGTTCGACCGCCGCGTGGCAAACGGTGAGTTTGTTGAGTGGGCCGAGGTCCACGGTAACTGCTACGGCACGTTGGTGAGCGAGGTCACATCCAAGCTCGCCTCGGGCTCGTCTCTGATTTTGGAGATCGATGTCCAGGGCGCCCTGCAGGTGAAGGAGCGTTTCCCCGAGGCCGTGCTGATCTTTATCAAGCCGCCTTCGCTTGAGGTGCTCCGCGAGCGTCTAGTCGGTCGCGGTACCGAGACGCCCGAGACGATTGAGCTGCGTATGGCAAACGCCGCCGATGAGCTTGCCCTTGCCGACCGCTACGACGACGTCGTGGTGAATGACGATCTCGACCGCGCGACCGATGAGCTCGTTCGCGTTCTCGATATGCATGAAAGGATCTGAGGTCCGTGTCCGTTGTAAAGCCTTGCATTGACGATCTTCTGGAGAAGACCGATCACAACCGCTTCCTGCTCGCTTCGCTTGCCTCCAAGCGCGCCTGCGACATCAATAGCATGCTGCGTGGCCAGCACAACCGCGTGCTTGCCGTCCAGGATGTCGATGACATCACCATCGGGCTTTCCGGTGCCGATACCATCTCGATGGCTATGGACGAGATTGTCGACGGCGACATCTCTTACGACGAGGCCCGTTACGAGAAGGCGCTCGGCCACAAGGTTGCTGAAGCCTAAATGGCGGCTCGCGTCTGCCTAGTCCACTATCACGAGGTTGGACTGAAGGGCAAGAACCGCGCACATTTTGAGCATATCCTCATGGATAACATTAAGGCGGCCTTGGCCGCCTTTTCCGTGAACGCCGTGTCTCGAATTTCCGGTTATATCCTCGTGACCTTTAACGAGCATCAGGCCGACGAGGCGGCGCGTGTCATCCGCACCGTCCCCGGCGTTGCTCGTGTGTCTTTGGCGTATCACACCAACCGCGACCCGCAGGAGTACTGCGCCGCCGCCGTGAAGGCGCTGCGCGAGTTTGGTTCCTTCGATTCGTTTAAGGTGCACGCCAAGCGCTCCAATACTGACTATGAGCTCACCTCGATCGATATCAATCGTCAGGTGGGCGAGGTGCTGTGTGAGGCGTTTCCTGATAAAAAGGTCCAGATGCACGATCCTGACGCTATGGTGCACGTATTGGTGGTCCAGGGTAGCGTCTACGTGTATGCGCGCTCCGAGCGCGGCGTGGGCGGTCTGCCGGTGGGTTCTGCCGGCAAGGTCGTGACGCTGCTGTCGTCGGGTATCGATTCTCCGGTGGCGACCTGGATGCTCGCGCGTCGCGGCGCGGTTTGCGTGCCGGTACATTTCTCCGGTCGTCCGCAGACGCCCGATACGAGTGAGTATTTGGTGCAGGACATCATCCGTGCGCTTGAGCCGGGTGTCCAGATCGGTCGTCTGTACGTGGTTCCGTTTGGCGACTGCCAGCGTGAGATTTCGGTCACCTGCCCCAGCAACCTGCGTGTGATCATGTATCGTCGCATTATGTATTCGGTTGCCGAGCGCATTGCGCACATCGAGGGCGCCAAGGCCATCGTTACGGGCGAATCGCTTGGGCAGGTTGCCTCCCAAACGCTTGAGAACATCATGGCCGTCAACGAGGCCGTGAAGATTCCCGTGTTCCGTCCTCTCATCGGTTCGGACAAGCAGGAGATCATCGCGCGTGCCGAGGAGATCGGTACGTTCGATATCTCGACTGAGGCCGCTCCCGACTGCTGCACGTTGTTTATGCCGCGCCGTCCCGAGACGCACGCTAAACTCGATGCCGTACATGAGGCCTGGGAGTTGTTCGATCATGAGGAGATGATCGAGCGCCTGCTCAAGCAGACCGAGTACATCGACTTCGAGAGCAACACGTATAAGGCCCCTAAGACCTTAAAACGCAAACATTCGGAGCTTGCTCCGCGTGAGATTTACCAAGATCACGAGTAAATTTGTGTATAGACCGACGATGCGCCTGTATCGTCGGTCTTTTGGTATCTGGGTATTTTGCGGCTAAGTGTTCATTTGCTGACGTATGTCTGAATAAATGGACATTATTTCGCAAGGTTTTGGTCAGCTTTTGGTTTGACCTCGAAAACCGGTTTTGGGGCGTGGCTGTTGCGGAGCTCCTTTCCTGACACGATGGTGTTGGGAGGTTTTGCTATGGCGCAGCGCGAACAACACGAACGAGTCAAAAAGATGGACCGCTGGGCGGGAAAACTGCTCGGTCATAAGGCAGTGGTGATGGCGATACTGGTCGTCATTGCGATGTCGAGTGGACTGGCAATGGCGAACCTTGGCGGCGGTGCCGGCGGCGTGTCGTTTGAGCGTACTGATGGTTCGGGCTCGTTAGTGGAGCCGGGATCCGGCGATGCCTCGAGCGGAAAGACATCCGAAGGCTCTTCGCCTAAGGCGTCTGCCGCGGCAGAGGTCTATGTCGATGTTGATGGCGCCGTGGTGTCACCCGGTGTATATCGCCTCAAAGACGGGGCGCGGGTGGCTCAGGCGATTGATGCCGCCGGCGGGCTGGCGCCCGAAGCAGACGTTACGGGGCTTAATCGTGCATCTAAGGTCGTCGATGGACAGAAGATTCACGTTCCAACGGTAGGGGAGCAGCAGGCGTCCATTGCGGAAGCTGGTGTTGATGGTGGGACTTCCGCATCATCAGGCGTCGGTGGCGCAACAGGCCTAGTAAACATTAATACGGCAAGCTCGGCAGAGCTGCAGACGCTCTCGGGAATCGGTCCCTCAATGGCACAGTCGATTATCGATGAGCGGACAAAGAACGGTGCTTTTGCTTCGGTTGACGATCTGATGCGCGTGTCGGGAATCGGCGAAAAGAAGCTTGCCAAAATCAAAGATTGCATCTGCGTATGAATGCGACCGAGCGAGAGCACGTGATGCCTCCGCGGCCCCTGATTCCGTGGACGATGGCCCTGTGTGCCGGCATGTGCGTGAGCTGCGCCTTGGTGCTCAGCATAGCCGCTGATGCGCTGCTGAGGGAGCGGGCGACGGCGGTCGGGCCGCTATGGGCCATTCCCGTTGCGGCAGCGGTTTTCGTTGTGCTGGCTCACTCTTGTGCGAGGCTTGCCCCTTTGAAGCGGTGGCTGTATGCCGCGTCCGCCGGTCTCGTGGCGGGAGCGGTCGTCTCGGCGTGGTGGGCTGTGGGTGTGCTCAGCGCCTCGAAGGCGCTCGACGGTCGAGCGGCAAGCGGCCTCGAGTTTGTCGTGCAGGGTGATCCATCCATAAACGACGACGTGTATTCCTATACCTGCGAGGCACGCGCGGACGGTAAGAACTTGGCAACGGTTCGCCTATCGTGTGATCGTGAGCTCAAGGTCGGGGCGCACGTGCGTGTTATCGGTCGCGTTTCGCGTTTTGAGAACGATGCATATGGACGATCGCGCGTGCTCCGAGGCGAGGTGCGTAAGGTTAAAGCCGTTCGGATTGTGTCGGTCGATGAGGGTTCTCCGGGGCCGCTGCTTCGGCTGCGAAATGGGCTGCTTGCGTCCATCGCGCCTGCGACCGACCCGGCGCGTGCGCTCATAGCCGTTGTCGTCTGCGGTCGTTCGGCCGAGCTGCGCGCCCAGCCGGCGGGCGACTGGTTTTCTGTGACGGGAACGGCACATCTTATCGCCGTCTCGGGCAGCCATTTGGCTATCGTGGGGTTTGTAATCGAGGGCGTATTGCAAAAGACTCGGTGCTCACGTGGTCTTCAGCGGGCGATATTGGCGATAACGCTTGTGGGCTACGCTGCATTTACGGGCGCGTCTCCCTCGGCCGTGCGCGCGTGCTGCATGGTGTTCGTGACGCTTGTCGTAAACGACGCGGGGCGTCGTCGGCACGGCCTTTCGGCACTCTTCGTAACCATGTCCATCTTTGTGCTACTGCGGCCGACGGTGCTGTTCGAGATGGGCTTTCAGCTATCATGTGCCAGCGTCTTAGCCATTCTGTGCTTTTGCTCTTATGCGACCTACGCTTTGGGTGAGCTGGGCTTGCCATCGGGCGTTGCCGGCATGCTTTCCGTCACGCTGTGCTCGCAACTGGCGACACTTCCCATTACCGTTCCTGCCTTCGGTACGTTCTCGCTCATTGCTCCGCTGGCAAATGCTGTCCTCGGTCCGGTGGTGAGCGTACTGCTCGCTGTGTCGATCGTGTTGGTTCCCTTTTCGTTCGTGGCACCGTTGCGGACTTGGGCGCTCGTTGTGCCCATGATTGCCGCCCGTTGCGCGCTGTTCTTCGAGCAGCTGTTTGCCGCCGTGCCGGGTGCATCCGTGAATGTGCCGCCCGATAGCATGTGGATTTACTTAGTGCCGTGTTTTCTGGTGGTTCTGCTGGTCTGGTGGCCGCGTCCTCGTGCACGTCCTATGGCGGTGGGGCTTGTATGCCTGGTGCTTTTGGCTGCGATTCCGTACGTCTACTGGGATCGATTCGCTCCGCCTTCGGTGACGGTGCTCGATGTGGGCCAGGCCGATGCGATTCTTATCCGCCAGGGCGGCGCAGTTGCGCTCGTCGACTGCGGACTCGACGAGCGCGTGGTGGCGGCGTTGGTTCGCAATAACGTGCACCATATCGACGCCGTCTTTGTGACGCATTGGGATGAGGACCACTGGGGTGGTCTGCCTGCCGTGCTCGAACAGTTTTCGGTCGGAACGATTACTGTGGCCGCGGATGCGCTGGAGGATGCTCCTGCCGAGGTATTGTACCGACCTGGCGTGGAGTATCGGCAGGTGCGCCGTGGGGATATGGTCGACATCGGCTCATTTTGCGCCCGCGTGATGTGGCCATTCGAGTCCGTGGATGGCGAGGGAAATGAGGACTCGCTTGTCCTTCTGCTCTCTTATGTTCAGGAAGGCAAGGGCCTGCGTATGCTCCTCACCGGTGATGCCGAGCTCGACCAAGAGCGGGAATTCGTGCAGGAGGTGGGGGACATCGATGTCCTTAAACTTGGGCATCACGGCTCCAAGGTTTCAGTCGATGGTGAGTTGCTGGACGTCCTGAAGCCCGAGCTTTCCCTCGCGAGCGCGGGCGAGGGGAATCGATACGGCCATCCGTCCGATGCCTGCATCGATGCCGTGAAGGAAGCGGGTGGTGTGTTCGCGTGTACCATCGAACACGGCGACATTACCGTCGCACCGACTGCGAATGGCTTTGTGATGCGATGCCAGCGACCGTGACGACGTCGTTGGCGTGTGGTGGGCCCCTGGGCTAGAATGGCACGGAACGAATGCGAAGGCCTGCGGGAGGGGAGCGCAATGTCCGAAACCGGTTTGCTGCCGGCATATCTGATCGTCGGTACCGACGGAGTTAAGCGCGATCACGCCGTCTCGCGTATGAAAGCGCGTCTGGAAAAGTCGGGTATGGTCGAGTTCAACCTCGACGAGCGAGACATGACCAAGGACCCCGATATCGAGTCCATTATCGGATCGCTTAACACCTTTCCGATGGGCAGCGAGTTTCGTCTGGTAATCCTCGATGGCTGCTCAAAGCTCGCCAAGGCGGTCTCGGAGACGCTCGTTGGGTATCTGGCGAGTCCCAGCCCCACTACGGTCTGCCTCATCATCGCCGACTCACTTGCCAAGAATACGCGCCTGTATAAGGCAATCGCCAAGATCGACAAGAAGGCTATCGTCGATTGCTCGGGTACCAAGCGCTGGGAACTGCCGCGCCGTGTTCAGCAGATGGCGACGCAGCGCGGTAAGTCGATTTCGACGGCGGCCGCCGAGGAGCTCGTCTCGCGTTCGGGCGAAAACACGCGCATGCTCGATAACGACTTGGCTAAGCTTGCCCAGATGGTCGAGTCGCCTCAGATTGAACTTGCCGATGTTGAGCGCTGGATTGTCCGTACGGCCGAGGTTCAACCCTGGGACTTCCTCAACGCCATCTCGGCTCGCGATATGCGGCGATCGCTCGAGCTCTTCAATCTACTGCCCGCCAAGAGCTACGTGTGGACTTACACATTGCTGTGCGGCCGCATCCGCGAGCTTATCGTTGCCAAGGCGCTCGATGCGCGCGGACAGGGTCGTGAGCTGGCCGCAACACTTAAGCTCCAGTCCTGGCAGGTCAAGAATCACCTGACCTGGGCACGTCGCTTTTCGATGGCAGAGCTCGTTGCCGCGCTCGAGGGCGCGGTCGATGTGGAGCTCGCGCTGAAGGGTTCGGCCGATTCTCAGACCGCGCTTTTGCTCTGGATTACGAACATCTTGAGAAAATCGTGATGATACCTGCCTATTTGACAAATTCGTTCTATCCCTTTGAGGGGGGCGTGCTATAGTAGGCGCTTGCATGACCTCACCGTGTCTCAGAGGTGTCATACATTTTTTGCAAGGAACTCGAAAGGAACTCCAGAAGTGGCAAACATCAAGTCTCAGAAGAAGCGTATCCGCACCAATGAGGCAGCTCGCATGCGTAACAAGGCTGTCAAGTCCGAGCTCAAGACGCTGACCAAGCACGTCCAGTCCGCCGTCGCCGAGGGCGACGTCGAGAAGGCCCAGGCTGCCCTCAAGACCGTCACCAAGCGTCTCGACATGGCTGCCGCCAAGCATGTTATCCACAAGAACCAGGCTTCCAACCGCAAGTCCGGTCTTGCCAAGCTCGTGAACAGCATCAACGCCTAAGTTGTAAATTTCACACCACACAGATGACGCGCATAAATGGAGCCTGTTTTATGGAACAGGCTCCATTTTTTGTACCGCTCGGGTAAGATAGTCCGCATGAATACTTCAATTGACATTTCCCACATCCGCAACTTCTCAATCGTTGCGCACATCGACCATGGCAAGTCCACGATCAGCGATCGCATCCTCGAGCTCACCCATACCGTCGACGAACGCGACATGGAGTCGCAGCTGCTCGACACCATGGATATCGAGCGCGAGCGCGGCATCACGATCAAGTCCAATGCCGTTCGCGTGTCCTATGACGCCGACGATGGCGAGACGTATCAGTTCAATCTGATCGATACGCCGGGCCACGTTGACTTTACCTATGAGGTCTCGCGCTCGCTGGCAGCCTGTGAGGGCGCGGTGCTCGTTGTCGACGCCACGCAGGGCGTCGAGGCGCAGACTGTCTCCAACGCGACGCTCGCCATGAACGCCAATCTGGACATTGTGCCGGCCATCAACAAGATCGACCTGCCCTCTGCCCATCCCGATGAGGTTAAGACCGAGATCGAGGATGACCTGGCGATTCCCGCCGATGATGCCGTGTGTGTCTCGGGCAAGACCGGCGAGGGCATCCATGATCTGCTGGAGTCCATTGTCTTTTTGATCTCTCCGCCCAAGGGCGATGCGAACGCGCCGCTCAAGGCACTCATTCTGGATTCGTACTTCGACGAGTATCGTGGCGTCGTCGCCACGGTGCGCGTCTTTGACGGCTCCATCAAAAAGGGCGATACCCTGCGCATGATGCAGGCAGAGGGCGACTTTTTGGTCGACGGCGTGGGTGTCAAGCGTCCTGCCGAGACCCCGGTTGACGCGCTGACGGTTGGCGAGGTCGGCTATGTGGTCACGGGCCTGAAGGACCCCGAGGCCGTTCGCGTGGGCGACACCCTTACCTGGGCGTCGAACCCCTGCCCCGAGCCGCTTCCGGGTTACCGCGAGGCCAAGCCCATGGTCTATACGGGCCTGTTCCCGATCGATAACAAGGACTACGAGAACCTGCGTGACGCGCTCGATAAGCTGCACGTTAACGACCCATCGTTGGTGTGGGAGCCCGAGACCTCGGTGGCGCTCGGCTTTGGCTTCCGCGTGGGCTTCTTGGGCCTGCTACACATGGAAGTCGTCAAGGAACGCCTGGAGCGCGAATTCAACCTGGACCTCATTGCCACGAGCCCCTCGGTCGACTATCACGTCTACAAGACCGACGGCGAGATGATCGATGTCCGCAGTCCGCAGGACCTTCCCGAGGCCACCCGCATCGATCGTATTGAGGAACCCTACCTCAAGGCAAAGATCATCTGCCCGCCTGAGTACACGGGTGCCGTCATGCAGCTCGCCATCGAGCACCGCGGCGTCACGACCGACATGATCCACCTGACGAGCAAATCGGTCGAGATGCGCTTTGATATGCCGCTCGCCGAGCTCATCTTGGACTTCTTCGATCAGCTCAAGAGCCGCACCAAGGGTTACGCCTCGCTCGACTATGAGTTCAACGAATATCGCCCCTCTGAGCTCGTCAAGCTCGACATCCTGCTTTCGGGCGACGAGGTGGACGCGCTTTCGTTTATCGTCCATAAGGACAAGGCATATGGCCTGGCCCGTGGCCTGTGCGACAAGCTCAAGGAGATCATCCCGCGTCAGCTGTTCGAGGTGCCCATCCAGGGTGCTATCGGCAACAAGATCATCGCCCGTTCCACCGTCAAGGCCCGTCGCAAGGACGTTCTTGCTAAGTGCTACGGCGGCGATATCTCGCGTAAGCGCAAGCTGCTCGAGAAGCAGAAAGAGGGCAAGAAGCGTATGAAGGCCATCGGATCGGTCGAGGTCCCGCAGGAGGCCTTTATGGCGATCCTCAAGGTGGACGAGTAGGTCTATGGCTCTTTCCGAATATAGTCTGCGGCTGCTGGGCGCCTATGCCGAGCAGCCGTTCCTTATGGCTCCCATGGCGGGCGTGACCGACCCTGCCTATCGCATCATGTGTCGCCGCCGCGGTGCCAACCTTGCCTACAGCGAGATGGTGAGCGTGGCAGGCCTTGCCTATGCCAGTAATAAGACGTGGCGCCTGGTGCTACCGGCCGACGAGGAGCAGCAGATTTGCGTGCAGCTCTTTGGCTCCAAGCCCGATCAGTTTGCGAGCGCCGTCGCCGCCGTCGAGGAGCGCGTTGGCGATCGCCTGTCGCTCATCGATATCAATATGGCATGTCCCGCCCGCAAGGTCGTTACCAAGGGCGAGGGCTCGGCGCTCATGCGCACGCCCGACCTGGCCGAGAAGATCGTCGAGGCCACGGTTGGCGCGGCGCACGTGCCCGTGACCGTCAAGATTCGCAAGGGCTTTTATGCCGAGGACCGCAATGCCGCGACATTTGCCCAGATGCTTGAGAGTGCAGGGGCTGCCGCAGTCGCCGTGCATGGTCGTTGCGCCACGCAGCTCTACACGGGCCAGGCCGATTGGTCGGTCGTCGATGAGGTCGCAGATGCCGTTGAGATTCCCGTGATCGGTTCGGGTGATGTGTTCACCGCCGAGGATGCCGCGGTGCATCTGCGAAACTCGGGTGCCAGCGCGGTGTTTATCGCGCGCGGCATCTACGGGAACCCGTGGGTGTTTGGCGATGCTCGCGCTCTTGCGCTCGATGGCACACCGGTGCCGGCGCGCAGCTCTGTCGAGCGCCTGGACGCCCTGCGTGAGCACCTAACGCTGACGCATGAGCTCCTGCCGCTCATGTCGCGTGCCCGTACGTACGCAAGCTGGTACTTAAAAGGCATGCCCCATGCCGCCGCTTGGCGTGCCCATGTGGTGCGCTGCTCCACGTATGAGGAGTTTATGGCGCTGGTCGATGAGATCGAGCATGATGTGGTGGCCTGCGAGGCTGCCCTTGCCGCCGGCGAATCGGTGCCCCCTCATCCGCTGGAGGCTTAAGGGTGGCCGTTACCGCGCTGTACGTGCACGTGCCGTTCTGTGCCCAAAAGTGCCGCTACTGCGACTTCGACTCGCGCAGCTTTGCTTCGTGTGATTTGGATGCCGCGCTCGATTCCTATTTTGAGCAGTTGTTCGCGCGTCTCGATGCTTTTGGCAAGGCTGGGGCCCTCGACCAGATCCGCACCGTCTATGTTGGCGGCGGCACGCCGTCGCTGGCGGGGGAGCGCCTGGTGGAGCTGGCGCGGCGTATTCGTGCGTGGTGCGCCCCCGTTGAGTTTACCTGCGAGGCCAATCCCGAGTCGCTGACCGCCGAGCTTGCTACTGCGCTTGCCAAGGTTGGTGTCACACGCGTTTCTCTGGGCGTGCAAACGCTCGATAACACCGAACTTACCGCCATCGGCCGCATTCACGATGCCGATCGGGCGCTCGCCGCCATCGCGACGGTCAAGGACGCTGGGCTTGACGTGTCGTGCGACCTTATGTGCGGACTTCCCGGGCAGACCGCAGCGAGTTGGAAGCGTACGCTCGAGGGCGTGCTGGCGGCGGTTCCGCATCATGTGTCGGTTTACCCGCTCACGCTCGAGGTGGGGACGCCCCTCTATCGCATGGCGTGCCGTGACGAGTCGCTCGAGCCCGACGAGGATTTTCAGGCCGCCTGCATGGACGTGGCGCGCGAGCTCCTGGGTGCCGCCGGCTATCACCCGTATGAGGTGGCGAGCTACGCGCTCGACGGCCATGAATGCGCCCATAACATTGCCTACTGGACCGGACGGGGCTACCTGGGCCTGGGCCGTTCTGCCGCCGGTATGCTTGATACTGGGGATTTCGACCGTCTTGCAGGTTTGTTCCCCGGCGTGTCTGCTCGAGGCGACGCGTACCGTGTGCGTTTGGTTCAGCGCGACGATGACGCGACGTCGTTTGAGGCCGAATACCTGTCGCAGCGAGAGGCTGCGGCCGAAGACCTGATGCTCGCTTGTCGCATGACGCGCGGTATTGCGTCCGACCTGTTGGTTCGCGCGGCTCGTGTCATCCCGGCCGATGAGCTGACAGCCGCTTGTGATCGCGCACTCGAATTGGGTCTTGCCACTTGGGTGCCCGAGACGCTCGGGGTCCATGAGGGACCCTTTACTTCGGCAGATGTCGTCGCGGGCCATGTTCGAGCTCGTTTAGCACCGACACACTTGGGCTGGCTCGATGGAAATGTTCTGTTCGAGCTGTTTTGGGATCTAGCTTAGGCCGCTCGGGTAGAATTACCGGAATATATACGCTGCTGTGAGCAGGAGGTTGCCGCGCATGGCGACGATGAACGAAAAAGATTACTACGAGATTCTAGGTGTCTCCAAGGACGCCACCTCGCGTGATATTCAAAAGGCCTTCCAGCAAAAGGCCCGTAAGCTCCATCCGGACGTCAACAAAGAGCCGGATGCCGAGGAAAAGTTTAAAGAGGTTTCCGAGGCCTACGCCGTGCTTTCTGATGAGCAAAAACGTGCGCGCTACGATGCCATGCGTTCTGGCAATCCCTTTGCCGGTGCCCCTACGGCTTCGCCCTATGGTGGCGGCTATGCCGGCAACACGGGCTATGGCAATCCCTTTGAGGGCGGCTTTCCTTTTGGCGGTGCCTGGGGCCAGCAGCGTCGCGGCCAGGCTGCCTACAATCCCGAGAACGGCGCCAACGTGGTCGTCGATATCAAACTGGACGCCAAGGAGGCCAAGGACGGTGCCCGCAAGACCGTCCGCTATACGCGCTTCGATACCTGTGGTCACTGCGGCGGCTCGGGTTCTGTCTCCTCCGAGCATGCCCATACCTGCCCGAGCTGCGGTGGCCGCGGGCACATCGACGTCGACTTGTCCTTCCTGTTTGGTGCGGGCACGTTCCAGTCGGTCTGCCCCGAGTGCGGCGGTTCCGGTAAGGTCGTGGCCGACCCCTGCCCCGATTGCGGTGGCAGCGGTCGTACTCGCGTAACCTCCGAGCAGACGATTGAGTTTCCTGCCGGCACGCACGATGGCGACGAGGTCCGCATTAGCGGCATGGGTCACGCCGGCACTAACGGTGCCGCTGGCGGTGATCTAGTCGGCCGTGCCCATGTCGAGTCCGAGCGCTTGGAAGGCAAAGCTCGTACCGGTTTTTACCTGATGGGCATCGTGGCGCCGTTTTTGGTACTCTCGGCCATCTCGGGCGTGTTCTCGGCCTTTGCCGTGATGTGCTTTATTCCGTTTACCATGGGCCTGTTCATGGTGCTTTCGGACGGCGTGCTTCATCGCAGCCTGCTGTGGTGGAAGCGCGGTGCGATGCAGTTTGCCAACGGTTTTGCCAATGGCTTCATGTTCGCGCTCGTGTCGGTTTGGTTCGCGAGCTGCTCGCAACGGGCCATGCTTTCGCCTTACGGAATGCAATAACATCAAACCCTCTGTTTGCGGTCGGCCCAGCTTGGGTATAGGACGCACTGTGACAATAATGAAAGTCGGAAGGATTCGGTCGTGTCGGAAAATAGGGATTACTACGAGGTACTTGGCGTCGACAAGGATGCCGACGCGCGGACGATTAAGCGCGCGTTTCTAAAGAAGGCCCGTACCGTACACCCGGACGTTTCGGACGACCCCGAGGCCGAGGCCAAGTTCAAGGAGCTCAACGAGGCCTATTCCGTTCTTTCCGATGAGCAGAAGCGTGCTAACTACGACCGTTACGGCACTGCCGACGGCCCTGGTGGTTCGGGCTACGTCGATATCAACGATATCTTTGGTGGTATGGGCATGGACGACTTGTTCTCGTCGTTTTTTGGCGGCGGTGCCGGCGGTGGCGCCCGCAGCCGTCGCGAGCGTCGTCGCGGTCGTGACATGGCCATCTCGCTTTCGGTGACGCTCGAGGAGGCGGCGCTCGGCTGCAAAAAGACAATCAGCTATGACCGCCTTGCTCCTTGCGAGGACTGCAATGGCACCGGTAGGGCAGAGGGCGCACAGGAAAAGCAGTGCGGCCGCTGCCACGGCACGGGCTATGTCACGACGGTTCAGCGATCGTTTTTGGGCCAGGTTCAGTCTTCCTCGCCTTGCCCCGACTGCCATGGCGAGGGCACGGTTATCGACCATCCCTGCGAGACCTGCGATGGTCAGGGCCGCACGCCTTCGCATGAAAAGATTGACATCGATATTCCCGCCGGCGTTTCGACCGGTCGACAGCTGCGTGTGAGCGGCTTTGGCGAGGCCGGTCTTCGCGGCGAGCCTTCGGGCGACTTGATTGTCAACGTGCGCGTTGCCGACCATGAGCGCTTTAAGCGCAACGGTGACGACCTGTACCTGGTGAGCGATATCTCGATTGCGCAGGCTGCGCTCGGCTGCGAGATCGAGGTCGAGGGCATTATGCCCGACGAGGTCGTTAAGGTGTGCGTCCCCGCCGGCGCCCAGTACGGCGACACCGTGAGCGTCAATAATTACGGCATGCCGCGCATTGGCGGTGGCGGTTCGCGTGGCCGCTTGATCGTGCAACTGCGCGTGGTCGTTCCCACCAATCTTTCCAATAAGCAGCGCGAGCTGCTCCGTGCTTTTGCCGATGAGATGGGCGATGACGTCGCTTCCGGTAAGAAGTCGGTGACCGACCGTATCAAGAGTGCCCTCGACGATATCCTCGATTAAGGAGCCCGCGTGCTCGCACCCCATATTTCCGTCGTCAACCTCGGCTGCCGTGTCAACCGGGTTGAGTCTGACCGTATCACTGCCGATCTTATGCGCCTGGGTTTTGCTATGGTGGAGCCCCAGGATGCCGACCTGATCGTCATTAACACCTGTGCCGTTACGGGCGAGGCCGAGGCCAAGACCCGTAAGGCCGTTCGTCATGCGCTGGCCTATCCGGGCGAGCCTTACGTGGTCGTAACCGGCTGCGTCGTCAACCTGCATCCCGAGGAGCTGCTGGAGCTCTCCGATCGCGTGATCGCCGAGCCGTCCAAGATTGACGTCGCCGAGCGCGTCTGCGAGGTGCTGGGTGTTGAATCCGATAGCGTGCCCGCCTGTAGCGATGGCGACGTGGTCGATGCGCTCGGTCGCTCTCGCCTGGGCGTGAAGATTCAGGACGGCTGCAACCATCGCTGCACCTATTGCATTGTGTGGAAGGCACGCGGCCCCGAGCGCTCCGTGCCCGTCGAGTCCGTGCTCGAGCAAGTTCGCGAGGCCCAGGAGGCCGGCGTGCCCGAGGTGGTGCTGACCGGTGTGAACCTGGGTGCCTACGATGGCAAGAGCGCGACCGACGAGCATGTCGAAATCGATGAGCTGCTCGAGGCCATCATGGAGCGCACGTCTATTCCGCATGTGCGCATTTCCTCGGTCGAGCCCATGGATATCTCTGAGCGCCTGCTTAAGGTTATGGCGCGCTATCCGCAGCGTATCGCCCCGTTTTTGCACCTGCCCGTGCAGTCCGGCTGCACGGCGACCTTGCATCGCATGGGCCGTCCCTATAGCGCCGAGGCGTTTGAGGATACGGTGCGCATGATTCGCGCCAACTTGCCTCAGGCGTCCCTTTCGTGCGACGTCATCGTCGGTTTTCCCGGTGAGACGGATGAGGAGTTCGAGGAGTCGCTGGCGCTATGCCGTCGCGTGGGCTTTTCGCGCATGCATGTGTTCCGCTACAGTAAGCGTCCCGGCACACTTGCCGCCGATATGCCCGACCAGGTACCGCCAGAGGTTATGGCTGAGCGCAGCCGCCGTATGCGGGCCGCGGCGCAGGAACTCGCCATCGCCGATGTTCGTCGTCGCGTGGGAACCGTTGAGCGCGCCGTGCTCGAGTATGGTGACAACCTGACGCTCGGCTCGTTCCATCATGCCCGTCTTGACGATACCTGTGGACTTACAGCCCCGTGCCTGCTCGATGTTGCTATCATCGAAGTCGATGATTCCGGCTTGGTCCATGCGCGCAGGGAGGTTCATGGAAGCCTCGAAGATTAGACTTACCGTTCCCGAGGGGATTGATCCCTCGCGCGTTTTGGGCGCCGGCGACGGCGTCCTTCGTGCGCTCGAGAGCTTGGTTCGCGCCCACGTGGTCGCCCGTGGCGACAGTATCGCCGTGAGCGGTGACCCGGATGAGGTCGAGCTCGTGGTGCGCTTTTTTGAGCATGCTTTTCGCGAGGCGGCTGCCGGACGCACGCTGTCTGCCGACGATGTCTCGCGTTGCTTGGCTGTCCTGCGCGATGGAGAGCATGATGCCTCGTCGCTGCGCGATGACGTGCTGCTGTCGTATCGCGGCCGCGTTATTCGTCCCAAGACGCTCGGCCAAAAACGCTATGTTGACGCCATCCGCTCGCATACCATCACGTTTGGCCTGGGTCCCGCCGGTACCGGTAAGACCTATCTGGCCATGGCGCTCGCCGTTGCCGCGCTCAAGCGTCACGAGGTGGGTCGCCTAATCTTGACGCGCCCGGTTGTCGAGGCGGGGGAGAACCTGGGCTTTTTGCCCGGTACCCTCGAGGAAAAGATCGATCCGTACATGCGCCCGCTCTACGACGCCCTTTTTGACATGATGGATCGCGAGCGCACCGATGAGCTTATGGAACGTGGCGTGATCGAGATCGCCCCGCTCGCCTACATGCGCGGCCGTACGCTGAGCGATGCGTTCGTGGTGCTCGATGAGGCACAAAACACGACACCCGAGCAGATGAAGATGTTCCTGACGCGCCTGGGCTTCAACTCCAAGTTCGTGATTACCGGCGACTTGAGTCAGCGCGACCTGGTGGGTCGTCGTGGCGGCTTGGCGGATGTCGAGAAGATTTTGGGCCGTGTCGACGATGTGGCATTTTCTCACCTCGAGCGTGCCGACGTGGTGCGTCATGCCCTGGTGGGTCGTATCGTCGAGGCATATGATGCTTATGATGACGTGCGTGAGCAGCGTTCGCGCGACCGAAAGGAGTCCCGTTGAGTGTATTGATCAGCAACGATGCCGAGCTCGATACGCTGCTCGACGCGCAAGAGGTGGAGCACATCTGCGAGGTCGTGCTTGCCGCCGAGGGCGTTGAGCGTGAAGTTGAGATTTCCCTTTCGTATGTCGACGAGGACGAGATGCACGAGCTCAACCACGAGTGGCGCGGTATCGACCGCACCACCGATGTGCTCTCGTTTGAGTGCGATTCGGCCTTTGACGATGACATTCCCGCCGATGAGACGCTCGAGCTCGGCGATATTATCTTGGCCCCGCAGGTTATTGCCCGTCAGGCCCCCGGTTTTGGCAATAGTCCCGCTGATGAGTGCCGTCTGATGCTCGTACACGGAATGCTGCACCTGCTGGGCTATGACCACATCGAGGACGACGAGGCCGAGGTCATGGAGGCCCGCGAGGACGCCATCCTGCGCGATTTGGCGCTCGAGCGCGGCGAGGACCCCAAGCTAGTCCACGTCGGCCCCATCACCAACCATGCCCACGACTAGGAGCCGTCTATGATTCCCGGATCGAACAAGGACCATCCGTCCTTTTTAAAGTCGTTTTCTTACGCCATGGAGGGCTTCGTCACCGCCGTCAAGACCGAGCGCAACATTAAGGTCATGCTCGTGGCGGGCGTGTGCACCGTCATTGCCGGCTGCATCGTGGGGCTCGACATTGCCGAGTGGGCCACGATTATCATCTGTTGTGGCCTGGTGATTCACGGCGAGCTGTGCAACACCGCTATGGAGGCTATCGTCGACCTAGCGACCCAGGGGCTCCATCCGCTGGCCAAGCGTGCGAAGGACATCGCCGCCGCCTCTGTATACGTTCTTTCCATCACCGCCGCGATTGTGGGCGTGCTGGTATTTGCCCACGCGCTCGGCTTTATTTAGAAAGGGATTCCCATGTCCGACAATATGCAGTCTACCGATGAGATTTTGGACGACGAGTCCCCGGATGCTAAGGCGACCGAGGCCTATGAGGAAGTCGAGGAGTTCGACCCGTTTGAGGGCATGAGCGACGAGGAGCTCGACGCCCTGTGCGATGAGGACGACAGCCTCGCGGGCTTTGGCGACGTTGAGCCCGGTTTCCGCAGTGGCTTCGTGGCCTTGGTCGGCCGCCCCAACGCCGGTAAGTCAACGCTGCTCAACGCCTGCTATGGCAAAAAGGTCGCCATCACCTCGCCGGTGGCCCAGACGACCCGCCGCCGCATGCGCGCCGTCGTCAACCGCCCCGGCTACCAGCTGGTCTTTGTCGATACCCCGGGTATCCACAAGCCCAAGGACGGTCTAGGGTCCGAGCTGAACAAGAGCGCGCTGTTCGAGCTGAACGATGTCGATGTTGTCGCGTTTTTGATTGATGCCACCAAACCGATCGGCAGGGGAGACGCCTGGGTTGCCGAGCGTGTCAAGAATGCCCGTTCCAAGAAGGTCCTGGTGCTCACCAAGGCCGATGAAGCCGACCCCGCACAGGTCATGGAGCAGCTTAAGGCCGCCCACGAGCTTATGGAATATGACGACGAGATCGTGACGTCGTCGGTCAAGAACTTTAACGTCGATGCCTTCATCGAGACCGTTGCGCACTTTTTGCCCGAGGGTCCGCGTTGGTTCCCCGAGGACATGGGTACCGACGCTTCCGACGAGACGCTCGTTGCCGAGTTTGTGCGCGAAAAGGTCTTGCGCCGCACCCGTGATGAGATTCCGCACTCCGTTGGCGTTATTTGCGATGCGCTCGAGCAGACCAAGAAGGTGCTGCGTGTGCACGCCACCATTTATGTCGAGCGTGAGGGCCAAAAGGGCATCATCATCGGCAAGGGCGGCGAGATGATCAAGCATATCGGTATCGACGCCCGTCGCGATCTTGAGCGCATCTTTGGCACGCAGGTCTTTTTGGAGTTGGACGTGAAGGTCAAGGCCGGTTGGCGCGACGACGAGGCTCAGATTCGCCGTTTTGGCTACAACGCCGAGGACTAAGGACGCGCAGCGCGCATGGCAGGCTCCCGGACATATCGCACGAAGGTGCTCGTGCTCGACAAGACCAAGCTCAAAGAGACCGATCTGATTCTGACGATGCTTGACGAGCGGGGTCGCCAGGTTCGTGCCGTGGCAAAGGGGGCCCGCAAACCCGGTGGGCGCTTGGCGGCGCGCTGCGAATTATTCTGTACCGTCGATATGCTGCTCGCACATGGACGCTCGCTCGACGTTGTTTCTCAGGCCGAGCTTTTGGAAGCGCCACTCGGTGCCGCTCCTGACTACGAGACGATCTGTGCCGCCAGCGCGATTGCCGAGGTTGCGCGCGTGTGCTCGTTCGAGGATGCCGAGGATCCATTTACCTTTGCCATCACGCAGCGGGCGCTCACGCTTGTCGGCTGCGGGCTCGACTCGGCACATATGGACCTGCTCGTGGCGGCCTTTGTCTTTAAACTTCTGTCGCACGTGGGCTATCGACCCGATTTTTCGGCCTGCGTGCTGTGCGGAGACCCCATGCTGTCGTACTTTTCGCCCCAGGCGGGCGGGCTCATGTGCGGTTCGTGCGCGTCGAGCGTTCCGGGTGCCGAGCTGGTTTCGACCGGTGAGGTCGCGTGGCTGCGCGCCCTCATGTCCATGACCTTCGATGCACTCATGGTCGAGCGAATCGACCCGCATACGGCGGCGTTCTTGCTCGGGCTTTCGCATGTGTGGGCTGCGACGCACACCGACCAGCGCCTCCGTGCGATGGAATTCATGTTGGGTCGGTGATGATGCGCATGGGCGGTCTGCTTGTGGTAACATACCGACCTGTTGGTACCTCGACCTTGGATGCTCGCTCCACCGACGGCTTCCCAGTCCGAGGCGAATAGTGTCGCCCGCGGGCGACGCGAAACGAAAGGTGAAACAATGACTGTTTCCAAAGAGCGCAAGGCGGAGCTGACCGCCCAGTTCGGTAACTCCCCGGTCGATACCGGTAACCCCAAGGTTCAGGTCGCCATCCTGTCCGAGCGCATCAAGGAGCTGACCGAGCACATGAAGTCCCACCAGAAGGACTTCCACACCC
>URQD01000027.1:0-25289 GCA_900549905.1 uncultured Collinsella sp. | reverse complement strand
TCGCTTCGCTGCGCAACTGCGCGCGGAGGTTATACCCCGTGGCCCCAGCCTCCTGCGCTGCTCCGCTCGAAACGTAAAACTGAAGGTGAAGCATGTAAGGTCTCGGCCTTATGGCCGGGACCTCATTTGTTTGCTGAGATTTTTCTAGGACAGCGAGAGTAGTTAAAAAAGCCCCGCGCGAAATGAGCTAGTTGAGGAGTTGGGCCATGGCGTTGACGAATTTTTGTACTTGGAGGGTGGGCTCGAGCGGGTAGTGCAAGAAGACCGGCACCTCGCGGCCACATAGGAACGGCACGCCTACAAAAGCCGGGTGCACGCCCGACCACGCCCCGCAAGTGAGCACCGCGTCGCCCTTTTCCTCCGCCTCGTTAAAGAGCGCAAAGTCAAAACTGTCCACGTCGATCACGTCCACGCCGCCATCGGCCAAAAGATCGATGCGCAGGCTGTCCATGGCGTCGTTGCCGTGGCGCAGTACGCGCAGACGCATACCCTCCAAGTCGGCAACCGTAATGCGATTCTTGCGCGCCAGCGGGCTCGTGCGCGGCAGATCGATATAAAACGGCACGTTGACAATGCGGAGCTTTTGGCAGGCATCACCCCAGCGTGGGGTAGAAAAACTCGATTGCACCACATCGACCTCGCGGCCCAAGCTACGCATGACGGTCTCGCGCTCGTCGTAGAGATCGCTTACCGGCACGATTTCAAATCGCAGCGACGGTTCCAGATCGTGGATGCCCGACCACATCGACAGCGTTTGGCGCCCCGGGCACATCATCGACACACCCAGGCGCACGGCGCCGCCATCGCCCGCCGCGCGTCGGGCACGACGCAGTGCGTCCTCGGACTGGCGCATGATCGAGCGCGCGTCGTCCACCAGCAGAGCACCCGCCGGCGTCACCTTGACGCCCGAATGCGAGCGCTCGAACAGCGTGATGCCGAACTCGGCCTCGAAGCCCGAAACCTGCTTGACGAGTGCCGGCGTCGACACGCGCAGCTTTGCCGCGGCACGCGAGAAACTTCCCAGCTCCGCGGCGGCCGAAATAGCGTCAAGTCGTCGATCGTACACGTCAATCTCCCGTTTTCGCACGCGCGGGCCCACAGCACCGCAGGGGGGTCGTTTTCGCAGGTCACGCGCTCAATTGAGAACAAACCTCAATGTACAGTGTAAACCTACGGTTAACGTCATTCTAACAAATATGCAATTCACCTGCGCGAACGCTAAGCATACGATAACCAGCGAAAACCACGTGGGTCGGTTAATGGGAGCGACCCACCGGGAGGCACAAGAAGGGAAGTTCCTATGAGCAATTGGCTTAAGCTCGAGGGCGATGTTTGCGCCGTGACCGGCGCGCTCGGCGGCATGGGCGTCGAGATTTGCCGCGAGTTCGCCCGCAATGGCGCCAACGTCGTCCTGCTCGACCTGGACGAGGAGAAGGTCAAGGCCGCTGCCGCCGACCTCGCTGCCGAGTTTGGCATCCACGCCGAGGGCTACAAGATGAACGCCACCGACGAGGCCGAGGTTCAGGCCGCCGTCGACGCCACCATCGCCAACTTCGGCCGCGTCGACGTCCTCGTCAACACCGCCGGCATCCTGCGCTTCGCAGCCATGGAGGACCTGCCGCTCTCCGACTGGAACGAGGTCATCAACGTCAACCTCACCGGCTACTTCATCACTTCGCAGCGCTTTGGTCGCGAGATGATCAAGGCCGGCCAGGGCCGCCTGGTGCACATCTCGACCGTCGCCAGCCACTCCCCCGAGACGTTCTCGGGCGTGTACAGCTCCACCAAGGCGGGCGTCAACATGATGTCCAAGATGCTCGCTGCCGAGTGGGGCCCTTACGGCGTGCGCTCCAACTGCGTCGAGCCCTGCTTCGTCAAGACCCCCATGTCGGCAAGCTTTTACGCCGACCCCGAGGTCGAGAAGAGCCGCAGCCGCCTGATCGCCACGCGCCGCATCGGCGAGGTCAGCGATATCGCCAACGCCGTGATGTTCCTGGCGTCCAAGCGCTCGGACTTTACCACCGGCGACGCCATCAAGGTCGACGGCGGCTTCTCCAACATGATGGGTGACCTCACCGCCAAGCCCGGCGGCCGTCGCGCTTATGCCGACAACTACCTCAAGAACAAGGGTGTCGAGCTTTGGTCCGACGAGTCCGGCGTCGCAAAGCCGACTGACCAGTAAACAAGCCCGGTAGAAAGGGGCGCGGGGCAAGCACCTCAGCGGCGTTTGCCCCTCCCCTCCCCCCGCATCGATTAGAAAGAGTCCAATGGCTTCCACCAACTCCAACAAGGGTCGCACCGTCGTGCTTTCCGCCGCGTGCGTCACCATGTTCTTCATCAGCTCCATCGCGCTGTACTCCGTCGTGTCCAAGAACCTGCTCGCCGTCTACCCCGAGTGGTCCAGCGCCCTTACCTGGGCTTTCCCGGTCTTTCAGACCATCATGGCCGTGACGGGCATCTTCGCCGGTCGCATCTCCGATAAGATCGGCCCACGCAACGTCGTGATCGCCGCCGCCGTGTGCTACGGCTTGGGCTGGTTCATGTCCGGCACCGTCACCGAGCCGTGGCAGTTCTACCTGTGGTTCTCGCTCGTCGCCGCCATCGGCAACGGCCTGGGTTACAACCCGGCGCTCACCACCGGCCAAAAGTGGTTCATCGACAAGAAGGGCCTGGCCTCCGGCATCACCCTGGCCGCTTCGACCGCCGGCCCCGCCGTGCTGTCCCCGGTGCTCGCCTCGCTGCTCATCCCGAGCCTGGGCATCTTTGGCGCCCTCAAGGCACTCGGCGTCATCTTCTTTGCGACGATCGCCGCCTCCGCCCTGTTCCTGAAGGCCCCCGAGGCCGGCTGGCTGCCCGAGGGCTTCGAGGCCCCCAAGGGCGGCGCGCACGCCGGCACCTTCGGTGACCTCACCCCGGGCGAGATGGTCAAGACCCCGCGCTTCTGGGTCCTCATCGTCACCTTCGCCTTTGCTGCCACTGCAGGCACCCTGCTTGTGGGCAAGGTTGCCTCCATCGCCGCCGTCCAGCTCTTCGCCGACCCCACGAGCGCCGCGGCCGTCGCCCTCGGTGGCGTGGTGGTCTCCGTCAACACCTGCGCCAACCTGGTCGGCCGTCTGTCCTTTGGTCAGATCATCGACAAGCTCGGCGCCTACAAGTCGCTGCTCATCAGCCTTGTCGTCACCATCGTCGCACTCGTCATCATGTCGATGAGCTTTACGCAGAGCATGTTCTTTGTGGCGCTCGCCCTGCTCGGCTTTAGCTTTGGCGCTCTGCTCGTCATCTACCCGCCGCTCACCGGTGGCGCCTTTGGCACCAGCAACATCGGTGTCAACTACGGCATCATGTTCTTGGGCTACGCCGCCTCTACCTGGATCAGCCAGCCCATCACCGCCGTGCTGTATCACGCCGAAGCCAGCAGCGCCGCCTACCAGCAGTCCTTCTATGGCGCCATTGTGATTGCCGCCATCGCCGTCGTGCTCACCGTCTACATGATGGTCTCCGACAGCAAGAAGAAGTCCGCCTAGTTTTACCGATGCGACAAAGGGACCGTCCCTTTGTCGCATTCCACCAGCCACCAGTATTAAGGAGTCGAAATGTCTGAGCTCAACCCCGTCCGCATTGCCGTCATCGGCGCCGGCGCCATGGGCCGCAACCACATCCGCTTTGTCACCGAGGAGCCCGAGGCCGAGCTCGTCGCCATCGCCGACGCCTTTGAGGGCGCCCGCGCCACGGCCGAGGCCGCCGGCGTGCCGTTCTTTACCGATCCCGCCCAGATGATGGACGAGGTCAAGCCCGAGGCCGTCATCATCGCCACCCCCAACGACCTGCACCTGGGCGTTGCCCGCGAGGCCATCAAGCGCAACATCGTGCCGCTGGTCGAAAAGCCAATCTCCAACGATCTCGAGGATGCCCAGGCCTTCGCCGCCGAGGCCGAGACCGCCGGCGTGCCCGTGCTCGTGGGTCAGCACCGTCGCCACAACCCGTTTGTGAACAAGGCCAAGGAGATCATCGAGTCCGGCGAGTTGGGCAAGCTCACCGTGTCGAGTTTCCACTACATGATCTATAAGAACGACGAGTACTTCGATGTCGAGTGGCGCCGCAAGAAGGGTGCCGGCCCGATCCTGGTCAACCTGGTGCACGACGTCGACCTGCTCCGCTACCTGCTGGGCGAGCCCGTCGCCGTCCAGGGCATGCAGTCCAGCGCCGCCCGCGGTTTTGAGACCGAGGACTCCGCCGTGGTCAACGTCCGTTTTGCCGATGGCGCGCTCGCAAGCATGACCATCTCCGATGCCACCGCCAGCCCCTGGAACTGGGAGGCGACTGCTCGCGAGGACCCGCAGTACCGCCCCTTCGACGCCGACGCCTACTTTATCGGCGGCACCAAGGGCACCCTGTCGCTGCCCCGCCTGCACCAGTTCTCCTACGACGGCGCCTCCAACTGGCACAAGCCGCTGCAGATGGAGATTCCGGCTGTCGACCCGGCACTGCCGCACAAGATGCAGCTCAAGCACTTTGTGAAGGTTGTCCGCCGCGAGGTCGAGCCCGTCGTGACCCCCGCCGATAACGTCAAGACGCTCACGCTTCTCAACGCCATCAAAGAGGCCGCCGAAACCGGCCAGCTCGTCGAGCTGTAACGCCTTAGGGCAGACCGCGGCAGAAGCCCCATGCGAACCCTTCGGTCCGCCACCAACAAGCCCCTCTTCTTTGCCCCGCGAGCAGCCTCCTGCCCGCGGGGCTTTCTTTGCAGCCGCGGCGCGGGCGGGTGGTAGACTGGGTGGCTCATGCACCTGTAACGTACTCACAGACAGGAAGTTCCATGGATCTTATCGCCCAGCTCGCCCGCGAGCTCAACCTTAAGGCCGCCAACGTCGAGGCGGCTGTCAAGCTCATCGACGAGGGCAACACCATCCCCTTTATCTCGCGCTACCGCAAGGAGGCCACGGGCGGCATGGATGACGTCGCCCTGCGCGCCCTCGACGAGCGCCTGTCATACCTGCGCAATCTTGAGCAGCGTAAAGAGGACGTCATTCTGCTCATCGACGCCCAGGGCAAGCTCACGCCCGAACTCGAGCAGCAGATTCGCGAGGCCACGCAGCTCCAGCGTGTCGAGGACCTCTACAAGCCCTACCGCAAAAAGCGCATGACCCGCGCGCAGAAGGCCCGCGAGGCCGGCCTGGAGCCACTCGCCAACATGATCATCATGCAGGCTTCGGCCAAGGGCAGCGCGCTCGACGCCGCCGCGGACTACGTCAACGAGGAGGCCGGCTTCGACACGCCCGAGAAGGCGCTCGCCGGCGCCGCCGACATCGTGGCCGAGACGGTGGCCGAAGATCCCGAGAACGTCGCCGACCTGCGCGCCTTTACGCAAAACACCGCCGACATCGTCGTCGAGGCCACCGACCCCGCCGAGAAGACCCCCTACGAGCCCTACTACAACTTTGACGAGCCGTTGCGCCGTATACCCAACCACCGTGTGCTGGCTATCGACCGCGGTGAGCGCGAGGGCAAGCTCCGCGTGCGTGTGAGCGTCGACGGCGCCGCCGCCACGGCGCGCCTCGGCAGCCGTTGGCCCCGACGCCAGGGCGTGTTTGCTCCCGTCTTTGACGCCGCCATCGCCGACGGTTACAAGCGCCTCATGGCTCCCTCGCTGGAGCGCGAGACCCGCGCCAAACTCACCGTTCGCGCGCAGACCGAGGCCATCAACGTCTTTGCCAAGAATCTCGAGGGCTTGCTCTCGGCGCGCCCCGTGCGCGGCGCCCGCGTGCTCGCGCTCGATCCGGGCTACCGCACCGGCTGCAAGGTCGCCGTCATGGACGAGACCGGCAAGCTGCTCGACCACGGCGTGGTCTACCCCACCAAGCCGCGCCACGACGTCGCTGGCACCAAGCGCGAGCTCGCCCGCCTCGTCAAGAAGGACGGCGTCAACACCATCGTCATCGGCAACGGCACTGCCAGCCGCGAGACCGAGGAAGTCGTCTCGGAGTTCATCGCCGAGCAGGCGCCCAGCCTTCGCTACACCATCGTCAACGAGGCCGGCGCGTCGGTGTACTCCGCCTCCGAGCTCGCCAGCCAGGAGTATCCCGACCTGGACGTCACCGTACGTGGCGCCATGAGCCTGGGCCGCCGTCTGCAAGACCCGTTGGCAGAACTTGTCAAGATTCCGCCCCAGTCCATCGGCGTGGGCCAATACCAGCACGACCTTGACCAGGCCGAGCTTTCGCGCACCCTGGGCCACGTGGTGGAAGACGTCGTCAACCGCGTGGGCGTCGACGTCAACACCGCGAGTGCGAGCCTGCTGGGATACGTATCGGGCATCACGCCGAGCGTGGCCAAGAACATCGTGGCCTACCGCGAGGAAAACGGCGCCTTTACCGATCGCCGCCAGCTTAAGAAGGTCCCCAAGCTGGGGCCCAAGGCATATCTCAACGCCGCGGGTTTCCTGCGCATCAGCGGCGGCAAGAACCCGCTCGACGCGACAAGCGTCCACCCCGAAAGCTACGAGGTGGCCACGGCCGTCCTGGAGCGCGCCGGCGTTGCGGCAAGCGAGCTCAGCCGCGGCGGCGTGCCCGACATCGAGCGCCGCCTGGGCAGCATCTCGGCGCTGGCAAGCGACCTGGACTGCGGCACCCTGACGCTCATCGACATTGTCAACGAGCTCAAGAAGCCCGGCCGCGACCCGCGCGACGACGCTCCCGAGGTTGTCTTTAGCCGCTCGGCGCTTTCCGTCGACGACCTGGAGCCCGGCATGGAGCTCAAGGGCACGGTGCGCAATGTCGTCGACTTTGGCGCCTTCGTCGACGTGGGCGTGCATCAGGACGGCCTCGTGCACATCTCCAAACTGGCCAACCGCTTCGTCAAGCACCCAAGCGACGTGGTGCGCGTCGGCGACACGGTCAAGGTGTGGGTCGAAAAGGTCGATCGCGACCGCAAGAAGATCTCGCTCACCATGGTGCAGGGGAAATAAACCGCCAAAGCAAGGGTACCCCCTCTCGCGACGTGCAAAATGGCGAATATTCAGCATTTCCCGATAGCACCGCGGCACCTCGGAGAACCATAAAGGCAAAAACGGCCCCCGTTTTGGCGTTTTTAGAGCCAAAACGGGGGCCGTTCCGTGCTTCGACCAACTGGTAAAAGCTGGTAAATTCTGATAAAAGCCTTCACCATGCTGAATATTCGCGATTTTGCACGTCGCGAGAGGGGGTACCCTTGCTTACGACAGGATATGGAAGCCGAGCGAGGCGATATCCTTAGCGAAACCGCGCACGGTATCGAGCGAGACCTCGTACGGGTCGCGGCCGATGTTCTTACGCTTGGCCAGGATGCTGTTGGGCACCGTGATGATCTGGCAACCGCATCCTTCCGCCTGGTAAATGTTGATGAGCTCGCGCGTAGACGCCCACAGGACCTCACAACTGGGCTTAGCGGCGGCCTTCTTGACCGACTCAGTCATAAACGGAATGGGGTCGACGCCGGTGTCGGCGATGCGGCCGGCAAAGAGCGAAATGATGGGCGGCGTCTCGGCGTCAACGGCCTCGACCATCTCGTCGACCTGCGTAGGCGTAAAGATGGTGGTGACGTTGACCTTGATGCCGTCGGCCGAAAGCTTGTGCACCAGCTCGGCGGTGGACTCGCCCTTGGTGGTCACGCACGGAATCTTGACGTAGACGTTCTCGGCCCAGGCAGCAATCTCGCGGGCCTCGACCTCCATGGTCTCGACGTCGTCGGCAAAGACCTCAAACGACACGGACACATCGGTGATGTGGGCCAGGACCTCCTTGGCAAACGCGCGGTAATCCGTCACGCCGCCCTTCTTCATAAGGGACGGGTTGGTCGTGAAACCCTGAACGTTGCCGCTCTCGTACATGTCGAGCATGCCCTCGAGGTTTGCACCGTCAGCGAACACCTTGATTGCCATCTGCCTGATTCCTTTCGTTAGCATACGGCCGATAAACTGCTAAACACTTTATCTACGTTTATCAAGGCGTGAACTGCGGTTTTTTATCTTCTCGGCGAACGGTTTTGCAGATTTACCATTTTTATATCGACGCCCCAGCGGCAAAACGTTTTTGCCGATCATTGCGTTTGATTCCGTTCACGGAACAGAAGCAGCGCCTCGCCGGCTCATATTCACAATCGCTCCAAAGCAAAAAGCGGTGACGCCTCGATTGAGACGTCACCGCTTCCGTGTAGGAGCCGGTTATCGGAGCTCCGCCCGATTAGGGCTTAACGTATGCCTGGATTACTCTTCCTCAACGTGATTGATCACAGCACCCTTGGTGTGGATGAAGTTGGGGACGAAGGCAACGACCAGAAGGACAGCGAGAATCGCGTAGACACCGGTGGTACCGAAGGCCTCGGCAGCGCGGCCAAGCGTAATACCAATGACGGAGAAATCGAAGTCGCCGAACGTAGTGTTCTTGAAGCCAAAGACGTCAAGAACGGGCAGGAGCAGGGCCGGGGCAAAGGTGATGAGCAGGCCGTTGACGAAAGCGCCAAGAGCTGCGCCCTTGCGACCGCCGGTAGCATTGCCGTAGATGCCCGCGGTAGCACCGCAGAAGAAGTGGGGAACCATGCCCGGGATGATGAAGATGCCCAGGGTAGCGCCCACGATGAACATACCGACCACGCCACCGATAAAGGAAGCGACAAAGCCGAGGATGACGGCGGTGGGAGCATAGGGGAAGAAGACGGCGCAGTCGACGGCGGGGATGGCACCGGGGATCAGCTTGTTGGAGATGCCCTGGAAAGCCGGGACCAGGTCGGCAAGGATCATACGAACGCCGTTATAGACGATGGTGACACCAACGGCGAAAGACAGAGCGCAGGTCAGGGCATAGACAATCACGTTGTCGCCACCAGCGGTCTTGGTAACGACCGCAGGATCTGCAATGTAAGCGGCGAAAGCGGTAACCAGGTAGAAGAAGGCCATGGTAAGAGCCGTGGAGATGGTAGTGTCGCGCAGGAAGGCGAACTTCTCGGGAACCTCGATCTTCTCGGTGCTGTTCTCCTCGGCGTCCTTAGCAAAAAGCGTACCGACTGCAGCGGAGATGTAATAGGCGAGTGAACCGAAGTGGCCCATGGCGATTTCATCGCCATCGGTAACCTTCTCGGTGAAACGCTGACCAACGGCGGGAAGCATAGCGCTCACGAGGCCCAGGAACATGCCGCCCACGATGACAAGCTGGACATCCTGGAAGCCAGATGCCTGCAGAACGGCAGACAGCAGGCAGGCCATAAACATGCTGTGATGGCCCGTCAGGAAGATGTACTTAAACTTGGTAAAGCGGGCAATGATAATGTTCACGACATAGCCGAGAATCAGGATCATCATGGTCTGAACGCCGAGGACGCTCTGAGCCATCGAAACGACGACCTCGTTGTTGGGCACGACGCCGGTGATGTGGAAACCGGTCTCGATGAAGGTACCCAGCGGAGCAAGGTTCTCCTGAACAACAGCGGCGCCGGCAGACAGCATGATGTAACCAAGAATGGGCTTCAGGGTGCCCGTCATCACCTTGTGGGCAGGACGCTTAAGCGCGACAAGGCCCACAAAGGCAAATAGACCCATAATCCACGCTGGCTTGGTCAGAATCGATTGGATAAACTCAAGTATGGGAAGGATGGCTTGCATCTGCGCTTCCTTTCTCTCTAACGTGGGCGCGTTTCCCTCTTCCACAGGGAACCGCCCTTTTTTGTGCCGCTTTAGGCGTTAGCGGCGGCCGCCTTGATTGCCTCGAGGGCGTCTTCGCGGATCTTCTTCTTGTTCACATAGCTGCGAACGATCACAACGTTGCCGTGGAGCTCGGGGGCGAGTTCCTTAACGGTGATGAACAGATCCGGATTTGCGGAAGAAGCACCGTTCAGGTCCATAGACTCAACGTCGGCCTTGATGCCCTCCTCCTCGCAAAGCTCCTCGACTTTGCCAGCGAGCATCAGGCTGGACCCGATGCCGTTTCCGCATACGGTGATGATATGCATGGCAACCTTCCTCTCCTACACGTGACGGTTTTCCGTCTATCCAAAAGCGGCGACGCATCGCCGTGCCATTAAGGCCTAAAAGAATGAACGCATGGTCTCCAAAACCTGCTCGGGCGTATCGCATGCGCTGAGCTTGGCAACGCAGTCCTCGTCCTCGAACATCTGCGAAAGCTCCGCCAAGCAGCCAAGATGAGCCTTGGGGTCGGGTGCGCAAATACCCACGAGCACGTGAACCGGATCGAAATCCTCGTGTCCAAACGCAATGGCTGGGTCAAGCGTGACGATACAGATTCCCGCTTCGCTCACATTGCCATCTGCTTGAGCGTGGGGCATGGCGATGCCCTCTTCCAAGACCATATAGGGGCCGAATTTGTGAACCGATGAAATCATGGCGTCAACATAGCTCTGATCGCATTTGCCAGCGTCTACGAGCAACTTACCGCATGCCCTGATCGCTTCCTCCCAGTCGGAGGCCTCGACGTGGCAGGCAACAAGCTCGGGCTTAAGAAGATCGGTCAGCATGCTCGTCCCCTACTCCTCGGGCAGGATATGAAAACCAAGCGCCTGAATGTCGCGGGCAAAGCCCTTGACCGTATCAAGCGAGTACTCAAGCAAATCTTTCCCGAAATTCTTGCGCTTGGCAAGAAGGGCATTGGGGACCGTAATGATCTGGCATCCAACGGACTCCGCCTGGAAGATATTGAGGACCTCGCGCGTAGACGCCCAGAGAACCTCGGCAGCAGGCTTAACGGCAGCCTTCTTTACGGACTCCGCCATGAGGGGCAGCGGATCGACGCCGGTATCGGCAATGCGACCGGCAAAGATGGACAGAATAGAGGGGGTCTCAGCAGAGACGGCATCGACAAACTCGTCGACCTGCTCGGGCGTGAAGATAGTGGTGACATTCACCTTGATGCCGTCGGCAGAAAGGCGCTTGACCAGCGCGGCAGTGGACTCACCCTTGGTGTTGAGCGCCGGGATCTTAACGTAGACGTTGTCTGCCCAGGTTGCGATCTCGCGAGCCTCGGCTTCCATACCCGCCTCGTCGTCGGCGAATACCTCAAAAGAGACCGACACATCAGTAATGTGCTCAAGAACCGTCTTGGCAAAAGCGCGGTAGTCGGTCACGCCGCCGGCCTTCATAAGGGAAGGATTGGTCGTGAAGCCCTGAACGTTGCCATTGTCATGCATGTCAAGCATACCCTCGAGGTTAGCGCCGTCGGCAAACACCTTGATCGCCATGTTCGGTCCTTTCTCGTCTAACACTATTGCTATCGAAAGCCTTCTTCTTTGTTTCAAAAGCTTTTCGGCTTTCTTTTATAAACTATTTCAAAAGCCATCGAAAGCTCAATTGTCAACTTTCCGTGAACGGTCGAATATCGGGTGTGAACGTACTTCTTTTGGGCGGCACCTTCAGAATGAGACTCTTTATAGCCCGTCTACGTGCGAACTATCTGCTACGCATGCATTTGTGACGTGCCCTTCCGTTCTTTTGATTCATTCGAATTTGCCTTGTTCTTTTCATATCGATACGTTATATTTCGATTACGAAAGGCGCATCTTTTACCTTTTGTTCAAAAGGAGCGGCATATGGCATCTACTTCAGACCTTTCACCGGCCGAGCGTCAGCGATTTATCATGAATTGGCTGGCCGAAAAGCCAAATATCTCGGTATCCGACATCGTTCGCCGTTTTTCGGTTTCGGAAGTCACCGCACGGCACGACCTCATCTCGCTGGAATCCGAAGGCAAGCTGCGTCGCGTACGCGGCGGAGCGGTATCGCTTTCTCGCTCCAACGCAATCTCGTATCCCGAGGAGCGCATCAATGTCCAAGTCGAGGCCAAGGAGGCCATCGCCGCAACCGCAGCAACTCTTGTTGATGATGGCGATGTTCTGGTAATTGATATCGGCACCACAGGCTTTTACTTCGCTAAGGCCCTCATGGACAAGCGTGAGATCACCATTATCACCGGCGATCTTGCAATCGCGAACTACGCCAGCTTCAATCTCCCCAATGCTTCGGTAGTGCTGCTGGGCGGCTCCGTGCGCAAGGGCCACCTCTATCTCGCGGGCGCACTGACGCTCGACTGCATGAGCAAACTACATGCCGACAAGGCGTTTGTCAGTGCTGACGGATTCCACCCCGACCACGGTTTTACCGTCGAGCACGACTTCTCGGCCATGATCAAGCATATGTACCTTACCAACTCAAACCAGGGCTACATGATGGTTGACCAGGGAAAGTTCAACAAGACCAGTTTTTATCAGTCCGCGCAGATCGATGACCTCGACGGCATCATCGTTGATGGAGACAACGAGGGCATCATGACGGCGGCGATCGAGAGCAGTCGCAATCATCCCAAGCTCTATATTGCAAAATAGCTCAAATGGCCGGGTCGCCCCCACTGCGGGCGACCCGGCCATTTATTAAATCAACCCAAAATGGCGCATCGCTGTGACGGTGCCATCGTGTGCGACATCGTCGGTCACGTAGTCGGCGACTGCCTTGACCTCGGGCATGGCGTTGCCCATGGCTACAGCCGTCTCGACGGCGGCGAGCATACCCAGATCGTTGCCGGAATCGCCAAAGCCAAAGGTGCGCGCGTTGCCGGTGCCACCCAGGTATTCCAGCGCTCGCGCCACGCCCACGCCCTTGTCGATGCCCCTGGGGCTCAGCTCACAGTTTGCTTGCTGAGCCCGCTTGGAAGAGTGGCGGCAAACGCGTCTCCCAGTCAATCCGGCACCGCCGAAGCGAACCCCACACGTGCCCGCCGGCAAGCGGCACGCGCCCGTCAACGCAAAGGTCCGGCGGGACGCACCTAGCATCCCACCGGACCATCAGTCGTCCAGGAGGCCGCCGCGACGAGCCCCTAGATCTTCGCAAGCTCCTCAGAGATGACGCGGCAGACGTCCTCAGCCTGAGGCATCACGCCGTACATCTCGAAGAAGCCGTGGTCGCAGCCGCGATAGCGAATCGCGGTGACGTCAACGCCCGCATCCTGCAGCCTCTTCGCAAACAGCTCGTCCTGATAGCGCAGGTAGTCATACTCGGAAGAGATGATGACCGTGCGGGGGAACGCGCTCACATCCTCCGCGAACAGGGCAGACACCCTCGGGTCGAGCATCTCCTCCGCATTGCCGTTGGTATACATCATTGGCAGGTCGTCGTTGGCGTTGCGGATGCGATCCACCCTGCTCAGAGCCTCGTCCCTCTGGTCGTTCACGATCTCATAGAGGTCATAGGACCATTCCTCCGGAACAGGGCCGCCGTCGACGAGCGGATACAGCTCGGCCACGAGCTTGATCCTGTCCGCATGGGACCCGTCGAGGACGACAGCGTTGGTCAGGCTTCCGCCCGCGGAGTCGCCAGCCACGGCGACCCGCGTCGCGTCGACACCCAGCTCATCCGCATGCTCGACAAGCCAGCCGAGCGTCTTCACGCAGTCCTCGACGCCACCGGGGAACATCGTCTCGGGAGACAGGCGGTACTCCGGGTAGATCGCGACGCAGCCCGTTCGCTCCGCGATGTCGCGCAGGCAGTTCTCGTACTGGCCGATGTTGCCCACCATAAAGCCGCCGCCGTGGATGAACACGAGCGCGGCAGAACCGCTCTCGTGGCTCTCGGGCGTGAAGACGTGCAGGGGAATGCCCCTGTCGCCAAAGTTCATGACAACGGTCTTCTTGGCAACGCCCGCGCCCCTCACGACGTGGGTCTCCTTGTTGGGCGCGGAGCGCCACGCGATCACGTCCACCGGCCCCGCCGGCGCCGGACCGGCAGCGAGCTTCGCGCGGGCGCGCGCATAGACGCGCGGATCGAGCACGTGCTCGCGATCGTCTCCCGGCACGGGCTTCAGCGCGAGCTTCAGCCCGTTGGGCTCGACGACCTCCCTGACTCCACGCTCAAGCACTTCAAGCTCGGAAGTGGGGTACTTCCTCTCATCGGCACCCATGATTAGCCGATCTTCAGCTCGTCGAGCTTGGCGTCAAGCTTGGCCATCTCATCGGCGGAAAGCTCCCACTCGAACGTCTCGCAGTTCTGGATCGCGTGGGCGTCCGTGCGCACGCCAACGAGCGCGGTGCCCACGTACTCCTTCTGGGTGCTCCAGTTCACGGCGACCTGCGCCACGGGCTTGTCGTGAGCCTCGGCGATCTCGTCCATGACCTTGAGCAGCTCCTGGACGCGCGAGAACTTGGGCTCCTGGAAGTAGTCGTAGAAGCCGCCGCGGACGTCGCCCTCCTCGAACTTCGGCAGCTCGCGGAACTTGCCCGACAGGATGCCCGCGCCAAGGGAGCCATAGGTGAAGGAATCGATGCCGCGCTCGTAGCCCCACTTGATGAGGTTCTCGGAAGAACGGTCGACCATGGAGTAGGGCGGCTGCTGGACGTCGACCTGAGCGACCTTCTCGCACTCCTCGATCATCTCGGTCGTGAAGTTGGAGACGCCGATGTGGCGAATCTTGCCCTGCTCCTTGAGGAGCTGGAGGGCGCACATCGTCTCAGAGAACGGGGTCTTGGCGTCGGGCCAGTGCACGAAGTAGAAGTCGATGTAGTCGGTGCGGAGGTTGCGCAGCGAGCTCTCGACCTCCCTCATGATGTTCTTGAACGAGGAGTCGCGGTCATAGCCGGCGGCGCTGGTGATCAGGCCAACCTTGGTCGAGAGCAGGTAGCTCTCTCTGTCGACGCCCCTGAGCGCGTTGCCGACGACCTTCTCGGACGTGCCGTTGCCATAGCACGGCGCGGTGTCGATGAGGTTGACGCCGTGATCGAGCATGGTGCGGATGGCGGACATGCTAGCGGCGTCATCGTTCTCACCAAAGGAGTCGCCGCCGATCGCCCAGGTGCCCACAGCGAGCTGGGAGACGTCGACGTCGGAGTTCTTGAGGTGCGTGTAGCGCATGTTCTCTCCTTCTAATGGGGCGGCACGCGTCGAATGTCCTCGATCGCGTGCCGCCGGGAATTGCCTTGAACAAGCTTCTAATGATCCGAAAGCCGCCTTACACGATGCCCACGAGGCCGAGGACGAGCGCCAGAATCATGATGCCAACCAGGATGATGTTGACGTTCACGTTCTTCTTGCGCAGGAGCCAGAGAACGATGAGCGTAAGCCCCAGGGGCACGATGCCCTTGAAGATCGAGTCGAGGTAGGTCTGGATCATGACGGGGTCAGAGTCCTGAACCGGAATGGACAGGATCGTGTTGAATTGGACGTTCGCCGCAGTCATGGCACCGATCATCACGAGGCCAACCGTGGAGGTCGCCTTGGTGATGAGCTTCATGAGACCACCCTCGTACATCTCGGAAATGAAGTTGGTGCCCATGCTGAAGCCGAGGTAGGTCATGAAGTATCGGCAGAGGATCGACGGGATGTTGTAGATCAGCAGGAACATGATCGCGCCGAGGGGCGAGCCGCTCATGGCGAGGTTGATGCCAATGCCGGCGGCGATGACGCGCAGGACGCCCCAGAAGATTGCGTCACCGATGCCGGACATCGGGCCCATCAGGGAAACCTTGATGCCGTCGATGGACTCGGTGTCGAAGTCTTCGTGCTGCGAGTTCTCCCTCTCCATGGAGGCGACGAGGCCCATGGCGAACGTGCCGACGTTCTGGGTACTGTTGTACCAAGTCGTGTGACGCTTCATGGCTTCGGCACGGGCCTCGGGGTCATCGGCGTAGTAGCGGTTAAGCGCGGGCTGGACGGAGTACAGCCAGCCGTCGGCGCCAGCCTTGACGGAACCGCCGGCGCAGGAGGCGAACACGGAGAAAGAGCGCAGGAAAATGCTGTTGAGCATCTTCTTGTCTTCAGGGCTCACATTCTTGGTCAGGTTGCTCATGCGAAGAAATCCTCCTCGTCGCTGGTTACAGAGTCGTTGGAAACGGCCTGGGTGGCCAAGCCCTTCTTGGTGAGATCGAAAATCTCCTTGTCGCGGAGGGCGGAGGCAACCGCGATGATGACGCCGAGAACCGCGATGGCGATCATCGGGAGGCCGAGGTACTGGTAGAGCGTGAAGCCCAGGAAGAAGTAGATGCTGAGCTCGGTGCTCCACAGCATCTGGAGCAGGAGCGCCATACCAACGGCGGGCAGGAGGGCGCCCACGGCGTTGAGGCCGCTCATGACATTGGCCGGAATCTGGTTGACGATAGCGGCAACGGGCTCAGCGCCAAGGTAAACGCCGAGGAAGGCGATGAGGCCAAAGGCGGCGTACTTAACGAACCAGAGAACGAAGTGCTGAAGCGCGAGGCCCTTCTCGTTGCCCTCGGCGGCCATCTTGTCAAAGGTGGCGGCGAAGAACGCGAGGAACACGTTGTTCATGAAGATCGAGAGGAACGCGGTGACGACGCCAACGGGAACGGCCAGCGTGATGGCGGCGCCTTGGTCGATGCCGGCGCCAACGGTGAAGGCGACGGCGAGGGCGGTCGCGGTAACGGGCTCGGCGGAGATGGCGCCACCGATGTTAACCGCGCCCATGAAGATTGCCTCGAGAGAGGCACCGATGATGACACCGGTCTTGACGTCGCCCATCAGAAGGCCCGCAACGAGGCCGACCACGAGAGGACGCTCGATCATACACTGACCGAGAACCCAGTTGCCGCCGTAGCAAATCAGCACGGTCAACCAGGCCATTACTGCTAACCCAATCATTTGACTTCCTTTCTCTCATTTCATTTGACCGCCTGGCCAAATCCCCTTATTTCTCCGCCGCCTCGATCAGACTCTTGAGAGGAGTCTTGGGATTGGACGGGATAAGCTGATGGAAAACCGGAATACCCTGCTCGCAAAGCTCCTTCGCGGCCTCGAGCTCATCCGGGTTGAGCATGATCGTGGAGTTGAGGGCGACCTTGCTATCCGGATCGGACTTGTCGAAGCGGCCGACATTGGCAACGTTCACGCCCTCGATCTTGCCCGGTGCGCCTTTAACGAGCTCAAGCACGTCACGCACGCAGTTGGTGAGCGCGAAGATGCGCATGGAGTCCGCACGCGGATCGTTCGCGATGCGGCAAGCATCCGGAACATCCTTGACGAGGAGCTTCTGGCCCGCCGGCGTACCCATGGAAAGCGTCATGCGAAGGGCATCGCTCTCCACGGCGTGCTTGTTGGCGACGATGATCCTGGTGGTGTTGAGCTCCTTGGTCCACACCAGGGCGACCTGCCCGTGAATCAGACGGTCATCGACTCGAACCTGAACAATCATTGTTTCCTCTCCTTACTTATTAGTGCTCTCTAATCGAAGAAGTCTCCGTCGGACCCCTCGTTGTCCGCGGCCTTGCTCGGAGGCTCGACGACCTGCATCGTCGCCCTCGCCAGCTCGACGCTCTGCTTGATCGAATCTGCCGTGACCGGCTCAGCGCCGAGGAGCGCCTCGATCACGAGGCCGAGGTTCATACCGGTAACATGGACGATCCCGCGCTTCTCCGGCTCCATGAGGACGACCTTCTGGAAGACGGAGCCACCGTAGATGTCGGTGAAGATGATGGCCTCGTCCTCAGGGCCCACCGAGTCAATAAACGCCTGGATGCGAGGGGTGAAATCGGAGTCGTCCACGTAGCAGTCAACTGCTTCCACCATGTCCGCCATACCGGTCAGGATCTCGATCGAGCTCCTGATTCCGCTTGCGAGGTGACCGTGCGACGCGACAAGAACTTTCTTCATCGAGTCTCTCCTAGAGCGAATAGTGGTTGGGGTTCAGAAGCTGGATCTTGCTTGCGACGAACGCGCGCATGTCGGGGGCGGCGTCCATCAGGAGGCCAACGCCGTTGCCGTCGTTCTTGCCGGAGCTGATGTCCTTCTCGAAGGCGCGGTACATGGAGCGGAAGTACTCCGTGGCGATGTTGAACTTGCTCATGCCGAGGTTCACGGCCTCCTGGAGCTGCTCGTCGGGGATGTCGGAGCATCCGTGCATGACGAGGGGGACGCTGACGGCCTCCCTGCAGGCCTTGATGCGCTCCATGTCGAGGTTCGGGACCTTGACGTAGGGGCCGTGGGCGTTGCCGACGGCGATGGCGAGCGAACCACAGCCGGTGCCCTCGACGAACTCCTCGGCGAGGTTCGGGTCGGTATAGTGGTCGCTGTTCACGAAGTCGTTGGCGTCGGAGCCGTTGCCGACGTGGCCGAGCTCGGCCTCGATGTCAACGTCGAAGATCTTGGCGACCTGGACGACGTCCTTCGTGAGCTGGAAGTTCTCCTCATAGGGAAGCGAGGAGCCGTCGACCATGACGGAGGGAAAACCGGCCTTGACGCCCTTGACGGCAATCTCGTAACCAGCGGAGTGATCCTGGTGGACGGCGACGGGCACGCTCGCGCGCTCGGCGTAATAGCGGGCTGCGAAGGCGATGATGTCGAGGGCACAGTGGTCCTCGAAGCCGGGCCAGTACTGGATGATGATAGGCATGTGCTCATCCTCGGCGGCCTGGATCGCATAACGGATGGTCTCCGTGTTGATGACGTTGATCGCGGGCACGCCATAGTGGTGCTCGGTCGCATGTTGAAGAAGCTCGTTGACCTTGATGAGAGACATCTTTGTCTTCCTTTCACTTGGATAACCATTGGATTGGACAGTTCTCAGCTCGTCAGCTGGTTGAACACGAAGAGAAGCGCGAGGCAGGCAGGCGCTTGCAAAACGCGGTGGAGCCTATGCGGCCGACTGGCCCTCAGGCTGTGGCGCTGCGCTTCGACGCCACAGTACGTACGCCACAAGAGCAACGACCGCAGCAATCGTTGAAGCGAGGGCGAAGGCCAGAAAACCCGTGTGCGTGCCGAGCGCGTCGCACGCCCAACCGCCAAACAGGTTCGCAACCACGACGGACAGACCGCTCTGAACCATCGCGAAGGCGCTCTGACCTCGAGCGCGACAATCCTCGTAAGTGTGGTTGGCAATGTAGGTAACGCAGGAGTAGTAGACGGTCATGTAACTCACGCTCTGCAGCAGCTGGCCGCAGATCATGACCGGGACGATGCCGGTGCCCACGAGCACGAGCCTGAGCGCCGCCATGAAGCAGGAAAAGATCAGGAGGTTCATCTCGCCGAAGCGCCTGACCAGCTTGGAGGAAACGAGCAGGATGGGGATCTCGCTCGCAGCGGAGACCGCACTCAGGACGCCCACGAGGTTCTGACCCTCGCCAAGCTCGACCGCGTAGCGGCCCAAGAACGCCCCGATGAAGCCAATCGCGGCCGAACTGATGAAGGCGAAGACCAAGACGAAGGCGATCTCATTGCTGGTGAACAGCGAGAGGAGGCCCTTTCCGTGGGAGACCTTGGGATCGTCCGCGGCATTGGCGCGAATTCCCGCCTCGGGGAGGCGCCACATGTGAGCCGCGAAGACCACCAGCGCGGCAGAGACCACCGCGAACTGGATTTGAGGAGCCATGTCGAGCAGCCGACCGACGATCAGGACGACGATGGCATAGCCGATAGTGCCACCCATGCGAATGCGAGAAAAGTCCAGGCCAGAGCGATCCGCGAGCTCGATGACGAGGGAGTCGCTCAGGGGCAGGAGCCCCGAGAAAAACGCCGAGAACGCAAAGGTTACGAGAAGGACCGGGACGAACGTCGACGCCAGGTAATACAGCGGAGCGAGTACCGCCGCCGCAAGGCAGAGGATCACGATGACCGCGCGGCGGCGCCCGAGCTTGTCGGCGATCGTCGACCAGAGCGGCTGGATGGCGAGCGCACACACCGGGGTCGCCGCGAGGAGGATGCCGGTCTGGGCTGCGCTGAGGCCGAGGCTCGTGTAGTGAGCGGAGAGGAACGGCGAGTACACGCCCGCGCAGACCCAGTAGAGGACGTTCGCGAAGAACAGCGAAGTCATGCTTGCGTTTGTCCTGGCGTTGTGTATCGTGCTTCTCCCTTCTTGCTCGCCGGGTGCCTGTCTGGGCTTCGAAGTGATTCGCCATCTAGCGTGAAACGAAGTTGTGAGGCGTTGGAACAATGTTCTGTTGTTTCATCGTTTTTGTGCCGTTGTTTCACGGCTCATAAGATAGCAGCTCAAGATGAGATTGTGCCGGGGAAGCACCGATTTACCGTGAACGGTAGGAAATCAGCGGTGAAACGCTATTTCACCGCTTATGAAACATTTTGCTTTATTTTCATCTCTCTTGACCTAAGATACAAAGCAAACTAGGGCCAAGGAGTAACCATGGATAAGACAGGGGATGTGCTCAGCCACATCTGCGCGGTCATGAGCAGCCTATCCCCCTCGGAGAAGGCAATCGCAACGTATGTGCTCGACCACCCGTCGGACGTCGCAACGATGACCGTCCGCGAACTCGCCGCAGAAACCGGTACGTCACCGGCGTCTGTTTCGAGGTTCGCAAGGACGCTTGACTACCGAACCTATTCGGACATGCGTCTGGCGCTCGGCATATCCATCAGCAGGGCCTCCGGCGAGGAAAAGGCCACGGGCGGCAAGGTTACTCTGGACGACGTCGAGGGCTCCATTAAGTACGTCCTGTCTCACAAGGTCAAGGAGCTCTCCCAAACCGCCTCGCTCATTGACTCCGATGACTTTTCGGCAGTCGTCAATCTGCTCCACAACGCCAACCTCGTCCTGATTGCGGGCGTCGGCAACTCGATTAGCATGGGCGTAAACGCGGCGTTCAAGCTCTCACAGGTTGGAGTCAGGGCGTTTTGCCCCAGTACCACCGATGCCATGGTCTCCGCCGCAACCAGCCTCAAGGAGAATGACATCCTGCTCGTCATTTCGACGTCCGGATACTCGAAGCGCCTCGTCAACATATTCGACTCTGCCGAGGATTCGAACACCCCCATCATCATGATCACAGACAACCCAGATACGCCGCTCGCGAAGCGTGCCACGTATATCATCCGAGCCATCTCGCGAGATCAGGCCATCACCGGAACCGAGGTCGCCTTCTCGCACAGCTCGATCAACTTCGTCATCGAGCTGCTGTTCCTCTTCCTGACCTCTTGCTGGGATGACCCGGTAGAGCTTAACAGGATCATCTCGAAGAATCTCTTGGGAGACAGGCAATACAGCTAGGACGACGCACACCGGCGCACCGACGCCCAGACCGAAACGGGAGGACCCCTTGATAAAGCTCATCCTCGCAGACATGGACGGGACCCTGCTGCCGTTTGGCTCAAGGGTCGTATCGGAGCGCACGCACAGCGCGATTCTTTCGGCGCTTGATGCGGGCATCGCGTTCGGCCCCGCAAGCGGCCGCGACTACGCCGACCTGGCCGATGCCTTTGACGGCGACGCGCGCTGTTTCTCGACCGGCATCATGGCCAACGGAAAGAAGGTCTTCTCCAGCGGTGAACTCGTGTTCAAAAAGACGCTCTCGACGGAGGCCCTCGTCAAGCTCGATAGCGCCGTACGCCCCTACGCGGGGACGTCACTCTGGCTAGTCGCCGATATCGATGAGACAGGCAAACGCTGCGAGCAGTTCCTTTGCGCCGTCGAGCCTGGCGACGAATTCGCCCTGGAAATCGTTAAGGACTCCGGAAGAGACATGGCGCTCGGAGACGTGCCCACGAACCTTGACGTCATCACCGCCGGCATCTTCGTCAACGTCAGCTCCGCCCCGACGGAAGTCGTTCGGAGTCGATGCAAGGAAGCCTGCCCAGAGCTTGATTTCCCCTCGCCCGTCCCATTCTTCCTCGATGTTGTTCCGGCTGGCTGGAGCAAAGTAAACGGACTCGACGCGCTTCTCGGCAGCCTTGGGGTCACGCTGGACGAGGTCGCTTTTATCGGAGACTCGGAAAACGACGTGACGCTCCTCGAAAAGGTGCCGAACTCCTACGCAGTCGCGGGCGCGATGCCAGAGGCGAAGGCCGCGGCCCATCACCTGATCGGGGACGCAGCCGAGGACTCCGTCGCGAAGCTCATCGAACAGATTGTCCAGCAGCGAGGCTAGGGTTCCGCCAGCGTGGCATGCGCCGCGTGCCTCGTCATCCGTTCGTGGCGCGCTACCTCGTGACGATCCAGAGCGTGGCCATCGTCGCGACGCCGATGCCTACGATGAGCGCGACCCACAGGACGCGGACCACGAGGTTCATGTCGCCCGCCACCACCATGTCGTTCGCGTGCCAGAACCAGCTCTCGTTTCCCTTGCGCATGATGCCCTCCCTTGGCCCCGATTACGCCATCTATGGCCGAGCAATCGCAGGTCACGTGCCGTGGATTTGCCCTACGCCCAGCTTTCAGTTCTGTAAGGCGGCGGGAGCCTGTGCGAGACCCCGAGTCCTGAGGCTGTTGCAATGAAAATGGGAATCAAGGAGCACGCATCAATCATATGGGTTCCTTTCGGGGGCGATGGCAAACGAAGCATCCATCATATAATGGAGCGACGCAACCAGAGAGGTCACCCATGGAATTTTATGCAAGCTGCCCCGAGGGCTTTGAATCCGCACTCGCCGACGAGCTCAAGCGGCTCGGGCTTTCGCATGTCCGCCGCCTGAAGGGCCGCGCTACGTTTGAGGGCGAGCTCGAAGAAGGCTACCGCGCCTGCCTGTGGTCGCGCCTGGCCAGCCGCGTGTTTGTGGTGCTTGGGCGCTTTGAGGCGCAGGATGCCGATGAGTTGTACGACGGCGTTTACGACATCGCCTGGGAGAGCATCGTCCGCCCCGGCGCCACCATCGCCATTACCGCCCGCGGCGTGACCGAGCAGCTGCGCAACACGCGCTTCTCGGCCCTGCGCGCCAAGGACGCGCTATGCGACCGTCTGGCCGAGACCACGGGCCGTCGCGCCGATGTCGATGCCGCCGACCCCGATGTTCACCTGCTGCTTTCGTTGCGTCAGCGCCGCGCGAGCATCAGCCTGGACCTTTCGGGCGACCCGCTGTTCAAGCGCCTGCCGCCCGCCGCGACCCGCGCCGGCGAGGGCGCGCACGTGCTACGCCCCGACTACGCCGCCCTGGTGTTGGCGCAGGTCGGCTGGACCGCACTGTGCGAGCGCGAGCTGACGGCCGATGATTACGAGAACGAGGCTCTACCCACACTGGTCGACGCCTCGTGCGCCGGCGGCGGCCTGCTGCTGGAGGCAGTGAATATCCTAACCGACCGCGCCCCGGGCGCCGCACGCGAGCGCTGGGGCTTTGAGGGCTGGCAGCTGCACGACGCCGCCCTGTGGGAGCAGCTGCTTGCCGAGGCGCGCGAGCGCCAGGCGCGCATCGTTGCCGTAGACATCGACCCCGCCGCCCGCAAAACCGCCGAGTGCATGGTCAGGTGCGCCGGCTACAAGCGCTTTGTCGATTTTTGCGGCGCAAAATCTGCCACCGTACTGGACCACGCGGGCGCCGTCGCCGGTGCCGCCCTCGTCGCGGATACGACCGAGACACCGCTGTCGCTTATGCATGACGCCATGACGTTGGTCGGCGAGCTGCGTCGCGCGCCCGAGCTTGCTTCGGCACCGGTCGCCGCGCTCACCCGCGACGGCCTGCTGGCCCGCGCGCTCCATGCCGAGCCCGCGCGCTCCATTGCCGTCATGCCCAACAACGAAGAGGCGACTATCGAGGTTTGGCCCTCGCTCGACCACGCCGCCGCGGCATTTGAAGCTGCGACCAGCACGGATGCCGAGGACAAGACCGCAGATGCCGAAGACGAAGCCGCCAACACCCCCATGTCCGAACCTGCCGCCACGCTCGACCTGGGCGACGGCAAGCCGCTGCCCGTGCTCATCCCCGAGTCCGAGCAGTTCGCCAACCGCCTGCGCAAGAACGCACGCCTGCGCCGCAAGTGGGCCAAGCGCGAGGGCGTGAGCTGCTACCGCGTCTACGATGCCGACCTGCCCGATTACTCCGCCGCCATCGACCTGTACGAGGGCTGCCCGCAGACACCGGGCCGTTGGCTCGTCATCGCCGAATACGCCGCACCCAAGACCATCGACCCGGCGCTGGCCCAGGCCCGCATGCTCGATATCTTGGCCATCGCGCCGCGCATCCTGGATGTTCCGGCCGAGCACGTGCACGCCAAGGCACGCATGCGTTCGCGCGGCGGCTCGCAGTACGGCAAGCAGGGCGCCGGCAAGGGCGGCTCGGGCGAGCGCGCCAACATCGCGCGCCGTCGCCTGCCGCTCATCGAGGAAGGCGGTCTTACCTTTGCCGTCAACTTTGACGACTACCTGGACGTGGGCATCTTCTTGGACCACCGCGTCACGCGCGATCTGGTGCGCGAGCACGCCAAGCAGGCACGCCGCTTCCTCAACCTGTTCGCCTACACCGGCACCGCTACCTGCTATGCGGCCGACGGCGGCGTCGAGGAAACCGTGACGGTCGACCTCTCCAACACCTACCTGGACTGGGCCGAGCGCAACATGCGCCAGAACGGCTTTGTGGGATCGCAACACCACTTTGTGCGCGACGACGTGCTCGCCTGGATTCGCGACCAGCGCCAGACGCGCAACCGCTGGGACCTGATCTTTGTCGATCCGCCCACGTTTTCGAACTCGTCCAAGATGGGCCGCCGCACCTGGGATGTTCAGCGCGACCATGTTGAGCTTTTGGCCGGCGTATCGCGCCTGCTCGCACAGGGCGGCCATGCCATCTTTAGCTGCAACCTGCGAGGCTTCCGCCCCGAGACACGCAAGCTCGCACGCGCGGGCGTGGTGCTACAGGACATAACGGCGCAGACCATCCCCGAGGACTTCGCACGCAACCAGAAGGTGCACCATTGCTATATCGTGCGCCGCCTGCCCATCGAGGACGCCATGGCCGAGGTCGGCTTTAGCGCCGAGGAAATTGCCGAGCGAACCGAGGAGCTGCGCAACCCCGAGGCCCGCAAGCCCCGTGCGGCAGTACCCGCGCACGCGCAGGCCGGCAACGGCAAGTCCAACTTTGCCGGCAAACCCTCCCCCGCCGGCAAGCCCAAAAAGAAGAAGTTCTACGCCAGCAAGCCTAAGGGCAGATAACAAAGTTGCGGTGGAATACGGACTGTTTTGCCTGGAATTAGGCAAATTTAGACCGTATTTCACCGCAACTCATATTGGGATGGTGGTTGGCGATCTAGCCTTGGGTGACTAGGCGGTAGCCAATGCCTACATGGGTTTGGATGTAACGCGGGTGCGCGGGATCGGACTCGATCTTCTTGCGCAGCGTACCCATAAAGACGCGCAGGCTCGCCAGGTCGCTCTTGGTCGCCGTGCCCCAAATCTCGTGCAGGATAAACTGGTGCGTCAGCACCTTGTCGGCGTTGTGTGCCAGCAGGCACAAGAGCTTGTACTCGATCGGCGTCAGATGCAGTTCCTCGCCATCCATCGTGGCGATGCCGGCATCAAAATCGATATGCAACTCGCCGGTATCGAACGTGCCCTCGGACGCACCCATGCCAACTTGCGCATACGAGAGACGCCTGAGCGTC
>URQD01000026.1:0-26250 GCA_900549905.1 uncultured Collinsella sp. | reverse complement strand
CATGGACGCCCTGCAGCTGCCCGATTCCGACATGCCGGTGAACGTGCTTTCCGGTGGCGAGCGCCGCCGCGTGGCCCTGTGCAAGCTGCTGCTCGAGGCTCCCGACCTGCTGCTTCTCGACGAGCCCACCAACCATCTGGACGCCGAGTCCATCCTGTGGCTCGAGCACTTCCTCAAGAACTACCCCGGCGCCGTGCTCGCCGTCACGCACGACCGCTACTTCCTCGATCACGTCGCCGAGTGGATCTGCGAGGTCGACCGCGGTCACCTCTACCCGTACAAGGGCAACTACTCGACCTACCTCGAGACCAAGGCGGCCCGTGTCGCCGCGCAGGGCCAGCGTGAGGAGCGCCTGGCCAAGCGCATCGCGGCGGAACTCGACTGGGTGCGCTCGTCGCCAAAGGCCCGCCAGGCCAAGAACAAGGCCCGTCTGGCACGCTACGAGGAGATGGAGGCCGAGGCGCGCGCCAGCCAGAAGCTCGACTACACCGACATCCGCATCCCCGTCGGTCCTCGCCTGGGATCCAAGGTCCTCGTTGCCGAGCATTTGCACAAGGAGTTTGACGGCCGCGTGCTCATCGACGACCTGTCGTTCACGCTGCCACGCAACGGCATCGTGGGCGTGATCGGCCCCAACGGCGTGGGCAAGACCACCCTGTTCAAGACCATCGTTGGCCTGGAGCCGCTCACAAGCGGCAACCTTGAGATTGGCGAGACGGTCAAGATCTCCTATGTCGACCAGATGCGCGGCGGCATCGATCCCGATAGAACCCTGTGGGAGGTCGTTTCCGACGGCCTGGACATCATGCAGGTCGCAGACAACGAGGTGCCCAGCCGCGCCTACGTGGCGAGCTTTGGCTTCAAGGGCTCCGACCAGCAGAAGCGCGCCGGCGTGTTGTCCGGCGGAGAGCGCAACCGCCTCAACCTGGCGCTCACCTTGAAGCAGGGCGGCAACCTGCTGCTCCTCGACGAGCCCACGAACGACCTCGACGTCGAGACGCTGTCCTCGCTCGAGGCGGCGCTGCTCGAGTTCCCGGGCTGCTCGGTGGTCATTAGCCACGATCGTATGTTCCTGGACCGCGTTGCCACGCACATCCTGGCGTGGGAGGGCACCGATGAGAACCCGGGCAACTGGTATTGGTTTGAGGGTAACTTCGAGGCCTATCAGGCCAACCGCATCGAGCGCCTGGGCGAGGACGCAGCCCAGCCGCATCGTATTCACCGCAAGCTGACGCGCGACTAGTAGCAAGTAGAAAGGCCGTCAGCAAGGGCGGCCTTTCTTGTAGCAATTGCACTGCAGCTATGCCCTGGCTGCTGGTTTGATTCGTAATCAAAGTCATCTCTTTGGGATTAAAGCCCGTTTTTGCTATGAGTGATTTTCTAATTCCGTTTAAAACGTAAAGACGTATGGGGTTACAAGGACATAAGCAAATCGAAGTGAAATATAACCAGTGCTGTAACGTTACAAAAAAGGTTATAGAATAGGAGTATCTTATAAGTCGCTCCTCTAGAAAGAAGAACATATGCTTTCGCGTCGTCGTTTTCTGCAACTTGTCGCGTCTTCAATTGTCGCCTTAGCCGCACGTCCGAAAGAGGTTTTTGCTTCGACGGGCAATATTGATGGTGAGCAGATACAATTTACTTCAGAAATTGCGCAAGAGCTTGCCGATAAATATATAAAGGGACTCCTCGGCTCTTCGTATACGCCTTCTGACCCTATTCCTTTTGTAGACGTTGATGGGTCCCCGCTTGGCTACATTGTTCCGGTTGTGACATTCAATAGAGCCGCGGGCTATTTGGTTTTAGATGCTTCAGATGATGAAATACTTACGGGATATCGTTTTGGAGACGGCTTAGTCAGCCCTATGGATCGGGGAGGAGATCTTGGTGTTGAGTCTTATTCTTTCAATAACCCAGTCGTAATGATCAATCCATTCGAATTCGGTGTGCAATCTTTGGACGGTTCAATAACAACAAATTGCGGAAGAACAATCCCGGCTGTTTCCATAGAAGGACGGCCTGTCGTTTTATCGAATAAACCTTCAAGCTGGAACGATGTCGTAATTTACGCAACTCAAATGCAGGATTACACAGTATCTGGGTTTCGTTCCATTTCTCAGTTTATGTCATATGATGAAAGCGAGATTAAGAGGCTTACTGCCCACTATGCTTGTATGGTGACAGCTTTTTCGAACGTTGCGGAACTGTATGGCATTGCCAATTTATATAGCGACCCTTCGCAATATATGCAGATATGGAATTACACCAATACCCATGCTCTTTCCGATGAAGAACAGACTGTTCCCGGCGTTGTTTTGGGCGGAACGCCGATATCAACCTGTGCAACGGGGTTTACAAATTACTGCGCAAGCAGAGGAAGTGCTCTTATCGCCCGCACTGTCTCCTCTCCGGCTATCGCGAGCATTCAAAATGAGATTAACTCTAATAGACCGAATGTTTTACATGCGAGTTTGTACAACGGATCAGCCCATTCTGTAACAGCGGAGGCTTACGCCACACTTACTGGTAAGAAAACTGGAGAGACAAGGCAGATGATTGGCATAGCGGACGGCTGGAATTCATCTCTATCCTTCCTGAAGTATGATCAGAGCTATTATGCGTGGACTTATGGAACGACTTTTTCGAAGTAGGGCGATTCGTCTAGCTCTGTCTTTGGTGCTGATGGCTTCATTGGTGGGCTGTTCAACAAAGGAAGAGATATCGCGCGGAGGTTCCGGAGAAGTGACTGCGACAGACTCAGGTTCATTAGAAATAGCTGGTGGGCATGCCGATGTGATGTTACAAGGAAAAGGCGTGCTTAGGTCGATTGATGCTGAAGACGCTGTCTGCTCAATAGAGGATTTGAAGACAGGTGAAACTGCATCGTACCGAGTTTCAGATAATGCTGCGAATATGATTGAGTCGATACCGACTGGAGCGCAGGTTTCTTTTAGATACTTTGCTCCGCAACTTGAGGATGAGCTTGCTTCTCTGGTGTCTATATGCGCCGATGACAACTAAAAGGCCTGAATTCAAACGGCCTCGGATGGTCAATTGGCTATCCGAGGCCGTTTTTTACTCGACCGGGGCTTCGACCTTGTCGATGGCCCAGGTGGCTCCGAGACCGCCGGTGGTGTTGCGGCGGATGCGCACGGCAACCTCGCGGCGCTCGCCGGCCTGTGTGTAGCGCAGGGGGAAGCTTGCGCGGTTTCGCGCGGCCTCGATGGTACCGCGCTCGCGGGCGATCCAGTAGTACTCGCCGACGATGCCGAGCGTGTCGGCGCCGTAGGGGAGATAGGTCGACAACTGGTGCAGAAGCGGGCCGGGGCAGAAGACTTCGGTTGCGAAATCGACGGGGAAGTCCTCGGGGATGGCGGGCGTTGCAGGTGCGGGGGCCGGTACTGCAGCGGGGACCGGAGCCGGTGCGGATGCGGGTATTTGGTCGCAAGCAGCGGCGGGCATGGATTCGATGACGGGTGCGGGCTCCGGCGTTACTTTCGGCTTGATCTCGGAATCTGCGGGCTTCACGGTGACGGGCGCGTCTGCAACTGCGGTTTCAACCTCAACCTGCGTCGCGTTCTCGTTCTCGACGCTCGGCTTTGCCTCGATGGGCGTGGACGCCATGGTGGTGATGCCGGCGTTTGCGTTCTCGGGGTCATAGACGACCGTAAGCGAGATGGCGGGCTGCGGTGTCTCGGGCTCCGGCGCCGACTCGGTAGCGTCTTGATCGGCGGACTCGTCGGGTTGATTGTCCTCGGCCTCGTCGCCAAAGACATCGCTGTTTTGGAACGCAGGCGTCTCGGATTGGTCAGCGGCTTCTTCGGTTGTCGACTTGGGAGCCTCGTTGAGCTCCGCAGCGGCTTCCTGTTCTGACATGACTTCGGGATCGGTCATGGCGGCGAGTTCGGTTTCGACCTCTGTTGTTACCTCAAGAACAACTTCGACCTCTGCCTCGGGCTCCGGCACGGCTTCAGTCACGGCTTCGGGCTCGGGACGCTTAACGTGCTTAGGGCGCACGGCCTTGAGGTCCTTCTCGCCGCGCTTCTTCTTTTTGTACGACTGCTTGGCGCCCTTGGCGGTCTTGGGCTTGTCCTCGCCCTTGGCAAGTGCGGCATCCCATGCCTCGTTGGCGATGACCGTGGCATACAGGCGACCGCCCTTAAAGACAGTCAGCTTAATGCAGTCGTCGAGCTCTTCGAGCAACTCGCGCGTGGACTCGAAGCCCAGGTCATAAGCAGTCATGTCGCCAGCGGCGAGCGTCTCTTCGACCTGCGCCATAAACGTTTGCTTGCCGCATCCAATCGCATCGCGCAGCAGGCGATACAGATAGATGTGGTTGCCCAGTGAAAGCGTGGGCCTAACTATTGTCTTGCTCATGGCAAATCTCCTCTTTACACATGTAAAGCATCTTACCATCGCATGGCGCTCGCCATGGCGGCGCCCAAGGCAAACGGGCGCGAACCGCTGTCGATTCGCGCCCGTTATACAGGTCGGTTATCTATGAGAGGCAAATGTGCTTAGTTGCCCGATGCCGTGCCTTGGCTCGAGTTGTCGGATGCCGTGCCGGACGCGGTTCCGCTCGAGCTGTTCGAGCTGTTGGTGTTGCTGCTGTCTGCTGTGCCCGTTCCCGAAGTGCTGTCGCTCGTCTGGCCGCCCGTGCTCGGCTGCGAACCGTCAGTCGTTTGGCTTGAGTCGGTCGTGCCGGACGGCGTGCTGCTGTTGGCCGTAGAGGAATCGGTGCCCTGCGATTGGTTTTGGGTGTTCGAGGATGAATTGGCAGAGGTAGAACTGTCTTGCGTATCGTCCGTCTTTGCCTGCTGATCCTGCGACTGGGTGTCGCCATCTGCATCGCTATCGGTCGTGCGCGACGAAAGGATCGGCTCGGGACGCTCGCCCAGACCCTCACCGGCAGTGGTGATAAGGATGGCGCCGGCGCAGGCGATGACCGCGACTATGGCGATAGCGATCGAGAAGATGATGACCTTCTTTTGCGTCTGGCTGCGCTCGGCCGCCGCCTTGGCGCGCAGGCTGTTGGGAGCGACGCGCGCCGTGGTCGCGCGTCCCGCAACCTGGCGCATCTCCTGCGTGGTTGCGGCGCCACCTAGGTGCTCCTCGACATTGGGCTCAACGGGCTCGTAGGCGCCGGTAGAGTAGTCGACAGCGGCATGCGTGCCCTTGATTGCTTCGGCGCTGGCGGAGATAAAGTGGCGATAGACCTGCGAAGACACAACAGTGATGACTGAGCTCACAGCGGCACCAATCACCGAGCCGGCAATGCCGATCTTTGAAGCAAGCGCCACGCTCGTGGCGGCAGCTGCGGCGCCGGCGATGATCTGGGGAATGGAAATGTCATCGAACAGGCCCTTTTTGGGCGCGATGGCCATGGTCTGTCCGATGGAATGGTTTTCGTGAACGCCGTTGTTCAGTGCGGCGGGAGTCATGACGCGTGTACGCGGCGCGTCGGTGTACTTGGTTGTCATACGGGGTCCTCCCGGTGTAAATCTGCTTCGTTTCGTGTAGCCATCAGGGTACCCACCAGATGTGAATCGTACGTGACATTTAACAGATACCATCAACTCATCAAGGGGGCCTGCTGTCTTTGGTGCAATAGCTTGATGCTAAACTGGATTTATGTTTGCGAGGTGGTTTACGTGATGTACCCGTATATGACATTCGAAGACGGTACCGAGGTCATTCATTCTGACCTGATTGCAGATGGCGATATCGAAAAGGTTATCGTGCATTTTGAACGACCGACGGCAGAGGGCTTTGAATCCGCTCGTTGTGAGCTACCTTCTTACAATTGGACCATGTGGGAGGGGCGTTTCACCGACGAGGAGAAGCGAGGCTTTGAGACTTTTCTGAGCAATAACGCCCATCTGCTGTATCGCTACGCCGCAAGCGGAGGAGCAAAAGTTGCCTAGCCTATTTCTTATTAGCGGCTATCGGGCACTCTTTCTTGTGGACGAGATCTCGTTCTACTGCTAAATGCTATTCTGACTTCTCTTTTCCAATCTTAATCATGAGCTCGTTCCATTAGCGCTGATCGCACATGACAGTACAATGGAGGCGACCGCCGCCTGCGCCCTCCTGGCGCTGCAGGATACCCTGAAAATGAGAATCAAGGCTCGCCTCGCGAGGGCCTTTCTCTAGTGGTGCCTGTTGACTGACTTCGATTCCGTGTGAATAATCAACCTCGTGGCACTCCTGTGCCAAGTGGGGAGCAGCATGAAGATTCTTAAGCGAATAAACAACAACACGGTTATCTGCGTCAATGCCAAGGGGCGCGAGCTTGTGGCGCTCGGTCGTGGCATCGGGTTTCCCGACGGCCCTGACGAGGTCATGCTCGACAAGATCGAGCGCACGTTCTACGGCGTCGACTCTCGCTATCTGGCGCTCCTCGACGAAATTGATCCGCAGGTGATGGAGTTTTCCGCCCAGATCGCCGATATCGCGCGCTCCAACATCTCGCGTGAGCTCTCGGCCAACCTGCCCTTTACCATGGCCGACCACATCGCCTTTGCCATCAAGCGCTGCCGCGAGCACATGTTTGTTCAGATGCCGCTTTCTTATGACGTGCGGCAGATGTATCCCATCGAGTACAAAATTGCAAAGTTTGCGCTTGAGGGCATCAATCGCGAGTTCAACATCAAGATGCCGCCGAGTGAAGCGAGCGGCATCGCACTTTGCATCGTCAACAGCGTGGTGGCATCTTCTTCCAAGGCCAAGTCCAACACGGTCCGCAAGGATGAAGCACTCCTTGAGAAGTTTACCGAGATTATCGAGTCTCAGCTTGGCGTTGGCGTTGATCGCGACGGTTTTGATTTCTGCCGTTATGCCACGCACGTGCGTTACCTGCTTGAGCGCGTGCAGAGCGGCGAGCCCCTCAATACTGAGAACGGCTCGCTCTATGGGCCGCTCTGCGAGCAACATCCCGATGTGGCCGCGTGCGTGGACCGCATGACCGAGCTTATCGCCGAGCGCTTTGGTGCCGAGCTCACCGATGAGGAGAAGGTCTACCTGATGCTCCATGTCAACCGCGTCTGCGCGGGGTCGCGTACGTAGAACGCCGTTCGCCGCTGTATTTTGACCGTTTGCCGGATTGGACAATCCTTTTGGGGCACGCTCTGGCATTCCGGTCTTAAGATTACTCGCACATAAGGTGTTATTCGAGAAGAGTCTCGAAGCATGACGCAGACAGTTCCCTGTCCGTATTATGCTTCGGGGCTCTTCTGTTTTTTTGTCATTCTTCCTTCTTTTTGAATCGCCTGATGTCAGGCCTGTCGTTATCGATACGCTCCGCATGCGCGCAAACGCGGGGCGCCGGAAAAGCAAGGGAGTTCAGCCATGGCTGACAACAAAAAGATTGCAGCAGACGTGCTCGAGGCCGTTGGCGGCAAGGAAAACGTAACGTTTGTTGCGCACTGCATGACGCGTTTGCGCTTCAATCTCAAGGATATCGATGCGCCCGATATCAAGAAGATCAAAAAGATCAACGGCGTGCTTGGTGCCCAGATTTCGGGATCGCAGTTCCAGGTGATCGTGGGCCAGAATGTGCCCAAGGTTTATGACGAGCTCTGTAAGCTCGGCGGCTTTGCCAAGCAAGACGCCGTCGATGAGAATCTTGATAAGCCCAAGGAAAAGCTTACGCCCAAGGCAATCGGCAACAATATCCTTAACTACCTGTCGAGCTCCATGGTGCCGATGATCCCCGTTATGATGTGCGCCGGTCTCTTTAAGACCATCGCCGTAGTCCTCGGTCCCACGATGGCCAATGTTATCGCTGAAACGAGCGACCTGTATGTTCTTATGAACATGGTCTATGATGCAGCTTTCTACTTCATCCCCATTTACCTTGGCTATAACGCCGCCAAGAATATCGGCGTGACGCCAGTGCTCGGTGCGTTTATGGGCGGCATTCTCGTTGATCCGACGATGATTCAACTGGCTGCGGACGGTGCCCCGTTCTCTGTCTACGGCATTCCCTGCGTTGCGGGCAACTACGCGCAGTCGGTGATCCCCATCCTGCTCTCCGTTTGGGCGATGAGCTATATCGAGCGCTTGTTCAAGAAGGTCATGCCCGATACTCTCTCCACGGTGTTCACCCCGTTCTTTACAATGCTCGTAACGGTGCCGGTGTCGCTTTGCGCTCTTGCGCCACTTGGCTCCTGGCTCGGTAACGGTTTGGCGGCATTCTTTGAGATGCTCGGTTCCACGGGTGGTGTTGTCGCGATTCTCGGCGCCGGCTTGTTGGCGGCAGCTTGGCTTCCCATGGTAATCTCGGGCATGCATGTGGCTCTCATCATGATCGCCATCGCTAACTTTATGGCCACCGGTGTCGACTCGTTTATCCTGCCTGCCACCACGCTGAGCCTCTGGGCGGCATACGGAGCCGAAGTCGCATCTTGGCTCAAGCTCCGAAACAAAGACGAAAAGACCCTCTGCCTGGGCTACGTAATCGCCAATATGGTTGGTGGCGTGGGTGAGCCCTTTATCTACGGTGTGATGCTGCGCTATCGCCGCACTTTTGCCATGGCTATCGCCGGCGCGTTTGTCGCGGGTGCCTTGGGCATGTCTCTCGGTGTGAGCGTCTACGTTGCCGGTACTGCCTCCAATGTTCTCAATCTGCTCGCCTTTGTGGGCGGTGACGTGCAGAACTTCATCAACGCCTGCATCGCCGGTGCTGTAGGGTTTATCGCGGCCTTTGCCCTTACGTTCTTCTTTGGGTTTACCGAGGACGAGCTCGAAAATGGACCTGTTTCCGAGCGCTAGTATCAACTCAGCGATGTTTAAACTTGGAAAGCGGCCTTGCGGGGCCGTTTTCCGCTATCGATAGGAGCACATATGACTATCAACGATGTTATCGAGGCCGTGAAGGGATATTGCTCCAGCATGGATGCCTTTACCGGCAAGCCCATCGATCCGGCGACGACGCGCGATCAGGTGACCTTTGGCGCCGAGGCGCTCGACTGCGCCTGCACGGGCGTTGTGACCTGTATCTGGCCTACGGTCGAGGTAGTGCGCCGTGCGAAGGAGCTGGGCGCCAATCTAATCATCTCGCACGAAGCAATCTTCTGGAACCACGGCGACCATCGCGATGTCGTGGCTGGTAATGCCTCATTTAAGGCTAAGGTTGCCCTGCTTGAAGAGTGGGATGGCACGGTTTGGCGCTGTCATGACTACATTCATGCCGGTGTGCCGCTCGAGGCGGACGGTTCCCTTGCCGATGGCATCTTTTACGGGCTTGCCGATAAGCTCGGCTGGCTCGATTGTCGCATCGAGCGTGATTGCATGGATTTCGAGATTCCCGAGATGCTGGCGCGCGAGCTGGCGGCATATGTTGTCGAGCGTTTGGGGCTTGCCGGTACGCGTGTGATTGGCGACATGGATGCTCCCGTGCGCCGTGTGCGCATCCCCATGCATATCATGGGGCATCCCATGGGCGATACCGAGACACTCAACAAGATGGATGCCGAGGGTATCGATTGCCTGCTCGCCATGGAGCTTATCGATTTTACGGCGAGCGAATACGTGCGCGACGCCGCGATGCTCGGCCAGGGCAAGTGCATTATCCACATGGGGCATTTCAACGGTGAGGAACCGGGCATGGAATACATGGCAACCTGGGTGCCGCGTGCGCTCGAGGGGGCGGGATTGGATTCTGCCAAGGTGCCGGTGAGCTTTGTGCCCATGGGGGATACCTATCAGTACGTGCTGGCACGCTAGCTGAGAGTGGGGAGGCGGCTTTTGTGGCCACCTCCCGCTGTACGTATTTCAGGTAACTTTTCGTGCCCCATCCTGCTGTCCTAGATATGCACAGCGCGCCGGCCGGGAAGGACGGCCAATCCTGGGGCGTCGGCTGGGGACGCTGCATGCGTCAATGCGCTCGCTACTCTACGCTTGCCCCCGCAGCGGTTTCCATGAGGCAAATCGGGAACATTGTGGCAGGCGAGCTCTTCGCCCGTGGTTTCTTGGGCCTCGGTACCTTGGAATGTGCGAGCAAACTCGGGAAGCTTGTCGTGCGTCCATGTATTTAGTTCCATATGCGCTCCGTCTCTCAAGGATTTGACGAGGCCTATCGTATCCCGCGGAGCGCGCCTAAAACGACGGCGCGCAGGCAAGGCGCTACAATGGTGCCCATAAGAATCGCCTTTATGCGCAAGGAGCATGCTATGGATACAGAGCTCAACCAGACGGGCGCCGTGTGCGCGAAAGCAAACGACGGCTTTCTGCGGGTCGCGGCGGCGTCGCCGCAGATTCGCGTCGCCGATGTCGAGGGCAATGTCGAGGTTGCGCTGGCGGCTGTTCGCGATGCTGCCGAGCGCGGCGTTCATGCTCTGGTGCTGCCCGAGCTTAACCTGACCGGCTATACCGCGGCCGACCTGTTCCATAATCGCACACTGCTGCATGTCTGCGAGGCTGCTCTGGCGCATATCCTCGATGAAACCCGTGAGTTGCCGGTCGTCTTTACCATCGGTCTTCCCGTTGCAGTTGCCGAGAATATCTACAACTGCGCCGCCGTGTGCTGCGCGGGCGAGCTTTTGGGCCTCACGGCCAAGAAGTATCTGCCCAACTATGGCGAGTTCTATGAGCGCCGTTGGTTTGCTCCGGCGCCGGCCGATCCCGTGTGGATTGAATTTGCTGGTCAGGGTCCGGTGCCGCTTGGCTCGGGGCTTGTCTACCGCTGCTGCGATGAAGGTGCCGAGGATCTGGTGCTGGGTGTCGAGGTGTGCGAGGACCTGTGGGTACCGGCGCCCCCCTCGACCGAGATGGCGCTTGCTGGCGCGACGGTGATCCTCAACCCGTCGGCCTCGGACGAGATTATCGGTAAGGCAGATTACCGCCGCAGCCTTATCTCTAATCAAAGCGCGCGCCTGTACTGCGCCTATGCCTATGCAGATGCGAGCGAGGGCGAGTCCACGACCGACATGGTCTTTGCGGGCGAGAACCTCGTCTACGAAAACGGCTCCAAGCTCGCCGCGACTAAACTGCTTACCTGCGATATGGCCGTCGCCGATGTTGACCTTGACCGCCTGGTTGCCGAGCGCCGTCGCTCGACGACGTGGACCCGCGCAGACGATGCGCCGGAGGCCACGACCGTTGAGTTTTCGTTTGAGGGCGTGTTGGCCGAAGAGCCTGTCCTGCGCGATGCCTGCGATATCGACCGCGTTTTCCCGCGCGCGCCCTTTGTACCGGCCGACCATGGCGACCTAGCCGAGCGCTGCGAGACGATTCTCGACCTGCAGACTGCCGGCCTCAAGACCCGCCTTGCCCATACGGGTACTAAGGCAGCTGCCATCGGTCTTTCAGGCGGCCTGGACTCCACGCTGGCACTGCTTGTGACCGTGCGTGCCTTCGATGCACTGGGGCTGCCACGCACGGGTATCACGGCGGTTTCCATGCCCGGCTTTGGCACGACGCATCGCACCAAGTCGAATGCCGAGTCGCTTGCCCGCGACCTGGGTGTGAGCTTCCGCGAGGTTTCGATCCACGCGGCCGTGGAGCGGCACTTCAAGGACATTGAGCACGATCCGACCGTGCAGGACGTGACCTACGAGAACAGCCAGGCCCGCGAGCGTACGCAGATTCTGATGGATCTGGCCAACCAGGCTGGCGGTTTTGTCATCGGCACGGGTGACCTGTCGGAGTTGGCACTCGGCTGGGCTACCTATAACGGCGACCACATGAGCATGTACGCCGTCAACGCGAGCGTGCCCAAGACACTCGTGCGTCACTTGGTGCGTTATGCGGCTGATGTCTTTGGCGGGCGTATTGCCGAGGTTTTGCTCGATATCCTCGACACGCCGGTGTCCCCCGAGCTTCTGCCGCCCACGGGCGACGGCGAGATTGCGCAGAAGACTGAGGATTTGGTGGGCCCGTACGAGTTGCACGACTACTTCCTCTACTACTTGCTGCGTTTTGGCTTTGAGCCGGGCAAGATCTACCGCATGGCGCTCAAGAGTTTCGAGGGTGTCTACGACGCCAAGACCGTCCACACGTGGCTGCGTACGTTCTATCGTCGCTTCTTTGCCCAGCAGTTTAAGCGCAGCTGCCTGCCCGATGGTCCCAAGGTGGGCTCGGTGACGCTCAGCCCGCGCGGCGATTGGCGTATGCCGAGTGACGCCAGCTCGCGTCTGTGGCTTGCGCAGATCGACGCGCTCAATCCAGTTGACTAAGGTTGGCTAAATTGAACCAATACGGGGGTTGCAAGCGTTACACTTTTGCAATCTGATGGCCCGTATCGCGCGGCGCTCTTGTCGGAGCGCCGCTTTTTTATATCGGAAGGTGGCACCATGCAGGCATCGCAGCGTCTCGACCGCTTTGGCGCGGAGGTCTTCGCCTCGCTCAACAACAAGCTGCTCGCGCTGAAGGCTCAGGGCAAGACCATTTACAACATGAGCGTGGGCACGCCCGACTTTAAGCCGTACGGCCACGTGGTCGAGGCGCTCACACAAGCAGCCCAGGATCCCGAGATGTGGAAGTACGCCTTGCGCGACCTGCCCGAACTCAAGCAGGCCGCATGCGATTACTATGAGCGTCGCTTTGGCGTTTCGGGCATTACACCGTCCATGGTGCAGTCGTGCAACGGCACGCAGGAGGGCGTTGGCCATTTGGGCCTGGCTCTGCTCGATCCGGGTGACACCATTCTGGTTCCCGATCCGTGCTACCCGGTCTTTGAGGCGGGTGCGAAGATTGCCGATGCCAAGCTCGAGTACTATCCGCTGGTTGCCGAGCATAATTACCTGCCCTATGTGGCAGGCATCGATCCCGAGGTGGCTGATCGCGCCAAGTATATGATCGTATCGCTGCCCGCCAACCCGGTCGGCTCGGTGGGCACGCCCGAGGTCTACGAAGAGATCATCGCTTTCGCCCGTGAGCACGACCTGCTCATCGTCCATGACAACGCGTACTCCGACATCGTGTTCGACGGCGAGCCCGGCGGTAGCTTCTTGCAGTATCCCGGTGCGCTTGAGGTGGGCGTTGAGTTCTTCTCGCTCTCCAAGTCGTTTAACGTCACCGGTGCGCGTATCGGCTTTTTGGTCGGTCGCGAGGATGTGGTCTCGGCCTTTGCCAAGCTGCGCGGCCAGATCGACTTTGGTATGTTCTTCCCGATCCAGAAGGCTGCTATCGCCTGCCTGAACGGTCCGCGCGATGAGGTCGAGGCGCAGCGTCTGAAGTACCAGGAGCGCCGCGATGCCCTGTGCGACGGTCTTGAGGGCCTGGGCTGGGAGCGTCCCAACGCGCATGGCTCTATGTTTGTGTGGGCCAAGCTTCCCGGTGGTCGCACCGATTCCATGGCGTTTTGCGAGGAGCTTATGGAGAAGGCCGGCGTTGTGGTGACGCCGGGCGCGAGCTTTGGTCCTTCGGGCGAGGGACACGTGCGCATGGCGCTGGTCCTGCCGCCCGATCAGATTGCTTTGGCTGTCGAGGCCATCCGCGAGGCGGGTCTGTATTAGAAACCTGTTTCGACTCGTCAATAGCTCGAAACCGATTTCGTGCAGTTATTTTACGAATCCTGCAAACAATTTCGGTAAACGGTCGATTTTTGGCTGCGAATAGGAGCATAATCAAAGTCCCGATTGGATGTATTGGGATTACGGCAAGCCGCTCGGGTCGTTCCCGGGCGGCTTGCTTGTGGAGAGAGATGGGAGTTTCTAATGGTTAACGAGAAGAAGGTCGCTATTGTCGGCTGCGGTTTCGTCGGTTCGTCTTCGGCGTTCGCGCTGATGCAGAGCGGTCTGTTCTCCGAGATGGTCCTCATCGACGTGGACAAGAACCGCGCCGAGGGTGAGGCTCTGGATATCGCGCACGGCATGACGTTTGCCGAGCCGATGAAGATCTACGCCGGCGATTATTCCGATGTCGCCGACGCCGCCATGATCGTCGTCACCGCTGGCGCTGCCCAGAAGCCCGGTGAGACCCGCTTGGACCTGGTCAACAAGAACGTCAACATCTTTAAGTCCATTATCCCCGAGATTAAGAAGTCTGGCTTCGACGGCATTCTGCTCATCGTCTCCAACCCGGTCGATGTTCTGACCTATGCCGCCATCAAGATGTCCGGCCTGCCCGAGGGCCATGTCATCGGCTCCGGTACCGTGCTCGACACCGGTCGTCTGCAGCAGATGCTTGGTGCCCACGTTGAGGTCGACCCGCGCGATGTCCAGGCCTATGTCATGGGCGAGCACGGCGACTCCGAGTTCGTCGCTTGGTCCAGCGCCCAGGTTGCCGGCGTTCCGCTGAACACCTTCTGCGAGCTTCACGGTCATCTGGAGCATGAGGCTGCCGAGAAGCGCATCGCCGAGGACGTCAAGAACTCCGCCTACACCATCATCGAGAAGAAGCACGCTACCTACTATGGCGTCGCCATGGCCGTCAAGCGCATTTGCACTGCCGTCATGCGTGACGAGCAGACCGTTCTGCCTGTCTCCTCGCTCATGGTGGGCGAGTATGGCCTGTCCGATCTTGCCATCTCCATGCCGACGGTCGTTGGCCGCGACGGCGTTGTCTGCCGCGTCCCCGTGCCGCTGAACGATGACGAGCAGCATGAGCTTACCGCCTCCGCCAAGGCCCTCAAGGACATCATCGACAGCGTCGACTTCTCCTGCTAAATCAAGCTCGCTAGAGCGAAAAGCTACAATGAAGGCGTCCGGGTCCACGCGGCCCGGGCGCCTTTTTGATGCAAAGTAACCTGTCCCCTTGCACTGTTGTTGATGGGAGGGCCATGTCGGATTCGCCTAATTTTTTGACCTATGCCCAAACGGCGTTTGATCCGTTTGAGGAACGGCCGTTCTGCGCGGTGGATAGCCTGGTCTTTGCGTGGTTGTCCTATTTGCGTTTGCCGGGTGATATGGCGGAGCTGACGAACTGGCAGGGCCTAGACGTACGCGAGTTGCTGCGTGCCGAGTGCTACCGGGACATGATTGGTGACTTGTGGGACCCAGAGGGGAGCAGGGCCTTGTTGGAGGCCGTGGCAGCAAGCCCTCGTTACCGTGGCGTGCGCGTTTGCGGCTATCGTGCCGTGAGCGATGTGGTGGCGACAGAGCAGTTTGCAGCCATGGCGTTCCGGTTTCCGGCGGGGTTTAGTTATCTTTCCTTCCGGGGGACCGACAGCACGATTGTGGGCTGGAAAGAGGACTTTAACATGGCGTTCCGGTGTCCTGTGCCAGCCCAGGAATCCGCGGCGCGTTATGTGGACGAGGCGGCGGATGCGATTGACGGGCCGCTTTTGTGCGGAGGTCATTCCAAGGGTGGAAACCTTGCGGTGTACGGTGCGGCGATGTGCTCCGATGTCGCCCGCGAGCGAATCGAACGGGTGTATTCCCATGATGGTCCGGGCTTCGTCGAGGAGTTTCTGAACGGCAACGCCTTTGCCGATCTTTGCGGTCGAATCGACAAGACGCTACCTCGGTCGTCGATCTTTGGCATGATGTTCGAGACACAGGAGGACTATGCCATCGTTGAGAGCACCGAGTTCAGCCTGCTGCAGCACAATCCCTTTAGCTGGGTGGTTGATGGTCGCGACTTCGTGTACTGTGAGCGCCTGTCCGCCGGTGCTCGATACGTTGATGGCTCCATTCGCGAGATGCTGCTTGCAGTGTCGCCTAGCGAGCGCGAGCGTTTTGTAGATGCGTTGTTCTCCGTGTTTGAGGCTACGGGTGCTGAGCGGTTTGCGGATATCGCCGGGAATCTGCGCGAGAGCCTGCCCGTGATGCTCCAGGCTGCGCAAGGCTTTGACGAGGATACGCGACGCTTTGTCTCGCAGACCATCGTGGCAATCCTTAAATGCGCACTGCTGCCCAAACGACCCCAGATCGACATGCCCGCTGCCGGCAAGAGTTTGGCAGAACAGCTCGAGGCTTGGCAGTCCGAGCTCCTGCGCTAACCATTGGTGCAAAGCAACCTGTCCCCGATGCACCAAGCTTCGATGCGCCCGGGGCGGGCTCGACCGCTATACTGGTTCGTGCCGAAATCGATCTAGAACGGAATGCCGTATATGAAAATCAATCACGCGATTCTGCATATCCTGGACTTTGACTCTGCCGTCAACGTTATGAGCCAGCGCGAGCTCGATATCGAGAGCCGTACCGTGCGCAACTTCGTGACCACGCATCTGCGCCGCGCACGTACCTCGGCCGACAATAAACGCGCCACGTTTGCCGAGAACTCTGCGTTTGGCGGCGAGCTCAAGGGCTATTTCTTTGGCGAGCGCGAGTTCGTAGACCTGTCGCAGCAGATTGCGGAGTTCATTTCCTCCGAGCTTACCAAGGCCGAAAAAGCCGAGTCAACCGACGTGCTCGTGGCCGATTTTGACGACGATGAGGATGCCCGCTGGTTTGCCGTGATGCTGCTGGGCTCCAAGCAGGCTTTTATGCACGAGGTGGGCCGCGAGGAGGGGGAGGTGCGCAACGACATCGCGCGCCACTACGCTATTCTGCCGAATCCCTCGCAAAAGGTGCCGAGCTATGCCATCGTGCGCGCGAGCACCATGGAGATCGGCTACGTGGACAAGAAGCGCAAGATTGCCGGCGAGGACCGCATGCTCATTCCCGACGGTCTGCTGCAGTGCGATACGGGCGTGTCGGGCAAGGAGGTCATCGACACCGTGACGCGCGTGGTCGAGGAAGTCGCCGAGGAGCACGGTGCCAATACGGCCGTAGCGCTCGCTAAGGTTAAGGCTGCCGTTGCCGAGAAGGTCGAGGATGACGAGGAGCTTCCGCCCTGGGATATCGTCGATGAGGTCTTTGAGGACGAGCCGGTCATCAAGGAAAGTGTGCGCGCGGCACTGACCGAGGAGAAGGTTCCCGAGCGCGTTCCCGTGGAGCGCAAACAGGTCGAGCGCGCGGCGGTGCGCAATCACAAGATCCGTACCGACACGGGCATCGAGATCAGCTTCCCGGCCGAGATGGGTTCGAACTCCGAGTACATCGAGTTTGTCAACGAACCCAACGGCCTCATCTCCATCGAACTCAAAAACATCGGCAGCATCGAGAATCGATAAACTGCGCTTGGACGCTGCAGAAAAACAAAGGCCGAAGCCTCGGATGAGGGCTTCGGCCTTTTTACTTGGGGCTTAATTTCGCTACTGGTTGAGCATACGTCAGCGAAAACGCCCCTAGGCGAGCAAGGTGACGTGAAAGAGGAGGGCATTGACCTTTTGGTCATGCCCGACGATTGAACGTCAGATTGCCGCTTAGGGGCGTTTGCAGCGTCGAGCCGTTACGCGGTTTGGTAAAACCGCGTAACACTAGAGCTGGCGCAGGCCCTCTTCGAGACCGGTCTTGCTGTCAGTCTTATCGTCGCGCATCTTGATGACGCGGGCGGGGACACCGGCCACGACGGCGCCGGCGGGGACGTCCTCCACGCATACGGCGCCAGCGGCAACGACAGCACCCTTACCCACGTGCACGCCCTCCAGGACCACAGCGTTGGCGCCGATCATGACATCGTCCTCGATGATGACGGGCGTGGCGCTGGCGGGCTCCACAACGCCTGCCAGCACGGTGCCGGCGCCGATATGGCAGTTCTTGCCCACGGTGGCGCGGCCGCCCAGCACGGCGCCCATATCGATCATGGAACCCTCGCCGATAACGGAGCCGATGTTGATGATGGCACCCATCATGATGACGGCACGGTCGCCGATCTCGACGCGGTCGCGGATGATCGCGCCCGGCTCGATGCGGGCGTTGATGCCCTTAAGGTCGAGCATGGGCACGGCGGAGTTGCGGCAGTCGTTCTCCACATCGTAGTAGTCGATGGAATCGGCGTTGGCGTCCAGGATGGCCTTAAGCTCATCCCAGTCGCCAAAGACGGTCTTGCCACGACGACCGCCGTAGACATGTGCGTCGCCCCAGGCAACCTTCATGCCCGGCTTCTCGCGCACGTACAGCTTGACGGGCGTCTTTTTGGGCGCGGTGGCGATGTAGTTGATAATCTCCTGTGCATCCATCTCGGCTGCATTGCTCATTTGCTGTCTCTCCTTTGGGTGGATCCGGTTGATACCTGGTTAGGCAAACATGACCTGGTCGAACGTATAGAAGCCGTGCTCGCGGGTGACGAGTTTCTGCGCGGCTGCCAAGGCGCCGTTGACGAAGATCTGACGGCTCGTGGCGCGGTGCGTGAGTGTGATTTCCTCGTCCTGGCCAAAGAAACTCACTTCGTGCACGCCGGCGACAGTGCCACCGCGCAGTGAGTGCATGCCGATCTCCTTGGGGTCGCGCGCTCCGCACATGCCCTCGCGGCCATAGACAGGGTGGTAGCCTACCTCGGGTTCAGCTTCGACGACGGCATCGAGCAGTAGCTTGGCAGTGCCGCTGGGGGCATCAACCTTTTGGTTGTGGTGCGTCTCGACGATCTCGCAGTCAAAGCCGGGCAGCTCGCGTGTAGCCTGTGCTACCAGATGACGCAGGGCTGCGATGCCGATGGAGTAATTACCGGAGTGCATGACGCGGGCGTTCTGACCCAGCTCGCGCAGGCGGTCCATCTGATCGGGTGTGTAGCCCGTGGTGCCCGAGACCAACGCGGCGCCCGTGCGCTCGACATAGGCGACGACGGCATCGAAGGTCACGACGTTCGAGAAGTCGATGATAACGTCGGCTGCCGGGGCGCTCTCGAGCTCGGACAGATCAAAACCGATCTGGGCGACGATGTCGAAAACGGGCTGACCGGCGGCGTCGACAATGCCCTCGGCGGTAGTGCGGATGAGCGAGCCCATGCGGCCCGTTCCCATAATGACGGTCTTAATCAAGCAGACCAGCTCCCTTCAGAGCATCGGTAAGTGCAGTACGCGTGTCGTTTGCCATGGGGCACAGCGGCATGCGGTAGTTTGCCTCGATCATACCCATCTGAGCGAGCGCCTCTTTGACGGGGATGGGGTTGACCTCACTAAAGAGGGCATTGATGAGCGGCTGGCCGGCAATTTGGATATCGCGGGCACGCGCCACGTCACCGTCCAAATAGGCGCGGCACATGTCATGCACGAGCTGCGGCTGAACGTCTGCCCACACGCTGATGGTGCCCGAGGCGCCCAGGCTCATGAGCGGTACGGTAAGTGCGTCCTCGCCCGAGTACATGCGGAAGTCATCGGACAGCAGGTGGGCGATCTTGGCTGCGTAAGCGACGTTGCCTGAGGCTTCCTTGATGCCCATGATGTTGGGGTGCGCGGCCAGGCGCTCCACGTTGCGCACGCTGATGCCGCAGCCGCAGCGGCCGGGGATGTTGTACAGGATGCAGGGGATATCTACGGCATCGGCAACGGTCTTAAAGTGCTGATAGATGCCCTCTTCGTTGGACTTGTTGTAGTAGGGGGTGATGAGCAGCAGGCCGTCGGCTCCCAAGCCCTGGTAGGTGAGCGACTTGGTGAGCATGGTCTGCGTGGAGTTGGAGCCCGAGCCGGCGATGACGGGGACACGGCCTGCAACCTGCTTGACCACCGCGGCGACAACGGAGTTGTCCTCATCGTCAGTCATCGTGGCGCTCTCGCCGGTGGTGCCCAGGGTGAGGATGGCGTCGGTACCGTTTTGCAGGTGGAAATCGATAAGGCGCTCGAGCGCGTCAAAGTCGACGCTTCCGTCCTTTTTAAACGGCGTGACGAGGGCGACGATCGAACCCTCAAGGTTGCGGATATCCATGTTCTTCTCCTTCGCTTCCGCGATCTGGATGCGTTTGTTCCACTGAGCGGCGACGGCCAGACGCTCGTCCTGGGCGCGACGGCGGGCACTTTCGGCGCGCGACTTGGCCAGCAGCTCTCGGCCGCTAGGCAGCACGTCGAGCGTGGCAAAGTAATCGCCCGGGCGCTCAGCACGGCGGATGAGGTCGGCCGAGCCATCGGGGCGCAGCAGCACCTCGGCGGAGCGCAGACGGCCGTTGTAGTTGTAGCCCATGGAGTAGCCATGCGCGCCGGTATCGTGGATCACGAGCAGGTCGCCCATGTCGATATGCGGCAACTCGCGATCAATGGCGAACTTGTCATTGTTCTCACACAGATTGCCCGTGATGTCGTAGGTGTCCGTAACGGGTGCTGCGGTCTTGTCGGCGCCACCCGGCTGTCCCATCACCGTAATGTGGTGGTAAGCGCCATACATGGCAGGACGGATCAGATCGACGGCGCTTGCGTCCACGCCGATATAGTCCTTGTAGATCTGCTTTTCGTGGATGGCCTTGGTCACCAGGCAGCCGTAGGGGCCCATCATAAAGCGACCCATCTCGGTGCAAATCGCCACATCGCCCATGCCGGCGGGAACCAAGATCTCGTCGTAGGCCGCGTGTACGCCCTCGCCGATGGCACGGATGTCGTTAGCCTGCTGCTCGGGCAGGTAGGGGATACCCACACCGCCGGACAGATTGATAAAGGCGACATGTGCGCCCGTTTCACGCTCCAGGCGCACGGCAAGCTCAAAGAGGATGCGCGCAAGCTTGGGGTAGTAGTCGTTGGTGACGGTGTTGCTGGCAAGGAATGCGTGGATGCCAAAGTCCTCGGCGCCCTTGGCCTTGAGCATGCGGAAGGCCTCGAAGAGCTGCTCGGTGGTCATGCCGTATTTGGAGTCGCCGGGGTTATCCATGATGCCGTTGGAGAGCTGGAATAGGCCGCCCGGATTAAAGCGGCAGCTGACCGTCTTGGGGATGGGTCCCGCAACGCGCTCAAAGAACTCGATGTGGCTGATGTCGTCAAAGTTGACGATGGCACCCAGCTTGTCGGCGAGCTCAAAGTCCGCCGCCGGTGTGTCGTTGGACGAGAACATGATGTCGTGTCCGGTGATGCCCAGCGAGCGGGCGATCATGAGCTCGGTATAGCTCGAGCAATCGCAGCCGCAGCCGTATTCGTTGAGAATGGAGATGAGTGCCGGGTTGGGGTTGGCCTTGACGGCAAAGTATTCCTTAAAGCCCGGGTTCCATGCAAAGGCGTCGCGCACTTCTTGCATGTTGCGGCGGATGCCCGCCTCGTCGTATAGATGAAACGGCGTGGGGAACTGCTCGACGATATGCTCGAGCGTCTCCTTGTCCACAAACGGCTGCTTGGCCGCATATGCCTCGTTGGGAGTCAATGACATGTCCCGTAAACCTCGCTATCCAGACGGCGCTACCTGCGCATCGAATCCGCATAGCGTGGACCCAATGTCCGGATAGCGCTCCCGCATTGCTGCAGACAGTCCTGCGGGTGTTTCCCGCAGGCCCACCAGGCTGTTCGTGCCCGAAAAACCCAGTTCGGCGGGTTTCGCCTCCCCGCGGGGTCAAAGCCTGCCGGCTCGCCCGCGGCTCTTCGTGCCCGCGCCTCTATCAAGTGGTAACGACCCTACCACGTTGCACTTTACCAAACAAGAGTATTCGTATATAACGTTTAAAAAATGCAGGGATATGCTGGAAATAAGGGTGTAGCAATCTTGCGGCACAATAGATAGCAGCCGACGCGCACCTACGAAAGGAACCAATATGGCCGAGCTCCAAGAACTCCGTCGCTACCGCCGCGACTTGCACAGGATCCCGGAGCTCGACTTCGATCTTCCGCAGACGATCGCCTATATCGAGGGCGTGTTGGCACCGCTCACCTGCGATGTGACCCATCCGTGCCCCGGCTGCGTCTGCGCTTTCTTCGACGCTGGCGTTGGCGCCGCGCATGCCACGGCGATTCGCGCCGATATGGATGCGCTGCCCATTGCCGAGGCAACGGGGGCAGCGTTCGCTTCGACCCATCCCGGCAAGATGCATGCTTGCGGGCACGATGGACACATGGCCATGGCGCTTTCGGCGGCAACCTTTGTCGACCGTACGATCCGTGAGCAGCCGGGCGCCATTAAGCGCAATGTGCTCTTTGTGTTTCAGCCGGCCGAGGAGACGACTGGTGGTGCCAAGACGGTGTGCGAGAGCGGCGTGTTCGAGCGCTACGGGGTGGATCGCATCTTCGGCTTCCACGTGTGGCCCGATCTGCCCGCCGGCACGTTGGCGAGCTGCTCCGGTCCGTTGCTGGCGCGTTCGAGTGAGACACACATTCATATCCATGGCACGAGCATCCATATCGCTAAGACCTATGGCGTTCCGGTCGAGGAGTCGCACGATGCGGCACTGGCGGCTGCCAAGTTCTTGGTTTCCGAGTGCGAGCTCATGGACGAGTTGGGTGTCGACGAGCCCTGCATTGGTAAGTTCGGCCTGCTGCAGGCCGGCACCGTCTGCAATGCGGTGGCGGGGGAGGCCCATGTTGCCGGCAGCCTACGTGTGTTTACGGACGACATGTTCGACCGCGCGCGCGAGGGCGTGCGCCGCGTGCTGGACGATGCCTGCGTCGCAACGGGCTGCACATATGACCTCGATTTTGCCGAGGGCTATCCGCCGGTCGATAACGATCCCGAGCTGTTCGCCCACATTGCGCCTGTCTTGTCCGAGCTGCAACTCGTGGATGAGCCTTTGCTGATTGCCGAGGACTTCGCTTTCTATCAGCGCCATCTGCCAGGCGTGTTCTTCCTCCTGGGTACGGGCGTGCCGGAGGGACAAGATAATCCGATCGATTCGGATGGCTGTCCCGCCTATGCCACGAGCGCTCTGCATACCGATAGCATGCTCTTCGACGAGGAAATCCTTCTCAAAGGCCTCGATGTCTACAAACGATTGCTTTTGCTTGACTAAGGCGTGAAGGACTATTTGTTCTAGAAAACACGAACAAACGTACGATATAATAGAGATGTAAGTCTATAGAAACGTTTGACGTTACTAACGTAAGGCGATACTATGATTGCATCGTATAAAGATGAGGATACCGAACGCTTTGCCATGGGTGTGCGGGTCAGGAAGTTCGTGCCCTTTGAGCGTGTTGCGTTGAGGAAGATTCGCCAACTGCAGGTTTGTGCATCGCTTGATGATCTTCGCGTTCCACCAGGCAACCGCCTAGAAGCTTTGAAGGGCGATCGTGCCGGTCAATATAGCATCCGTGTTAACGAGCGCTATCGGGTCTGTTTTGAGTGGAGACAGGAGATGGCTTGGAATGTCGAAATCGTCGATTATCACAAGTGATGAGGCTTCGGCCAATTTGCTGTCGCCGGTGACTCCCGGTGAGCTTCTCAAAGAGGAGTTTCTTGTTCCCATGGGCATTTCTCAATATCGCCTTGCGAAAGAGACCGGGATTCCGGCTCAGCGTATCGGGCAGATTGTCCTGGGAAAACGTCGCGTGACGGCCGACACTGACCTCCGTCTTTGCCGTTATTTTGGCCTGACGGATGGTTATTGGCTGCGCGCTCAGGTGGCGTTTGACCTTGAGGCCGAGAAAAGGCGGATCGAACCGGAACTCGATAAGATCGTTCCTGTTCAGCAGGCCATCGCACTGTAGTGCTCAAAGATGATGGGGGCGACGATGAGGCGACGCCGACAGTCTGCCGTATATAGTCCGGGTGGATGCGGGTGCGGTTTGCTACTGCTTCCGGTCATCGCTGTGAGCATTGGCGTGATGTTTGCGCTTGCTGGGCTGGCTGCGGCGGCACTCGTACTGTTTATCACTGCCATCGGCGTGACGATTTGGCTCTGCCGCAATCGCGAGCGACGCCGTGCCGACGGTAAAACCAATGTCGGCTGGGTCATCTTTCTAATCATTGCGTACCTGCTGAGTGTCAGCTACCTTGTTTTCTTTGTCCTGTTGATGATCAGTGCCTTTACCGGGGAATCCGTCACGGTGGGTTGATCACCACTGGCAGACGGTCGCGCAAAGTGCGTTTGCTCGGCGCTTGGACAACTGCATTGGCCGTTTACCGCAACCTTAGCTCTCAGCTAATGAATTCAAGTTCAATCCTTCCTACGATGTGCTGTGTGCCGGCACGGTAGCCGGATCGTAGGAAGGATGAATAATGGCAAAAGAGGGAAAGAAGCCGATCGGCAAGATTGTCCTAGGCATCATCGTGGTGCTGGTTATCGTCGGTGCCGTGGGCTCTATGGGCGGCAACTCAACCGATTCGTCTGCGAGCGATTCGGCAAAACCTGCCGAGATGACACAGCAGGCTGAGGGGCAAAAAGAACCGCAAGAACCGTATACCATTGCTGACGAGGCTGAAGACACTTCCAATCAGTTTACCTATAAGATCACGGGCACGCTGACCAATAACACGGACAAGGAAAAGAGCTACATTCAGATTGAGTATGTTCTGTATGATGCCGATGGCAACCAGGTTGGAACGGCTCTTGCAAACACCAATCATCTGAAGGCGGGCGGCTCCTGGAAGTTCGAGGCGCTGGGTACGGTGTCTCCCGACCAGGTTGCTAGCTGGGAGCGTTCGGACGTAAGCGGTTTCTAGCATGTTGCATGCACTGGGGAGGTGAAGTCGTATGCCCGATAAAAAGCTGACCGAGGAGTTGCTCAACGAGCTTCTCGATGCGCCGAACATCGATGGCTATAGCAGGGAGCACGACTTTGCCGCCCCGTCGCTTTCGGACTATCTGAAGCAGCTGCTGCAGGAAAAGGGCTTGGAGCGTTCGCGCGTGGTTCGTATGGCCGATCTCAATGAGACCTTTGGCTATCAGATCTTTACTGGTGCGCGTCACCCGAGTCGCAATAAGGTGCTGCAGATTGCCTTTGCGATGGCGCTGACGCTCAAAGAGACCAACCGTGCGCTGACGGCTGCCGGGGTAAGCGTCCTTAACTGCAAGGATCGCCGTGATGCGATTATCATCTTTTGCATCGATCGCGGGTGTAGCCTCCAAAAGGTCAACGAGGAGCTGTATCGCTTTGGCGAGGAGACGGTGAGTTAGCGGCTGATATCTGAGCCGGCGGAGCTGCCGAACAACGATGCAAACGAACGGGGCGCGGATGCCATGGGGTGTCTGCGCCCTGCGCTATGATGGAGGCTATGGATACTCAGACCCCAACATATCCCGATGACGAGCTGACCGCAGCGCTTGCCGAGCACCTGGCGTCGCTCGATCGCGACGACAGCTATCGCGTGGAGCGTGTACTTAAGCGCTCGTCCGTTGAAACAACTGAGCTCGTGTACTTTGAAGGAACCGGCGGTGGTTCGCTCGGCCCCTTTGTCCGTAAACGCATCGATGCTTCGGCTCAAATCGGCGGGGCATATGAGCGTCTGTTTGCCGCTCAGCGGGCGGGCAGGCGTTTTGAGCACCTGCCCAGAATCGTCGATTGCCGTCGTGTGGGCGACGAGCTTAACGTGGTTATGGAATATATCGAAGGTGAGACGCTCGGGGTGCTGGTGGACCGTCTGGGAGCCACCCCCGATTATGCATGTGAATTGTATCCTGCCCTTTGCGACGCCGTGGGCGAGCTCCATGCCGGTTTTGCAATGGCGGGGGAGACGTCGGCGCCGGTGATCCATCGCGACCTCAAGCCATCGAATATCATCGTGACAGGTGCGAGCCGTACGCTCGATGAGGGCCTGACGTTTTCATCGCTGGTGATTATCGACTTGGGGATCGCGCGCGTATGGCGCGATGGCGCCGATGCCGACACCGTCAAGTTTGGCACGCGACCCTATGCGCCGCCCGAGCAGTATGGGTTTGGGCAGACGAGTGTGCGCAGCGACGTCTACGCACTTGGCGCCCTGTTGTTCTTCTGCTTGACGGGAATCGACCCTAAACCAGGGCTCGACATGCGCGAGCAATGCGAGGCGCGTGGCATTCCCACTCCACTTGCCGATGTCATCTGCATGTCGATGGCGCTCGACCCGGCTAAGCGTTTTGCGAGTGCGGAAGCGTTGGGACGGGCTACGCGCGCGGCATACGATCTGAGTCGCCCCGTGCGGCCTCCTGCGCCTGCGCCTGTCCGTACTCCGGCCTCGGAGACGGTGTTGACGCCCCAAGGGCTCCAGAACCCCGCAGGGCTTCCTAGGCCTGCCGCCTCCGCTGCATGCGGTCTGCTCTCTCGCGTTCCGGAGTCTCTGGGGCGCATTTGGAATACGCTTGTCTGCTTCTCGCTACTTGTGTTCTTTGCCGGAAGTCACTTTGCCGTCTTTCACCCCACGGGAGCAAACCAAGGCTACCCGACGTGGCTTCTCATAATCGAGTATCTTTTCTTTGTCGATGGCCTTATGGTGCTTATGCATTTTGCGCTGCTCGATAAGCGCCGTCTTCGTCGGCGATTCGCACTGCTCGACAGCTATCGCGGCAAGAAACTCGCGAAACTCTGGCTCAAGGCATTGGGTGTGCTGCTCCTACGCATGATCGTCATAGTCGCGATTGCCAATGCGACCGGCGTCGTCGATACCTCCGCTACCTAAAAGAAAGGCTCTGTTAGACCAGAATTGACATTTAGCACTTTTTCGAGCCGGG
>URQD01000025.1:0-27370 GCA_900549905.1 uncultured Collinsella sp. | reverse complement strand
GAACCCGCGAGTGTCAGCTTGGGAAGCTGATGCCTTACCACTTGGCGATGCCCGCTTGTGTGTTGGCTAGTATAACGCGGTTGTCTTGTTCGATACAAGGGTGGCGATGCTTGTTTTAGCTGTGGAGATTCGTTTGAAAATCGCATCAATTGTGGAGATGAGGACCTTTGGCCTCCTGTTCTCCCTATCTTCTACCTGCGCTTTTGCCTGATTGTTGTATTTGAGCTCAATTTGTCAGGAATTGGGCAAGCTTTTGGTCAGGCTCCGGTACTTACCCGCATGAACCTCGGGGGTAGCCTCATCCTACGCGTCGCAACCTCCCCATGCGGCGCACGAGGGATAAGGAGCAGCCATGTCCAACGCACCCACGCACTCTGTCCACAGCGCAATCGCAACAGGTCCGCTGCTCCTGCTCCTCTTCCTGCTGTTCGGCTGCCTGGCACCGGGAGCCGCATTTGCCGTCGATGGCTACGACCAGCTCGGCTTCCGTACTATTAGCGATGATTGTGGGCCCTTCTTCATCGGCAAGTATGAAGCTCAAGACGCCTCGATTGCCTACTGCATGAACCAGGAACGCCCCGGGCCCACCAAGCCGGGCGGTCCATGGCTCAACTTTGATCAAGGCTGGGTGTGGCTCGACGACGAGTTCGCGGCAATCGTTTGTCACGGATATCCTACCGCCACGTCGTTTGGCGGTTACCATCTTTCACCCGATCGCGCCCGCGCCGCCACCCAGCTTGCCGTATGGATGCTCAACGGCACTACCCATGTCGACGGCACCTACTCCTACACGACCGCTCAGGGCAAAACCAAGAGTGGGCACTTTACCGCCGACAATGAAGTCGTGGCGGCTGCGCGGTGGCTCCACGACAGCGCAAAATCAGGAAGCATCAAAGCCGCTCCGCACCGCGCGCGGCGCTATCTAGGAACCGTATCGGGCGGCAGCAGACGTCAAGACATGCTCTATGTACTGCCGGCGGTCTCTGTTTCCTTCCAAAAGCAGTCTGCAAACGCTGCCATTACCAGCGGAAACAATACTTATCAGTTTGGCGGGGCAACATTCGATGTTTTTGAGAGCGCCAGCGGCGCGCGTGTCGGCACCGTCCAGATGGACAGCAACGGTCGAGCGCAGGCAACACTCCTACCCAACACGGCATACTACCTAGTTGAGACAACAGCGCCAGCTGGTTATATCTCCCTGCGCGATCGCATTGCCTTTACCACGACGAATAACGGCGGATACGTCACCATTGATGAACAACCCGGCACCATTACCTTGCGCATTGTAAAGCTCGACGCCGCAACGAATGCAGGCCCCCAAGTTGGAGCTTCGCTCGCAGGAGCAGAATTCGTGTGCGTATCGCAATCAACCCCTGGATGGACACAAGCTCTCAGGACCGATGAAAGCGGTCGAGCTACCCTCACCGATGTCCCCCTGGGAACCTTTACCATCTATGAATCGAAGGCGCCCGAGGGCTATTTGCCCTCCGGTGACAGTTGGTCTTACACCGTTGGAGCCGACCAACTCGGCGATTCAGGCGTGGTCGAGATCGAATCTCGCGTTTCCAATATCCCCATTGCGTTTGACCTTGAGATTTCCAAATTCAAGGACTACGGCAATAGCGATCAATCCGGCCTGGAGCAGCCGGCAGGAGATGTTGTCTTTGAGGTTGTCAGTAACAGCTCTCAGCAGGTTGTTGGCACACTGACTACAAACATCTATGGCTTTGCCTCCACCAAAGATCAGCCCGAAGCATGGTTTGGCGCAGGCAAGCGACCCGCCGGTGTCCACGGAGCCATCCCATACGACCGCGCCGGCTACACCGTTCGTGAGGTTCCGGAAACCGTCCCAGAGGGTTTTAAACGTGCAGGGGAATGGACCGTCGAGGCCAATCAGATTTCCGACGGCGCCGAGCTTCAATATATCGTGGACAACCACGCTCTGTCGACGCATCTCCAGATTGTAAAACGCGATGCCCAAACAGGCGCTTCTGTTCCCCTAGTCGGATTCACCTTCCAACTCCTCGACAGCAATCACAAACCTGTCTCACAAACTTGCTGGCATCCAGCACATAACGTAATGGACACCTTTACGACTGACGCGACCGGGACCGTCACACTGCCCGAATCGCTCGTGCCGGGCACCTATTATGTACGCGAAACCTCGGCCAAAGAGCCCTATCTTGTCGGCAAAGAGATCGAGGTAAACATACCCGCCGACATGAACCTAACGCCCGTTGCAATCGCCTCGTATTATAACCACGCCGCGACCGGAAACATCAGGATCGTTAAAACCGATGCCGTAGACGGCAGCAGCCTCGCGGGCGCCATCTTTGAGATCCGTGCCTCAGGTGATATCGTGCGCCCCGACGGTAGCATTGCCGCGCTCGACGGTGAGACTGTCGCTACCGTCACGACGGATGAAACTGGAGAAGCACGCGCGGACGACCTCCCGCTGGGATCTGGCACCGCACGCTACGAGGTTGTCGAGACTCAAGCGCCGACCGGCTTCTTACTCGACCGGACGCACCATATCGTCGACCTTACCTATGCCGACCAGAAAACACCCGTTGTGGAAGCACGGCTTAACGTATCCGACGATTACACCAAGGTTGATATCTCCAAGGTCGATGCAAGCGGAGAGCAGGAAGTGAAAGGCGCACAGCTCACCTTATATGGTCCCGATAAAACCGAAATAGACTCCTGGACCTCATCCGACAAGCCGCACCGCATCGAACATCTTGCACCCGGCACCTACTCGTTGCGCGAAACGATGTCTCCGCGGACCTATGACCTTGCCGAGGAGATAACGTTTGAAATAAAGGATACGGGAGAAGTCCAATCCGTCGCGATGAAGGATGCACCCATCGAGATCAAAGGACAGGTCGACAAGCGTCAGGAACTTGTCCAACCTATCGGGAAGGGTCTGTTGGCTAACGGCGATGGAAAAAACCGCGCCGCGATGCAAACCAATACGGACGGACTTTTCTCCTATACCATCGATGCTCGAAACGATTCCGCTACTTGGGTTGATGAGTTTACGATTACCGATGATCTTGAGTGCGCCAAAGACGGCACGGCGAGATTCGTCTCAATCGAAACCCCCGTCGCCATCGGCGACCTCAACGGTCTGTGCAACGTGTGGTATCGCACGACGCCGTTGGACTCGACAGACGTCGATGAGCCGGCAAACGCGACGCTTGACGATGGGCACGAAAATCCTTGGCTTGAGTCCGACGAAGTAAAAGAGAGTCTGGGTGAAGATTGCCGCCTCGTCGATTACGACGGCTGGCACCTCTGGAAGGCGGATGTCTCGACCACGGAATCCGCCACACTCGAGGCGAAAGAACTCGACCTTGCATCCAATACCGTCGTGACGGGCATTCGCATTGAATACGGTGCGGTAGCCGCCGACTTTACGACTCGAAGCGATACGGATTCTTGGACCCGCGATGATCTCAAAGATGAGCACGACGACCTTGACGATGCCAAAGCAATCCTTGGCACAGATGCTCGGGGCGCAGTCGTGCACATGCAGGCAACGTCGGCTTACACACCCCAAACTGCACTCACCAACAGCGCACGCGTCGATCTTTGCCGCAACGGCGGCGGCGATAAACTTGAGTCACATGACGAGGACAGTGTCATTCAACGCTGTATCCTACCGCAGGACCTACCGGCAACAGGATCAGCTCCCATCGCCGTTTGCATCACCGCGCTCCTGACCTCGGGTGCCGCAGCCCTATGGTTCGCTCGCCTTAGGTCAATCCCAAAGAAGCGCTAGCGCGATGAAAAAGCGGGCGAGCCAGTCCCCCGGCTCGCCCGCTTTCAATCATTTAAATCGCCGCATCTACTCTGCAGACGAAGATCCACCATCAACGATTGCTTGCTCGGACTCAGGAATCCCATCGGCACCCGTGCTCTGTTCTTGCTCCACCTCTTCGCTGATTGCGGAGGCGGGGGTCGAGCCCTTCGCGCCCACGATGTAGGCAGCTCCAAACCCTAACGCAATGGCAATCAAGGTCAAAATCACGTAGACAGGCCAATGGCGCTTAATATACGAAAACACGTTGACTCCTTAGAGCTCCGTCTACGAACGGCGGATAACCTCGGTCACGACCTCGGATACCGTGGCAATGTTCGTCGGGTTGACATTGTGGGGCAGGTCGTCCTCGGTACGAGCGCAAGCCAGACGCGTGCCGTCCACGCCGGCGATGGTGAGGGCTCGGCGGCTCGCCTCGAGCGCGGCATAGGCATCGGTCTTGGCATAGGGCATCTCGAGCGCGCCACAATCGACATGGAACGACTTGCACACCTTGCTGACCAGGTTCATGATGCGGCGATCGCCCTTGAGCAGCTGCTGTTCGCCCTCAACCGTCACCACCGAAAGCCTACCGGCGCCGACGGATTCAAGATTGATGAAGAAGACGCCGCGGAGCTTATCGCGATGCGAAGCCAAGAAGGCCTTCATACCGGCGCCATCACAATCCGAGGCGCCCGTTGCCACAAACCAGATATCGTGACCGAGCAGCTCATCGTCGCCCATAGAGGCGACAGCCGAGAGCATATCTTCGGAAGAAGCGCCGTCGGAAGACGTAGCGCCGCCCTTCCAGCCATCGTTATCGTCCTCGAAATTATCCCACGAACCGATGCCGCGACCGGACTTCTTGGCATCGTAATCGTCTTCGACGCCCAGCCAATCACTCATGCTGTCCTGTTCGTTTTTCTTTTTACGACCGAACAGGCCGCCCAGGCCGCGCTTGCGAGACTTGGCTGCCGCCGGGGCGGGAGCCGAAATGGTCTCGATCGGCTGAGCGCCCGACGCAACGGGCCTAGGAGGCGCAACGGGTGCCGATATTGGTTCGGGACCCTGAGCGGTAGCAAAGGGGTCGTTGACCTGTGCGGAGGGATCGGGAAGGTCGAACAGCGACGTGCGAGACGCAACGTTTGCCTGCTTCATCGACGGCAGCGACGGATCGGGGACCGAAGCCAGCGGAGACGAGGAAGGTGCAGGCGACGGAGCCGACGCCGGATCGGGAACATTCATCTGCGGACGCGGTGATGCCTGGAAGGAAATCTGGGCCATAAGGGAATCGATCGTTTCGTCCTGGGTGGGAGCAACATCGGCAACCGTGGCACCGGAACCACTCGGGGCCGGCATGGTGAAAATCTGCGTGGAGTAAGGCCTCGACTCATCTGTCTCGGGAGCCTCGGAAACCGCAGGCACTTCCTCCTGCTCGACCTCGGTCGAATCACCTTGATCGGCTGCCGCGTATTGCTCTTCGTCACAGTTGGCCTCGACGGGCTCGTCCTCGGCGACATCTTGGATTTCGGCAGCATCAATAGGCTCGTCATCGTCTGCCGCGTCGCCCTGCTCATCGGAAACAGGAAGGGGCTCGGCAATCGCGGTGCCTTGCTTTTCAAACGTTATCGTGGAATCGAACTGCGCGGCATCAAACGACATGGTGCTATCGACGTGCTGCTGAGCCTCAAAGGACGTCGTAGCTTCGGCAGCGTCGACGGGCACGGACTGCACAGCCTCGTTCTGCTCGAACTCTTGCGCCGCGCGCTCACGTGCCGCCTCGGCTGCCTGCTGCTGAGCGATAGCCTCCTGCTCGGCAGTCACGCGTGCGGCAGCGCGCTTCTCCTCGAAATCGTCGACAAATTTCTTGCCCTTTGCAAGCGCACCCTTAAAGAAGCTGGAAGCACTGGCGCCAATCGAAGAGAACGCGGATGCAATATCGGCATGGGGCGTTGCCGCGGGAATCTCGGCCGAGAAATCAGTATCGCTCTCGTAAGACACGCGCCTCGGCTGTTCAACGTAATCGTCGTCAGACTCGTCCGCAACGTCTTGAGCCGGCGCGGCGGGGGCCAAAATGTCCAGTCCTGCCGCGGGATCGATCGCGGACACCGCCTCGGGCTCGGCAGCGGCAACCGCGGCAGACTCATCATCCACGGCGACAACGGGCGCAGATGCAGTCACGACGGGGGCAGGCTCGGGCTCAAACGTCGGCTCCTCGCCTTCCTCGTAATCGAGCGTGCAGGACTCGGGAAGCATTCCGAGCGCACGGATGGCATCCGAACCAAAGCGGATGTTGCCGGCGGCATTGCGATAGAGCTTGGGCTCGGGCTCGGCCGCGACAGGCTCCTCCGCCGGCTCGGCAGTGGGAACCTCGTCATTGAGCTCTTCGGCCTGGACAGCCTGATTCTGATCCTCGGGCACGATGGCGCCAATCAGCGTCTCGTCGGCAGACGCACCCTCAAAGCCCTCGATCTGCTCGTCGAAAGCCTCGCCCTGTTCGGGCTCGGTCTGAGCGTCGGGAGCAATCGGCTGACCGAACTCGTCCTCGGCGTAGGTAGGCTCTTCATACTCGATGGTGTTGCCGTAGTCGTTTTGCTGTTGGGCCGCGGCATACTCTGCCGCTGCGCGCGCCATCTCCTCGGCACGACGCTTCTGCTCTCCAAAATAGGTATCGAACGGAACATCGTCGGGAAACTCGTTTTCGCCCTGATAGGGGGCAACGTTGTCCATGACACCGAGCATGGCAGCAACAGAGGACTTGTTGCACACCGCGCCAGACGTGTAGGGAAGCACAAAACGGTTAGAAATGATGTTTGCCGCGTTGGCGAGCGCAACGAGGGAAGCGAGGATCGCGACAATCCACAGCAGAACCTTGAGCGCGCCGGGGAGCGGCAGGATACGCAAGATGGCAACGGCAGCAGGGGCAACCGTGGCAACGGGCAACAGCTTGGCGATGAGCGCACGATACGAAGCATAGGGCTCGCGGGCGAGCAGCTCAGCACGGGGAGAGTCGTAGTGTGCGACAACGACCACTGGGCGGTTGCGCGGAGACGCGAGCGGGCCCGAGGCCTTGTGGTAGGCGATGACATTTTGGCTCACGCCCGTCTTGCCCAGGCGTGAAACCACGGGGTGGCCCGTGCGCTCGAACACGTAAAGAACGGCGCCGACAATGGCCAGCAAGGTGCCGACCAAGCCGATGCCGCCGCCGATGCCCATCAGCAGGGCGCCGGCAAACGCAAGAATACCGGTAACGGCAAATGCCAACCTGCTGGGCGCCGGGGCATTGAACTCCTGAACCTCGGGATCAAAGCCGTGGTTGCGGAAGATCTGAGCGATATCCTCGGCAGCCAAGCGCTCTTCTTCGCTGCATGCCGGCGTAATGCCGGTGTTCTGCAGCAGGTGGTTAATATAGTTCTGGGTGTTCGCCATGTGCGCTCCACATCCATAATCCGACAAATAGGCCCAATGTATGCACATTAGAACCGTATATAGTCGAAAGTATACCCCGAGCGAGCGCAAACGACCGAATTCGGGCCATCTTAACGCCCCGAGCGGACAAGGATATAGCCTAATCTCCATATCGGACTAAAATCATGGCAGCAAACCACCTTCTCATGCGAGGACTCTATGACGGCAAGCGACGCGACCGCGACAATTAAAAAGGGGAATTCGGAGCCCAGTTTCGATAAAACGGCTCAGCGCATCCTCAATCTTTTCTTTGTGCTCAACAGCTCCCCCGAACCGCTGACGACCGAGCAGATCGTCTTGGATTCTGACCTGGGATATGGCTCGGGCAATATCGACTCGGATAAGCGCAAGTTTCGGCGCGATCGTGACAAACTGCTCGAACGCGGCATCTTAATCAAGGAGGTTCGCCCCGCCGGCGCGCAGGAGACCGAGGAAAGCTCATGGACAATCGACCGCGAGCACACGTTTGCGGCAGGCGGCCTCATCACCGCAGACGACGCCGATATCCTGCTCAACGCTATCGACCAGACAATAGCGGCCGGCTCATCCACTTTTGCCGCGCCACTTGCCGATATTCGTTCCAAGATTGCCTACCTCACCGGCATGTCGGCGGTAGACGAAGCACCGATCCGCCGCTCTCCCACCGTCGATGCGGTATGGAGCGCCTTTGCCGAGCGATGCGCGCTGCGATTTTTATATCAGAACGGACGCGGTGAGCAGAAAGAGCGTACCGTCTGCGTCTACGGCATGTTCGAGCGCGAGGGCGTTGCGTACTTCTGCGGCCTCGACAATGCCACCGACGACATCAGGACATTCCGCTGCGACCGTATCGTTCGCGTTTGGCGCCCCTCGAAGGCCTACGTTATCCCTGCGGACTTCAACCTCAGCGACTACCTGTTCTTTGAATTCGATTTTGCCGACCGCCCGCCCGTTGCGGCTACGTTCTCGTTCGCCCCGCAGACGCAGATCGATATGATCAACGACCTCACGCGCGGGCGAGGTGAGCTCGCACACACCGATTCGGGATGGACTTGGACCGTTGACGTGCGCGATCTTGAAGCCGCCGCCTCATTTTGCATGGCCCACGCCATGGACGGCATGAGACCCATGGCCCCCAAATCGCTCAAGCAGGCGTGGAACCACCTCATTGAAAGGACGGTGCACGAGCATGCCCGTGCGTAAACTCACCAGCGAGCAGAGGCTCTCGCGCGCCATCGACATCATGGAGGCCCTCTACGCCGCCGGCGAGAGCAGCATGACACGAACTGAGATTTGCAGTCGCTTTGACATCACGGGAGTGTCGCTCGACGAGATTCTCGAGATCGTCTCGACGCTCGCGGACCGAGAATCGGGTGCGCGCATCATCTGCGAATGCCACGGCGAGCGTGTGGTCCTCACCGGTGACGCCGGACGTGTGCTACCGCTGCGCTTGAGTACCGCCGAGGGCGCTGTGCTCAACCACGAACTTGAATCGTTGGGGATCGAGCCGCAGACGGCAGCTCGGATTCGACACGCTCTTCTACCCGAAGAGCTCGGCTATAACCAGCGCGTCTTTGACACCGTCAACCACGGGTCGCACTGGCAGCAGCTGAGCTGCGCCATTCAGGACGGCGTTCGCTGCCTCATCTCGTATCGCTCGATGGACGATGCACGGCCACGCGAGCGTCTGGTCGACCCCTTGCGCATTACGGCAAACGGCGACCAAACATACCTGATTGCCTGGGACATCGCAGTCGATGAGCAGCGCACCTATCGCATGGATAAAATCGAGGGACTCACCTTGACGGAAGACTCCGTCGTGCCTCACGCACCGGACGTCGCATCCCTCCACGATTCCCTTGCCCGGACGCAGCGTAGCGCAAAGCTCTTGATGCCATTCGATATGGCGGAGCATCTGGACTGGGCCGGCATCACCCTCATCGAGCGCAGCGGGGCAGACATGGCAACGGTAACCGTGCATTACGGCTCCGAGCGTTGGCTACTGAGCCAGATAATCGCAGCGGGCGGAGCCATCCGCATCTTGGATGACCCCACCCTGTCAAAGCGTCTGTGCGATATGGCAAAAACTCTCGTCTGTCCGCTTTAGCGCCGCCGCTCGTGGAGTGCGCGCCACAGTTGCAGATAGTGACCGATCTGTGCCGATTCGATGCGCTGGTAGGAGCTCGTGGGCAGCGACGTTAAGAACTTCTTTCCGTAGCCCTTCGTCACCAGGCGCGGGTCGGCCAGAATCAGCACGCCGCAATCAGTCGACGAGCGGATAAGGCGGCCGGCCGCCTGCTTGACCTCGAGCACTGCCTCGGGCAGCGAATAGCGCGCCCAAGCGCGGTCTTCGCGCAGGTTGCGCTCGCACGAGAGCGGGTCCGTGGGGCTCGAGAACGGCAGCTTGGGAATGATGACGCAGCGCAGCGTCTCGCCGCTGGCGTCAAACCCCTCCCAGAAGGCCTTAAGCGCAAAAAGCGACGAGGTCGGCTCGTTGATAAACCGGTCGCGTAGGCGACGAGGAGATGAGTTGCGCTGCTGGCAGTTGAGCTCCAGACCCGCACGGGCCATCTTGGGCTCGACGCGAGCGTACAGCTCCTCCATATCACGCCTGTTGGTGAACAGCGTGAGCACCGAGCCGCCCATGGCAAGATGAGCGTCGACCAGCACACGCTCGAGCGCCGAAAGATAGCCTTCGCGGTCGCGCGGGTCGGGAATATCCCCAGCCACAACCACGGCCATATTCGAATCGAAGTCGTAGCTCGAGTCCAAGTGCAGCGATGACGACGTTGAAGCACCGATGCGATCCAGCCCGACAGCATGGTTGAAGTGCTCAAAGCTTTTGGACACCGTCATGGTCGCCGAGGCAAAGATAGCCGTGTGAACCTCGGGCAGCCACTCGGTTGCCAAGGCCTCGCCAATGTCGATGCGCTCCGCGGTCATTGACTCTCCGCCGGCACGCAGCCTGCGATTGACCTGCAGCGAATACACGTAGTGTTCATCGGTGCCATCAATGATGAGTTTGAGGTTCTCGGCCAGCTCGTGCAGGCGGCGCGAGATATCACCCAGGTCGACAACAACCTCGGGCTTGTCGGCGGCGACGGCTTGCACCAGCGCGTCGACGCTCTTGTCAGCTTGTTCCAATGCGTCGATGCCAGTGTAGGCCGACTGTAAGAAATCATGCCAGTCGTCAGATTCGCGCAGCTCGGGGCCAATCCACAGATTGGCATTGTCATAACTCCCACGGGCACGGCGGCCGAGCTCGCGTACTCCATCGAACACGTCGGCGATCGCCATGCTCGCGCGCGCAACCGTCGACGTCACCTTGGCAGTAAGGCCCAGATAGAGCGTAGGGCCCTCGGAGGTTGCCAAATCACGGGAAACCTGGCTTAGCGCGCCGGTGCTCGAGCCACCCAGGCGCTCAAACAGAACGCGTGATTCGTCCGCCGACACCACGCGCGCCCACTGGCGGCGTGCCTCGCGCTCGATGGAATGGGCCTCGTCGATTACCCAATGACGAATCGGAGGTAAAATCCTGCCCTCGGCCGCGACATTGCGGAACAGCAGGGAATGGTTAGTGACCACCACATCGGCATGCGCCGCACGACGGCGAGCGCCGTGGACCAAACATTTATCAGGGAAAAACGGGCAGAGGCGGCGAGCACACTCGCGCGAGGCCGTCGTAAAGTCGGGGCGGTTGACGCTGCGCCACCGAATGCCGAGCGAGTCGAGGTCGCCATCGGCCGATTGGCAGACGTACGCCATAATGACCGCGACCGCCGTGAGCGTATCCGCCGGATCGCGCTTGGTGGTAATCTCGACCTGGCCGCGACTCATGCGCTCAAGCTTGCGCAGGCACGGATAGTGGTCATACCCCTTGAGAGCGCAAAACGACAGACCACCGTCCAGTTGCTCGGCAAGTTTTGGCAGCTCATGGTACATGAGCTGGTCGGCAAGATTGTTCGATTTGGTCGCAATACCAACCGTGATGTTGTTACGGCGCGCTGCCTCGGCAAAAGGCACCAGATAGGCCATCGATTTGCCGACGCCTGTGCCTGCCTCAATTACTCGATGAGTGCCCGTGACCAGCGCATCGCGGACCTCGAGCGCCATCGCGATCTGCTCATCGCGCGGCTCGTAGGTGGGATACATGCGATTGACCAGGCCACCTGGCGCATAGTCTGCCTCAATCTCCTCACGACTCGGCATCTTGAGAACCGGCAGTTCGTCGGCGTCCACCCGATCGTCGGCGCGATCGGCCTTGAGAACGTCGGCGCGGGCGGCGCTGAGAGAGAAGATAGAACCAGGGTTCTGTCCCGCCAAGAACGAGAAGATGGGACGATAGGACCAAGGCACATCCGAGTGCATGTCGGCTAGGCGCGCCATGAGGCCCTGGGGCAAGTCGGTGAGCGCCACGAGCAACACGCGCCATACGCCACACAGGGCGTCGACGTCGGCATTGGCACGGTGTGATACCGAGTCACAGTCAAACAGATCGGCCATAAAAGACAGCTTGTGCGAGGCCAGGCGTGGAAGCGCGATGCGCGACAGCGCCAGCGAATCGATCCAAATATCGCTCACGTTGACGCCGCCTTTGACCGACTCGATAAACGAGCGGTCGAACGTGGCGTTATGTGCGATCACCGGGCAACCACCGACAAAATCGGCGAGAGCGGGGACGGCCTCAACGGCCGACGGGGCATCCGCCACATCGGCATTTGTAATGCTCGTGAGCTCGGTAATCTCGGCGGGAATCAGCTGCTTGGGATGCACGAAGGTATCGAAGCGGTCGATGATCTCGCGGCCCGAAAGACGGGCCGCCGAGATCTCGATCAGTTCATTGTCCTGCACCGAAAGACCCGTGGTCTCGGTATCGAGGACAATCACATCTTCCTCGATAAGGCCGAAGGACTGCGTTTTGGCGCGGTCGGCAAGCATGGCATAGGAGTCGATGACAAACTGCGGCGTTCCTGACGAAACCGCGTCCTCGATTAGCATGCAATGCCCGCTCGACGAAGGCCCATACGGATCAGGCTGTCACAGACCTGCGGGAACGTCATGTCGTCGGTGTGGCGGATCTCATCCGGATACAGCGACGTATCGGTCATGCCGGGAATGGTATTGGTCTCGAGGATAACGGGGCCGTCCTCGCTCACAATAAAGTCGCTGCGCGAGATACCCAGGCAACCGAGGGCCTTGTGAGCGGCGCAGGCAAGCTCCTGAGCGCGAGCGTAATTCTCGGGTGAAATCTGCGCCGGAATGCGATGGATATCCGTAGGGTCGACATACTTCACGTCCAGATTGTAGAACTCGCAGTCCTCGGGCTTACGAATCTCGACAATCGGCAGGGCGCGCACGTCATCTTCGCCGTATACGCCGACGGTGATCTCGGTACCCTCGATGCACTTCTCGATCAGCACTTTGTCGCCGTACTCAAACGCCTTGGCGATTGCCGCGGGCAGCTCGGAGGGCTCATGGACCAGGGAAATGCCATAGCTGGAACCGTTGACGGCCGGCTTCACAAAGCAGCGCTCGCCACAAACCTCGACGATATGATCGATATCGACTTCGTCGCCCACCTCGAGCGCAAGGCCGGGGGCAATGGGAATGCCCGCCTTGGCGTATAGGAGCTTAGAGACCTCCTTGTCGGCACCGCAGGCGCTGGCAAGTACGCCCGAGGCCGTGTAGGGGATACCCAGGGTCTCCATGGCACCCTGCATGGCGCCATCCTCACCGCCGGCGCCGTGCATGGCGATAAATGCCACATCGAATCCGCCGGTCGCCATGGTTACCATAAAGTCATCAGCGGCCGTGTCAAGCAGCTCCACCGAGGTGTAGCCGGCTTCCTTCAGTGCCACCACAACGTTCTTTCCCGAATCGAGCGAGATCTCGCGCTCGGCGGAATGACCGCCCGCCAAGACCGCTACGTGCATGTTCTCTAGGCTTTTACCCGGCATGGGCAGACTCCTCCTCTATAATTTCTGCAGCTGATACCATATTGTAGCGATACCCTCTACGTTTCCCCAAAATCGAAAGGCTTCCATGAATCCCAAGACTAAATCTCAGGACATTCGCGACTTGAGCCAAAACGATATTCGCGAGCTCGTGGCCGAACTTGGCCAGCCCGCCTTCCGCGCGAAGCAGCTCATCGAATGGGTCTTTGAGAAGAACGTTTGTTCGTTTGACGATATGACCAATCTTCCCAAGGCTTTCCGCGAGCAGCTTAAAGAGGCGTTTGCCTTTGATACGCCGACTGAACTCACCAAGCAGGTTTCCAAAGATGGCTCGCGCAAGTATCTGCTCGAGTACCACGATGGCATTTCCGTCGAGACCGTCGGCATGCCCCGTCGTAACAAGCTTTCCGTCTGCGTTTCCACCCAGGCAGGCTGCGGCATGGGCTGCGCCTTTTGCGCTACCGGTCTCAACGGCCTCAAGCGCTCTCTGACCGCTCAAGAGATCGTCGACCAGGTGCTTCATGTATCCAACGACTTTGGCGAGCGTGCCACAAGCGTTGTCTTCATGGGCCAGGGCGAGCCGTTTGCCAACTACGACGAGGTTCTCAAGGCACTGCGTATCCTCAACGACCCCGATGGCATCGGCATCGGCGCTCGTCACCTCACCGTCTCTACCAGCGGCGTTATTCCCGGTATTCGCAAATTTGCCGATATCCCCGAGCAGTTCACTCTTGCCGTTTCCCTGCATTCCGCCATCCAGTCGACGCGCAATAAGCTCATGCCCGGTGTTAAGAAGTACACGCTGCTTCGCCTTCACGAAGCGCTTCAGCTCTACACCGAGAAGACTGGCCGCCGCCCGACCTATGAGTATGCCATGATCGAAGGCGTCAACGATACGAATCCCGAGATGCAGGCGCTCTGCGACTTCTGCGAGGGAACGCTGTGCCACGTTAACCTGATTCAGCTTAACGACATCGAGGGCAGCCCGCTCAAGCCGTCGCCGATTCATAAGGTTGAGGATCTTCAACGTCGTCTTGAGTCCCGTGGCATCGAGACCACGATTCGTAACTCCCGTGGTAACGATATTGACGCCGCTTGTGGACAGCTGAAGCAGCGCTTCAAAGTTCAGAAGAACGCATAGGGGAGTCGCACCCCAATACGTTTCATGTGAAACATCGAACGGCCCCGGTTGCAGGATATGCAACCGGGGCCGTTTCATTTATCGACCTCAATTTTGGACCAACTGCTACCTTTCCCATTTTTTACGGACAAAATAAAGGGCCCTTGTCTCATGAATCAGACAAGGGCCTTCAAAATATGCAGGGTAATTGTTAGGTACCTAATAGCCTACATTTTCCCATTGGTTGCTAACCCAACCTTGATTAATCTTGGGATTCTTCGTTACCTGAGCAGTACGCATGGCAACATCTTCTGTCATAACATCCATTTTCTTCTTTGAAGTATCGACGATATCTTGCGCGCTACGAAGCAAACGACCCCGAAGTTCATCGTCTGTCGCGATCTTATAGCCAGCAAAGGCACCAGCCGCGACAGTCGTCGCCAATGCAATCGTAGTTATAATCTTATTCCTCATCTTGGCCCCCTTGATCAAACTGAATCATTTCACCAAGAATACGAGAAAGCTCTTCTTCGTCTTTAAACTCAATTTCAATCTTATTCTTTCCACGCGAGCTCTTCACACGCACGTTGGTATTAAATACCTGGCGAAGCACACGGGCAGCCTTTTTAAAAGCCTGAGGCGTTGCAGGCCTCGGCGTCTTAGGCGTCTCTCCGGCAGAAAACAATGGAGCAAGATTTTCTGTCGCTCTTACGGAAAGGCCCTCTGCAACAACCTTTTCTGCAAGTCGAATTCGAGCATCCTCATAGGGAACTGCAAGAATCGCACGTGCATGACCAGCAGTAAGTTTACCCTCAAAAATCATCTGCTGAACTACTTCGGGGAGATCAAGAAGGCGCAACGAATTTGTAATTGCAGAGCGTGATTTGCTTACTGCCTTCGACAATGCCTCCTGGGTCATACCGCTGGCATCAATGAGCTGGCGATAGCCCTTAGCCTCTTCTACGGGATTCAGATCAGAACGCTGAAGGTTTTCGATAAGAGCAAGAGCCAGCATCTCTTCATCATTAACATCTTTAATGATGACAGGCAGCTCCTCAAGACCAGCAAGCTTTGACGCCTGGTAACGACGCTCACCAGCGATAATCTCATAGCCGTTTCCATGCTTGCGAACCAAGAGCGGCTGCAAAACGCCATGTTCTTGGATTGACTCGCTCAACTCGCGAAGTTCAGTTTCATTAAAGTGAATTCGCGGTTGATTAGGGTTGGGAACGATATCCTCAATAGGTAGTTTTGTTTCAGATGCGACATTTGAAGCAGATGCAGCAGAACCACCGGTCTCATACTCGGCCTCAGAGACCAAAGCATTGAGTCCACGCCCCAATCCGCCACGTTTCTTTGCACTAGGCACGCTTGATCACCTCTTTTGCAAGGTTCATATACGCTTTTGCACCCTTGTTTTGAGGTGCATAGGTAATTACCGGTTCTCCAAAAGACGGAGCTTCAGAGATCTTAACCGTACGGGGAATCAGCGTCTTAAACGCCTTATCACCAAAGTACGATTGAACTTCCTCAACAACCTGATTCGACAAAGAAGTACGTGAGTCATACATGGTCATAAGCACGCCATAGGTGTCTAAGCCCTTGTTCAGACGTGATTTGACCATCTTCATTGACTCAAGCAGCTTCGTAACGCCCTCGAGTGCGTAATACTCACACTGGATTGGAATCAAAACGCTATCTGCTGCGGTCAAGGCATTGATAGTAAGCAGGCCGAGCGAAGGAGGACAGTCAATGAAAATAAAATCGAACTCGTCCTGAATCGGCTCAAGCAAATCTTTGAGGCGGGTTTCACGAGCAATTGCGCTTACGAGCTCAATTTCGGCACCTGCAAGCTGAATCGTAGCTGGAATTACAAATACCTTTTTGCAATTTGTATCAAGAACAAGCGATTCTGCCGGCACATCATTCAACAATGCATCATAGATGCAGTGATCAAGGTCTTCTTTTTCAATTCCAAATCCACTGGTACTGTTTCCCTGCGGATCAAAATCGACAATCAGTGTCTTACGACCCTGCTCGCCCAGTGCTGCTGCAAGGTTTACAGCCGTCGTTGACTTGCCGACGCCGCCTTTTTGATTGATGATTGCAATGATACGCGTGTCTTTTGCGTTCTTAGAACGCTTAACGTCGCGAAATCCCACGGTCCCTCCTGGTGTGTATTAAAGCTGTCAAACGGAGGATGTTTCACGTGAAACATTCCGATTCGATATCAACCGCCATGTTTCACGTGAAACACTGCAAGTTGTTAGTATCCATTATGTTTCACGTGAAACATCTAGGCAAGCGGATTCTTCTTAGCCATGCCATTTGCACGAGGCAATGAAACGGATGCTGGATGACTCTTCTTGAGAACAATGAACTCCCTGTGGCCCAAGCCCTCAGGCAAATCGATTGCGTCATTAAGAAGCAAAGTGAAGCCGCAAATCTTAGCTGCCGACATGCCGGAAACTAGCTCCTCATCCGAAGGATTACCCTTGGTGATAACAAATAGACCTCCATCCTTGAGGAACGGAGCCGCATACTCAACAAGAATCGGTAGAGGGGCAAGTGCGCGGGCGGTTACGACAGAAAACTGCTTCTTATGGCTTCGAGCATATTCTTCAAGGCGATCATGAATCGCATGAGCATGTTTCAACCCAAGAGCATGAACAAAAGAATTGACGGCATCAACCTTCTTACCAACAGAGTCAATATAAGTAGCTTTACGATGCGTGGTTATGGTTAACGGAATACCAGGGAAGCCCGCACCTGTCCCCATATCGAGCAAAGCTCCCTCAGGAGCCTTATTGATATAGGGGAGCAAAACAAGTGAGTCGAGGATATGAAGTACCGCAGCATCTTCTACGTTAAGAATACGGGTGAGATTAGTTGTCTTATTTGTTTCCAGAACCAAATCCAAATGCTGAATACATTTCCTCAGCTCAACATCAGATACGCTCAAGGAATACTCTTTGCAATAGGAAGTTAGACGAGTCAACATCTCGTCAGCTTGCTGATCAGTAAGTACTAACAACGAAAGCTCCTTTCTGACAAAAATCAGTGTATCGAGAACTTTTGACAAAAAAAGGGGACGTGGAAACCACGTCCCCTTAGCATAAGCTCGAGCAGATTATCGAGCAACAATCACCACATGGCGATCAGGGTCAGAACCCTCAGAATGAGTATCGACGGCATCATTGCCACGAAGTGCAATGTGAACCAGTCGACGCTCATAGGCATTCATGGGCGGAAGCGAAACACTCTTATGAGTGCGGATGGCACGCTCGGCTGCAGACTGAGCCATGGAGGCAACCTTGTCCTGACGGCGGCTCTTGTATCCCTCGACGTCCACTACAACCGGATACCTAAAGCCAAGCTTGCGGCTCACTAGCAAAGAGAACATAACCTGAAGGGCATCAAGGGTGCGACCATGACGGCCAATGAGAACAGCAAGGTCGGGAGCCGTTACATCCAGAATCAGCTCACCCTCGTCGCCCTCATACTCATCGATAGGAGAGTTGGCGGCATCGAAGTGCGAAAGGATGGAACGCAGGATGGAAATCGCGACATCGGCAATGGTGTCGAGCTCCTCGTCGGTCAGCTCTTCACCGGCCTTGTAGCGCTGTGCAATCTCGGGATAATCGCCCGCGACCTGCGGGGCAACCTCCTCAAGCATATCCTCGATGATCTCTTCAGACATAACGTGCTCCAAAAGTTAGGTACCTAAATAAGATTGATATCCCGCTACTTCTTCTTGTGCGGGCGCGGCTTCTTCTCGCGACGAGTGACCTCAACCTGCAGCGGCGCGTTCTTAAGGCGCTCCTCCTCATCGGCCTTCTCCTTGTCGATGACCTTCTGCGTCACAAAAATCTGCTGGATAACCTGCCAAGCAGACGAGACGTCGTAGTACAGCAGAACACCAACGGGAAGGCTCCAGCCCATCCAAAGCATCATGACCGTCATGACAACGGCCATCATACGCATGCTCTGAGCCTGCTGGCCGGTCTGGTTGCGCGACATATAGAGCTGCGGAATCAGGGTCAGGACAGCGAACAGGATCAGGCAGACCAGCGCAGGCAGCGCGACCATAAAGCCATCGGCAAAGGAGGCACTCGGCGTGGTGGTCAGGTCGGGCAGAATATTAAAGAACGAGAACGTGCCGTCGTTAAAGTAGTCCGGCAGGTTACGCAGCAGCGTAAATAGGGCGAACAGGACAGGCATCTGAATCAACAGCGGCAGACAACCAGCCATCGGGTTGAACTTGTTCTCGCTGTAGAACTTCTGCATTTCCTCGGCCTGACGCTGGGGATCGTCGGCATAGCGCTCCTGGATCTCGAGCATCTTGGGCTGCAGCACCTGCATGCGTGCCGTCGACTTAGTCGACTTGAGCATAAGCGGCGTCAGCAGCAGACGGATGATGACCACCAGGATGATGATGGACAGGCCCCAGTCGACCGCAAAGGTCTGGATGAGCTTGAGCAGCTCGAAAAGGATGTTAACGATCCAATCCCACATGTAAGTTTTCCTCCGATAGCGAGTGCCCGCTAGGGCACAGGGTCATAACCGCCGACGTGCAGGGGATTGCAGCGAGCGATGCGCCTCACGGCAAGCCAGCAGCCTCTCAAAACACCGTACTTCTCAATCGCCTGGACGGCGTATTGCGAGCACGTTGGGTAATAAATGCAGGCGTCAGGCAATAAGGGCGAAATAACCTGTTGATATATGCGAATAGGAGCGATGGCAACACGTCGCAAAACGTGATTGCTCATCGCTCCTCCCCGGCAACGCCGGCGCGTTTCATAAGCGAACGCAATGCATTGTCCATCTCCTGAGGCGAAGAAACCCTCGTCTTGGGAGTTGCGAACAAGATGATGTCATAACCCGCAACGGGAAATCCACAGCTGCGGGCGGCCTCGCGCATCACACGCTTAGAACGGTTGCGCACGACAGCACAACCGAGCCGTTTAGCACCAACGAAGGCGACCCTTCCGGAGTCGCCTTCGCCAACCGATTCACATATGGTCATTCGAATCAGAGGGTGATTGAAACGACGCCCCTGACTGAACACATGCTCGAAATCTTGCCGAGACTTAATAGTCTTCATGCGAGATGTGTGTATCACTGCTAGACAGTGAGACGCTTGCGGCCCTTGGCGCGACGACGGGCGAGCACGGCACGACCACCCTTAGTGGCCATACGGGCACGGAAGCCATGGGTCTTGGCACGCTTACGCTTATTAGGCTGATACGTACGCTTCATCTTAAGTTCCTCCTGCTGCATTTCGAGTGTCCGCGGGGGCGCGGACGCAGATATAGACACGTGAGCTTGAAGATTGTAGGGAAATCAATGTTCAAATGTCAAGAAATCAAAGGTAAAAGGTTGCGCAGTTCACACGGTTCCCCCATAAGCCGAGCTCGATTTAGCGGTGCATGGCAACTTTTCACGATATTTCATCGAGTTTTCAACAGGTCATGTTGGCAATGTTGAGAACTTTTCGTCCGTTTTCCAAAGTTTTCAACAGGTTTTGAAAAGTTGTCGAAAGATGAGAAACATTGCACGGTGAGCTACTATTTGTTCGAAACCTTCTGAAAGATTGCGAGCGGCATGTCTGACGACTTTTACACCATGGTCGATTCCGGAGACCCGGCACCCGACAACGAGCACATCACCGGCGTGCGCGAAGAGCGTGAGGAAGGCGAGCAGACGACCACGCAGGCGCCAAAAGCCATGTACGCCGCGCGCATCGCCGTCTATGACGACATGCTGTCGACACCGCGTGTGATCGTCATTGATCCGCAAGATGTCCGCACGTATTTGGAAGAGACGACCAACACCGTCTACCAGTGCATGAAAGAACAAGGTGGCCATATCTCGCTCATGGTCATCCGCGAGATTGTCGAAAACTTTATCCACGCGCACTTTGCCGAGCCCATCATCTCGATTCTGGACGGCGGAGACACCATCCGCTTTGCTGATCAAGGACCCGGCATCGACGACAAGGAGCGCGCTTTCGACTTTGGCGTTACCAGCGCAAACAGCAAGATGAAGCGCTATATCCGTGGAACCGGAGCAGGGTTTCCCATGGTGCAGGAGTATTTGGAAAACGCCGGCGGGGCCGTGTCCATCGAGGACAACATGGGCAACGGCACCGTGGTTACGGTAAGCCTGGATCCTAAACGCGTGCAGGAAATCGAACGCGCCGGCGGGCGCGGTGCTGCCGTGCGGCCCGAGACGGAGCAGCCCGCATATCCCCTGCCGGGAGCTTTTGCGCAGCAGCCCATGGCAACGCAACAGATGCAGCCCCGCGTGGGACAGATGCAGCCGCCCGGAATGCTTCCTACACAAGAGTCCCAGGCGGCGTCGATGTCGATGCCGCCAAACGTGCCAGAGGCCATGCCGCTGGCGGATCAGGATGCAGCAGCAATGCAGCAGGCGACGGGGGCACCGGGTGGCCAGCAAATGAGATATCAGCCGTACCAACAGGGATATCCATATCAGCAGATGCCGCCACTGGGGTATGGCCAGCAGTTCCCACCGCAGTACCAGCAGGGATATCAGCAGCCGTACCAGCAGATGCCGCAGCAGCAGTACAACCCCTGGGCCCAGCAGATGACTCCGCAGCCTTACCAACAGTGGCCTCAAAGTTTTCAACAGCAAATGCCGCCGATGCAGAGTTCTCAACAATCAGCAGCTCAAATGATGTATCCTAATGCAGCAAATCAGTATGCGCAGCCACAGCCGGACGTGTTCGTAAGCGATCGCGGCAACGCCGCGCTGGGCTATCTGGCGCAAAATCAAGCGTGCGGTGCAACCGATCTGGCGAGGGCGTTTGGAAACTCGGCCCCCACTTGGTCACGCACGCTCAATGACTTGGCGCAGGCCGGCTTGGTCATCAAGCATGGCCAGAAATACCATCTGACCGAACTCGGCGCCGCTCGCGTGCGAGCTCAGAGCTAAAGAACGGGAGAGACAGTGGACGAGGAAGCAAGCATCATCCTGGGGGATGCCATCGCCTTTTGCCAGCGCGACGGCCAAGATGCACGCCTCATCAACATGCTGGGGCAATCGCGCGCCATAAGCCTGACCGAAGATACGCTCACGATCGAGGCCCCCTCGCGCTTTGCCATCGCGCAGCTCAAAAAGCATCAGCCGACTATTGAGGCCTATCTGGAAGAAATCGCCTTTGCACCGATCGCGCTCGACATCGTGGCACCGCAAGGCGCAACGGCCGAATCTGCTGCCGCGACGGCGCCCGCCACGGCTCCCGCTGCTTCCCCGGCGGTGCCGGCCTCCGCAGGCGACGTGCCGACAATCGAGCACCAGCACGGCGATGTTTCCCGTGAAACCATGGCACCGTTGCCGACCGCGGCGGCGACGTCAACGAACGCACCCGTCACGCACATGCCTATCGCTCACGACGCAGCGGCGGGCGCGGATTCGGGCATTGCAATCAAGAACACGCTCTCGGCCGATGATTTTCGTCGCATGATGAACCAGATGAAGGGCGGAGCGCCGACTAAGTCCACGCAAGCTGCGCCCCCCGCTTCACCCATGCCGGCACCGACCGTACCGGCCGAGCAGAATGCGGATGGAGCCCCGCTCGCCGCGAACTCAAAATTTACCTTTGAGAACTTTGTCTACGGCCCCGAGAACAGCCATGCCTATCGCTCGGCACTCAAGTTTGCCGCCCTCGCGGACGAGCGTGGCACGTGCACATCACTGTTCATCTACGGCAAATCGGGCCTGGGCAAGACGCACCTGCTGCTTGCCATCAAAAACGAGCTCGCCGAGAAGTCGCCCGAGATCAAGGTCAAGTATGCCAACTCCCAGGCATATCTGGACGACCTGATGACCGAGTTCGACCGCCAAAAGAAGAGCAACGCCCCTATCATGCAGGCATACCACGGCGTGGACGTGCTCATCATCGATGACATCCAAAACATCATCGGCAAGCGCGCGAGCGTGGACTACTTTTTCCAGCTCATGGACGAGTTCATCCGCAACAACAAGAAGGTCGTCATCGCGGCAGACCGCGCCCCCAAGGACCTGAGTATGGACGAGCGTCTGACCAGCCGCTTCAACGCCGGCATGCTCTGCTTGGTCGCAGAGCCCAGCTACGAGATGAAATACAAGATCTTGCAGCGCTATTACGAGAACACCATCGTCGCCGCTCCCGAGGCAGGCGACGACTCGCTGCTGGCGGCCTATGGGGGCGACGGCGGGCACCTGACCGACGAGCACTTTAAACACATGGCCGAGGTCTCGGGCACCAACATCCGCGAACTCGAGAGCTTCTGCGAGCGCTGCGCCGGCGAGGCGGGCGACCGCGAGCGCGAGGGCGGGGAGCTCACCTTTGACGATATCGACGCCATCGCCAGCCAGTACTTCGACACATCGGCCAAAAAGATCAACGTCCAGACGGTTCAGTCCGTCATCGAAGAGCAGTACGGCGTGACGCACGAGGAGCTCATCGGCCCGCGTCGCAAAGCCAATATCGCCAAAGCACGCCATATCGCTATCTACCTAGCCATCGAGATGTGCGAGATGACGACCACGGCGGTGGGCGCCGAATTTGGCAACCGCAACCACTCGACCGTCAGCACGAGCTACAAAAAGGTCCAGAAGATGATCCAGGAAGACCGCACCGTCACCGAAGACCTCAAGTCGCTGCGCGATAAAATTACACTGCGCTCGTAGGGAAATAGAGACACCTGTTGAAAACTTGTCGAAACCACGGGCATAAGGTGTCTAAAACCCAACCCGCGGTGATGAAAAGTTTTGCGCAGGTTTTGAACGTGGAAAACCACCCCTGTTGCACACAGGTTGCTGTCGATTCTCTTTCTGGGTCTGACCTGCGTCTTTGGGAGTAATCAACAGTTTCGTCAGTGCTATTACTATTATTAAGATATTTATATCTATAGAAAGGTATTAAAAGATGAAGTTCACCGTCAGCCAGAGCTCGCTTACACAAGCCATCGGCGTCGTTATGAAGGGTGTCGCTTCGGCATCCACCCTCCCCATCCTGTCGGGCGTGCTCGTTAAGGCCCAAGACGGCATCTTGGAATTCCAGACCTCTAACTACACCATCTCGATCCGTCATCGCATCGCGGCGCATGTCGAAGAAGAGGGCGAGATGGTTATTCCCTGTAAGATGCTCTCCAATATCACCAAGACCCTCCCCGATGCCCCGGTCACCTTTGAGCTGTCCGAGCGCCAGGTGCTGATTGGTTGCGAGAAGAGCTCTTTCCGCCTGAACACGCTCGATGCCAATGACTTCCCCGAGTTTCCGGCCTATGCCATCGAGAGTGCCGTGGAGCTGCCGACCGATGTCTTGTCCGAAATGGTCGGCCGCGTGTGGCGCGTCACCTCGACCGACAAGGCTCGCCCCATCCTGGGCGGCGTGCACATGAAGGTCGAGAACAACACCGTACGCCTGGTAGCGACCGATTCCTTCCGCTTGGCCGTGTGCGATACGCAGGTCGAGACCTCGACCCTCGAGGGCTCCTTTGAGCTCAACGTTCCGGCTGACGCCTTTAACGACGCGCTGAACATCATGGCCAGCCAAGCGACCATCATGATCGGGGCTACCGACACCCAGGTCGTCTTCGAGGCCGGCAACACCACCTACGTGTCGCGTCGCATCGAGGGCGTGTACCCCAACTACAAGCAGCTCATCCCCGATTCGTGCGTGACGAGCGTCAAGATCGACGTCGCCGCCTTTAACGCCGCCCTCAAGCGCGTGGCCGTTATCGCGAGCGCCAACCCCGCCGTCAAGTTCGAGATCGATGTCGAGAACGGTCAGATGGGCCTGTCCTCCATTTCCAATGACCAGGACCTTGCGCAGGAGACGATCGATGTCGACGCCGAGGGCGAGTCGGGCACCATCGCCTTCAACTACCACTACATCTTCGGCTGCCTCAATGCCCTGTCCAAGGAGAAGGAGATTACGCTGGAGCTCAAGAGTTACTCGCAGGCGGGCATCTTTAAGTCCTACGACAAGATTAACTACCTGTACCTGGTCATGCCGGTACGCATCTAGCACTGACCATGACCATGTTCGCACGCGATCTTTCCGTTGCGCGCTATCGCAGCTTCGACAGCTATCGCCTTGCCCTGAGCGACGGTGTGACAGTGCTCGCAGGTCCCAACGCGGCGGGAAAGACCAACCTCATAGAGGCGCTGCAGCTGCTGACGAGTGGCGCCTCGTTTAGGCATCCGACCGCAGCAGAGCTCGTGCACGACGGCACGGGCTCATGCAAGGTCGAGCTGAGGCTCGAAGGCGATGGACGCGTGCTGGACATGGGTCTGAGCGTGGAGGATGGCAAGCGTTCGTTTAGCCGCAACGGCAAGCGTTGCGCTGCGTCCGGCGTGCGCGGGGTGCTGCCGAGCGTGCTGTTTTGCCCGGACCACCTGGATATGGTCAAGCGGGGTGCCAGCGTGCGCCGCACCGCACTTGATGACTTTGGCGTTCAGCTGAGTGCGCGCTATGCCGATCTGGCTAGTGCCTACGGGCGCTGCGTGACCCAGCGCAATGCCCTGCTCAAGGAGACCTGGTGCTGCCGCGAGATGCTCGGCGCCTGGAACGAATCGCTTGCCCGCGCCGGTTCGGCCCTGCTCGTGCATCGTCTGGCCCTGCTCGACCGGCTGTCGGGCCATGTGCGCGACGCCTATGGCCGCGTGGCATCCGGCGAGCCCGCCGATGTGTCCTATGTGTCCACGCTTGGCGACCTGCCTGGCACCGTGGATCGCGACGAGCTCAGGGGCTGGGCGTATGAGCGCATGCTCTCGGCGCTCGATGAGCGCGCCGACGAGGAGATTCGCCGCGGCGTGACGCTCGTGGGTCCGCATCGCGACGAGATTGAGTTTTCCGTCGCGGGCCGGTCGGCCCGTTCATTTGCCAGCCAGGGCCAGCAGCGAACGCTGGTGCTTGCCTGGAAGGTGGCAGAAGTGGCCGTGGCGCGCGATATCCTGGGCACCGCACCGCTGCTGCTTTTGGACGACGTGATGAGCGAGCTTGACGCCGGGCGCCGAGGCGCTTTTCTGCAGCTGATCGGTGATGATATCCAGACAGTCATAACCACCACCAATCTGGGGTATTTTACCGATGACCTGCTTGATCGAGCCAAGGTGGTGAGCATGGGTGAGACGTGCTAATTACGACCGCGAGAACGGAACGGTTGCCTTTGGCGGCTTTTTGGATGCCGAGCGTCAGCGCATCCTGGCGGCCGCGACACCTGAGCGCCGCGCGCAGATGGAGGCTGCAGAGGAGTCTCGTGCGGTCTATCGCGCCTGGAATGCGGTGTGCTCGGGCACGCGCGAGGGACGCCATGTGACGGGCCTGCGTTACCTGCCCGAGTCCAACGAACTGCTGGTGTACCTCGATTCGCCCTCATGGACGCAGGAAATGACACTTTTGCGCGAGATTATCCGCGCGCGCATGGAGCGCGCCGGCGCGCACGTCGACGGGCTGGTGTTCAAGACATCCGCACCCGGTCACACACCGCCCGCCGCCAAGGAGCGCCTGCGCCCGGCGATGACCGAGCGCCCGCCGGCCCCGCACGCCGACCTAAGTGAGGTCGAGCGCACCGAGATTGAGCGCCAAGTGGCGCCCATCGAAGACCAAAAACTTCGCGAGGCCCTCGAGAACGCCATGAGAGCCAGTGCCGAGTGGGCCAAGGGCGTGCAGGGCAAAAAAGAGCCTTAAATCGCATCTGGTGGCCTTGTAGAGCCAAATACCCTCGTTCCCGAGGGTATTTTTTTACGATAAACTAGTAAGGCTATACACATTTTCTTAACTGAAGGAGGACGTGTGGCAAACGAAAACGATTACGATGGCGGCGAGATTAAGATTCTCGAAGGTCTCGAGGCCGTTCGTAAGCGCCCGGGCATGTACATTGGCTCGACGAGCGCCAGCGGTCTTCATCACCTGGTGTGGGAGATCGTTGACAATTCCGTCGACGAGGCCATGGCCGGTTTCTGCACCGAGATTCAGGTGACGGTCCACGCCGACAACTCCATCACGGTCGTCGACAACGGGCGCGGCATCCCCGTCGACGAGCATCCTATCAAGAAGATCCCGACGCTCGAGGTCGTCATGACGATCCTGCACGCCGGCGGTAAGTTCGATAACTCGGCCTACAAGGTCTCGGGCGGCCTGCACGGCGTGGGCATCTCCGTCGTCAATGCCTTGTCCAAGCGTGTGGTCGTACAGGTGTGCCGCGATGGCAACATCTACGAGATGGAGTTTTCGCGCGGCAAGACCGTCAAAAAGATGGAAGTCGTGGGCACTTCGGAGACGACGGGTACCACTGTCAGCTTCTGGCCCGACGACGAGATCTTCGAGACCTGCATCTACGATTTCGACACGCTGCACAACCGTCTGCAGGAGACGGCATTCCTCAACAAGAACCTCAAGATCATGCTGACCGACGAGCGCGAGGCGACTCCCCACGTGGAGGAGTTTTGCTACGAGGGTGGCATCATCGACTTCGTCAAGTTCCTCAACGAGGGCAAGGACGTCCCCGAGGCCTTTAAGGAGCCCATCTATATTGAGGGCAAATCGGATCCGGATGCGCCCGTGACCAAGATGGGCGAGGTCGAGGTGTCCTTGCAGTGGAATAGCGGCTACGGCGAGAACGTCATGTCGTTTGCCAACGACATCTACACCCCCGAGGGCGGCATGCACCTCGAGGGCTTCCGTACCGCGCTCACCCGCGTGATTAACGATTACGCTCGCAAGCAGAACCTGCTCAAGGAAAAAGACGCCAACCTGACCGGCGACGATGTGCGCGAGGGCCTTTCGGCCGTTATCTCGGTCAAACTGCCCGATCCGCAGTTTGAGGGCCAGACCAAGGCCAAGCTCGGCAGCTCCTATATGCGCGCGCTGACGCTCAAGATCGTGACCGACGGCCTTGCCGATTACCTCGAGGAGCATCCCAAGCCCGCTCGTGAGATCGTCAAGAAGGCCCAGCAGGCCTGCAAGGCGCGCAACGCCGCCCGCAAGGCGCGCGAGGCGACCCGCCGCAAGAGCCTGCTCGAGACGGCGTC
>URQD01000024.1:0-28057 GCA_900549905.1 uncultured Collinsella sp. | reverse complement strand
AACCGCCGCCTTCCCGCCGGTACCGGCCACGGCCGACGCAGGCTCGAGCGCCAGCGACGAGCCAAAGTCGATCAGACACAGGTCAAAGGTGCCCTCGGCAAGCTGCCGGTCAAGCGGTAGACGCGCCGTACGCACCATAATATTAGCGGGCGAGATATCGCGATGGACAAAGCCCTCACCCACCAGGCTCATACGGCAGAGCAGATCGAACAGGTCGCGACCTAGACGCGCCGCCACAAGCGGCGACAGGCGTCCGGCATCGTCCACGGCGAGTCGCGAACGCAAGCGGGCGAGCGTCTCGCCCTCGACCCATTCCACGACAATTGCAGGCACACCGTCGACCTCGCCCCAGCCATAGAGGCGGGGAAAGCCCTTAAGACCCGAAAGGGCGCGATGGCATTCATATTCCTCGCGAAACGCCGCCTTGAACTTGGCGACCAGTGCCTCGTGAGTTGCATCGTCGTCAAACTCATCGCGCGTCGGCAAGATGAGCTGCTTGAGCGCCACGGCCTCGCCTTGGGCGTTGACGGCACGCGTCACGCGGCCGATGCCGCCACGACGCATGGTGGCATCGTCGGCAAACAGCATCGTAAAACGACGCAGATAGGCAGGCAGTTCGTCCTGACCGAGCGCAATGGCCGGCTCAAACCCGTCGACACGCGCCAGGCGCAGGCCGACCATGGGATCGCGACCGAGCGATTGCGGTGTGGTGGATGCAAGATCGGTCATCATAGGGCAAGCGCCGCCACGTTATTGTTGAAGTTACCGAGCGCGACGTCATCATCGCCGTAATGGCCGACCCATTGACATAGGTTGGTGTAACAGCCCCACAGATTGGCATACTGCTGATACCACTTTGACCGGGGCGAGAATGTCTGACGACCGAACTCGGCTCGAATGACAAACATCTCCCCGACCAGGCTGTCGCACGGCCTGGGATCTCCCGTAGAGTTATAGGTCGAGACCACGTCATTGGCGCGAGAAACATAGCCGTCGAGCATGTTGTACTTGGTCACAAGCCAACTGTGAATGCTCTCTTCCTCAGCAGCGGAAAGGCCACCGGAGTTTGCATCGTTGTCAGTGTTGCCGCCCGTCGAGCCGCCGTTTCCAGACCCTCCGGCAGAGGAACCCGACCCAGAGCCGCCGCCCGAACTCGACGAATCCGAGCCGGAGCCAGAAGTATCCGAGCTACCGGGCTTTCCGGACTGCTGGGCGTCCTGCTCCTTCTGCTGCTCGACCTTATTCACCGTTGCCGCCACGCTATTGTTGGACAACCGATCGATGATCTTGGTGTTGGTGAGCACGATGGTTTTGCCATTGGCAAGCGTGACTTCGTTGTCCGGGGCCTCGGTGCCGTCCGCGTCGTCAGTGCCAAACACAATATGCGCGACCACACTTGCCCAAGCATATCCAGTCGTGGTGCCCAGGTCACTTTTGACCTCATGCCCTACGCGCGGTTCGCGTGCGGCATGTGCCTGTATCATGGACGGCACGGTCATGCCATAGGCAGAAACGCCAGCTATGACCAGCACCAGCGAGCACGACAGCAGCGCGTACGCCCGAGGCGCCAAGCCCAGTCGGCGTCGCATGCGCACCGCGGCGCCGCGCTTTGTCTGAGTGCCACCGGGCCGCATGCGTTCTCCTCCAACAAAAACACGCCGCTCGGGAGCGGCGCATTCATTCGAATCCATATTTGAGTGTATCAGCGAACCCAAAAGGTTGCGCAACGAATGAGCAAATTAAGGATGCGAATGGAAGCATCCATGCGATAAGCGGATACAAAGTATCTTTGTTGCACAACAAACTTATAGTCGCACGGAGAATTATGACTACCCCGTGCGTCGCGATGAAGACATACGGCAGGAGCAGGCTCGCCACCTAAATCGTGCGACGGGCCTCGATGGCGCGCCCAAGCGTAAGCTCGTCGGCATACTCCAGGTCGCCGCCCACGGGAAGGCCGCTCGCCAGACGCGACACCTCAACGCCCAGCGGCTTAATGGTACGCGCCAGGTAGCTCGCCGTGGTCTCGCCCTCGATATTGGGGTTGGTGGCGATAATGACCTCGGTGATATCCTCGTGCCCCAAGCGCGCCAACAGCTCACGAATGTGCAGCTGCTCGGGGCCAATCTTGTCCATGGGACTGATCACGCCGCCCAATACGTGGTAGAGACCATGGTAGCTGCCCGTGCGCTCAATCGCCTGGACATCGCGCGGCTCGCCCACCACGCAAATGCGAGTGGTATCGCGCATCGAATCCTGGCAGATGGAGCACTCGTCGGCCGTGGCGTAGTTAAAACAGCGGCTGCAAAAGTGAACCTCCTGCTTAACCTCCAGGATGGCCTCGGCCAGGCGACGCGCTTCCTCGGCATCGGCCTCGAGCAGGTAATAGGCGATGCGCTGAGCCGACTTGGGGCCAATGCCCGGCAGGCGGCCCAGCTCATCGAGCAATTTTTGCAGGCTATGGTTGGCACTCATATATATGCGCGTCTTAGAACGGCATGCCCGGGATGTTGAGGCCGCCAGTGATGGCGCCCATCTGCTTGTTGGCGAGCTCGTTGACGCCGCGAACGGCCTCGTTGACGGCAGCCATGATCATGTCCTGCAGCATATCGACGTCCTCGGGATCGAGGGCATCGGGGTCGATGGTGAGGTTGACGAGCTCCATCTCGCCGTTAACGGTCACCTTGACCATGCCGCCGCCGGCAGAGGCGTCGACGGTCTGGGACTTAAGGTTTTCCTGCGCGGCGGCAAGCTGCTCCTGCATCTTGCGAGCCTGCTTCATCATTTGCTGCATGTTCATACCGGCCATGATGGCTCCTTTACGTGCGGCCGCGCGACAAGCTGCAAGGGCAGCCGGAGCGCGACGGGACTTTCAAACTCAAAAATCGTACCACGGCGCGGGGCAAGCAAGCGGGGCGGACACGCTACCTCAGTCGATATACATGTCCTCCAATACAAACCACGCGCAAAGATTATGCAAGGCCGAATTATGCAAGGTTGCATAATATCGCATACTCAATCTAGTAGAGCCGAATCCGGCATTTCATGTGTGCCACTAAATAGCTAAATGCCAAACCGCTGCTCGAGGCGAAGCACATGGCGGCAGGGTATAATTTAATTGTCATAGATAGCAATTTGGAGGTGCCCCATGAATGCCCCCGACGCGCTCCAAAACATCCGCTCAAAACACCCCGTTGCATATGTGGTTCTCTATCTCTTTGTCGGCTGGGCATTACTGGTTGTCATCACCCATGCTATAGCCTTTGGAGCAGAGCTGCTGATAGCCAGCTCGGACCAGCCCGTCGTCAAATGGGAAGCGACCGATGAGTGCACCGACGGAACTCGAACCATTTACTACAACAGCCCGTCCCTCTACCAAGAGTTCAAGGTCAAGATAAAGGACTCCAAGATTGTCGATGCCGAACTGGGCTCTTTATTTACAATCGGAGCAACCGTCAACGCCGAGCAAGTCGAGTACACGGACGGCCATGCGACGTATCGTATCGACCTCAGCATCCTAGGCCGACCGTCACGCGCTTGTCTGCTCGAATGCGATATACGCGGCACCACACTACACATGTCCGAAATACAGATGCGCCCGGACAAAAGAAAGTGATATATGGCCGAGTCGGAAGAGACTAGGCATAGACTCGTCCGCCTTCGTAGGCAAAACGCAGGATGAGCGGGGCATTGTTGCGCACGAAATCATCGAGTTCTTTGAGGTTCGCTTCGCTAAAGCCCTCATGTGACACCCAATTGAATGCCGGCAAGATACACTCCGCCGTGTCAAAACCCCAATCGCGCGGGCGCTCCACAACAACCTTCACCGTGTTGTCCTCCCGGACTTCGGAATACGAAACCTGCGTATCGTCCTCAAGGCGGACATATTCCCACATCATAAGCTCGCTCCGTTCAAAGACGTCTCTTCTTGAGCAGTATACCCGCCTGTACAGCTACTCCACCGGTTTGAAGATGGTGGACTGGCCGAAGACGCTGCGGATGAGGGCTTTGGCCTCGTCCTCGGTCTGCGGGATGCTCGGGGCTGCACCCTGATGGCCGAAGGGGCCGCCCGCACCGGAGTTGGACTCCCAGGGAGCTGCAGGAGCGTCCTCCTCTTTGGGGGCAGTTGCAGCGGACTTGGGCGCGGACGCCGCACCCGGCACGTCGAACGGAGGCAGATCGTCCCCACCAGCATCGGCAACAAAACCGCCAACCATGGCATCGTCGTAGGGAACCTGCTCGGATTCCCATGGCGCAGACGGCGCGGCGGGCTGAGCCTTGGGAGCGGACGCGCGCTCGGGCGCTCGGGGCGCGGGCTCGGTCGGGAGCTTGCCCGTGGCAGGAGCGCCGGCGGGGTTGTCGGAGCGCAGCCAGGGGGCTTTGCCCAGGTCAGACGACTTGGGCGCGGGCGAGGCAGGCTTGGGCGCGGGTGTCGGAGCAGCCGGTTTGGCCATGACGGGCTTAGGCGCCGACGGGGTCGGCGCCGCTATCGGTGCTGCTTTTGGCTGCGTCGCGCTGGCGCTCGAGGATGCAGGGGCCGCCGAGGACACGGGTTGCGGGTCCGCAGATACCGCAGCCCGTGCAGATGGAGAATGCTCCTCATGTTGAGGAGCCGGCGTGCCACCCCCATCCAGGACATAGTCGACGGTACGACGACCGAAGACCGCACTGACTGTCGGCAGGACCACCGACTGCGTGTCGGCGCGTCCAAGCATCTTGATGGCAAAGGTCGAGCCCGCGGGGAACGAGACCGTGAGCCTGGAGCCGTCGTCAGCCGTGGCGCGGGCATTGAGCAAAAGCCCCGCGTAGGAAGCCTGACGCGCCTTGACACGCTCGACAACCTCGGCCCATTTGCGCTGCAGCTCTCCGGCATCCTCGACCGCGGGCGTCTCGGCAGTACCGGTGGCGGCAACCTGGGCGGCATTGTTGGACTGGGGCTTAGGTGCCGGAGCGGTGGCAGGCGCGGGAGCCGCAACGGGCTGAGGCGTCGGAGTCGGCGCAGGCTGAGGTGCAGGCGCTGCAGGCTTGGAAGCTGACACGGACGCAGAACGGGACGCAGGCTGGGCAGCCGGAACAGCAGCACCACGGTCCCAAGGCATACCGCCCTGGCGCGCGGACGTAGCAGCGGGGGCAGCGGATGCCGCCGGAGCGGCAGCACGAGCGCCCGAAATTAGCGTCGGCTGTTGGGCAGCAGCGGGTACGGATGCTGCAGGCGCGGCGGCCTGAGCAGCAGCCACGCTCGCCGGCACGGCGCCGTTGGCAACCATGGCCTCCAAGCGGGCCACGCGCTCGGCCAATGCCTCAATCGTTAAATCGGCCTCGGGACGTGCCAGGCGCGTGCAGGCGATCTCAAGCACCAGGCGCACGTCGCTCGCGCCCCTCATCTCCAGTGCGGCATCGTCGAGCACCGTCAGCACACGGGCCAGGCGGTCGGCAGGATGCTCGCCAAAGGCAGCGGCCTCGGCAGCAAGCGCCTCGGCCTGCTCGGAGCCGCCCTCAAACAGCTCGGCACGGGCACCGGCAACGCAGGCAACGTACACGTCACGCACATGCGCCACCAGGTCGCGCGTCAGCTCCAGCAGGTCGTTTCCTTCCTCGACCTGCGCACGGATCAGTCCATAGAGCTCGGCAACATCGCGATCGGCAATGGCGCGGGAAAACTCGCCCAGAATCTGGTCCGAAACCTCGCCTAAAAGCGAGCGGGCGTCGTCCGCATGCACAGAACCGTTGCCAAAGACGCTCAGCTGCTCCAGCGTGGACAACGCGTCGCGCATACCGCCCTTGGCATGGCGCGCCACGATAGCCAGCGCCTCATCGTCGTAATCGAAGCCCTCCTGCTCGCACACGTATGCCAGGCGACGCTCGATATCCTCGTTTCCGATGCGATGGAAATCGAAACGCTGGCAGCGCGAGAGGATGGTCTCCAGAATCTTTTGCGGGTCGGTGGTGCACAGCACAAAGATCACGTGTGCCGGCGGCTCCTCGAGCGTCTTGAGCAGCGCGTTGAACGCCGCCGTCGTGAGCATGTGGACCTCGTCGATGATATAGATCTTGTACTTGCCGCGCACCGGGGCAAAGTTGACGGAGTTGATGATTTCCTCGCGCACATTGTCCACGCCCGTGCGGGAGGCGGCATCGAGCTCGTAGACATCGGGGTGGTTACCCTCGGCAATGAGCTCGCACTCCTCGCAAGTACCGTCGGGCATGCAGCCGCTTGCACCCTCGGCGCGCGCCGCCTCGGCATTGCGGCACAGCAGCGCCTTGGCCAGAATGCGCGCCATGGTGGTCTTGCCCGTGCCGCGCGGTCCGCAGAACAGGTAGGCGTGGGACAGGCGCCCCTCGGTGATGGCGTGCTCGAGCGTCGAGACGATATGCTGCTGGCCCACCACGGAGTCAAAGGTGAGCGGGCGATACTTTCGGTACAACGATTCCATGGGTGCTCCCCCGGGTATACTGAGTCTTGTTGCCGCGGCGGCCATGCGGTCGCACGGCATACTGCATTCCATAATAACCCGTACGGCGAGCCCGCCGCGATAGGAGTCCAAAGAGCATGGCAGACGCAGAGAGCAACCTCGTTCCCTCCGAAGCAGCCGACCAGGTCGAGGTCGCGCTCGAGGAGCAGGCCGCAGCCGACGACGGCATCCTGTACCTCAACGAGTACCAATACGAAAACGACCTCGTCACCGACTTCGCCCGCCTGGTCGCCTCGCCCAGGCGTCGCGGCTCGCTGTATGTCGCCGCGGCAATTGCCGCGCTCATCGGCATCGGCATGCTGGTGGCCGGCGGCAACTGGATCAAGTTTGGCGTCGTCTTGATCGTATTCGGCGCCTTTTTGGCCTGGTGGAGCAAAAACCTGCACCACACCCTCGCCCGCGACTTTATCGACGCCGTTGAGGCCGACGAGTCCATGGGTGGCCGCTATCGCCGCGTCGCCGCCAACGAGGACGGCCTGATGGTTTGGGGCACGAGCGGCAAGTCGCAGTTCTTCCCGTTTGAAAAGCTCGACCACGTGCTCGACGGCGAGCGCATCTTTGTGGCCATGTTCGCCGACCAGGGCGTGACGATCCCTAAGGACACCTTTGTCCGCGGCGATGCCGAGCAGTTCGGTCCCTTCCTTAAGGCGCGCATCAACAAAAAACTCCGCATCGAGACCAAACGCAAGAAGATGAAGGCAGAAAAGGCCGCTGCCGAAGCAAAACAGGGCGACAAGCCCCAGGAGACCAAGGGCAAGCAGCGCAAGCAGAAGAAGAGCAAGAAGAAGCGGTAGGCCGGCCGACACCGAAGGCGCCTCGTCCCGCGCCCGATTCCGGGCCGGGGCGCCTGGAATCGGGCGCGCGTACCGCCAATGGACCCGTTTTGCCTTGCTCTCGAGCTATTTCACTTCAAACCTTAAGAGCCTCCGCTCCGGCAGATCGGTCATCTTCATCGTGTAAGTCCCGGGAAATGCTTTCTCAAAACGGACGGTCTCGTAACCTTCGAAATAGTCGTTGGTGTTCTGCATCATAAATGGGACGAGCAACTCGTTTTCTGCCCCAACCTCCACGGCAAACGCAGCAGAGCCGCCAAGGACCGGCATGGCTTGCGTTATCAGATCGGTATTGACTACAAAATCATAGTTTGGCGCAGACTCCGGAACCAGATGCCAAACATACGCTTTGATTCCACCGTCGATATTATCCCTATTTCTGACACGCATCTTTACGGCGATAACGCACGTGATGTCGGCATCCTTCAGTCTCGTTTTCGTATCCACGGTGCCATATTTTGAATAATCGTCATGTGCTCGTTTGAGATACTCGCGCGGCGTGAGCAACTCTGCCCCGTCTATGCAAAACGAATACCCATCAGTCACCACATCCTTCGACCCCAGAAACGCTCCATCCATCGAGAGCCATTCGCCCTCCGCGTAATATTTCTCAGGAATGACCGTCCGGTTCCCGTTAACGACGCTCACCCTCATGCCCGCAAGGCCGGCAGCAGCACAGCAAAAAAGCGCGAGCGCCGATCTTCTCGTCCACAGGGTCTTCTTCATCGCGCTCACGACCTTTCCCGAACTTTCACAACGGCACCGTCGCGCATGCAGTAAACCCGATCGGCCAGTTCCTCGAGCACCTCTCCGTCATGGCTGGACAGAAGGACCTCACGACCCGTTGATGCCGCCATCGCCACAACGCGCTTGAGCATTTCAACGCCCGCTTCGTCGAGGGCATTCGTTGGCTCATCGAGAACAAGCAGCTTCGGCTTCTCCATAATTGCCGCAGCTATCCCCAGACGCTGCTTCATCCCAAGCGAGTATGCTCGGAACTTCTTTTTTTCGTCTGCATCGAGCCCCACGAGCCGCAGGGCAGAGCGAATGTCCTCGGGGGTGGCAACGCCCTTGATCTGAGCGATGAGCTTCAGATTGTCGTAGCCAGACAGATATCCCAAAAAGGAAGGCGCCTCGATCAACATCCCCAGACTCGGCGGGAACGAGATGTCCGCCCCAAGCCTTTGGCCATCGATAGAGATTTCGCCTTCGGTAGGCTTGATCAACCCGCAAACCGCTCGCATGAGCATGGTCTTACCCGAACCGTTTATCCCCTGAAGCCCGACCACAGTCCCAGGGTCAACCTCGATGGACACGTTGCGCAGGACATCGTTTTTACCCATGCGCTTCGATACGCCCCTTACGATCACACTCATATCTTGTCCCCCTTTTCTATAAGGTCGGCCCTTCGAAACCACAGTCCACCCAACGATAGGCATAACGACATAAGCCCAATTGATGACAAGACACTCGAGCCCGCCGCGATTCCCTCTTTGACAATTCCACCCCAGCGCAACAGCATCAAGGCGTTACCCAATAGCGCCCAATGTCGTGCATATGCCGAGCAGATCAGGTAGCTCATTAAAACCACAAACGAGACTGACGACCCAAGCACAAACCCAACCGCTGCCTGCGCAAACGCAAGCGCCTCAAAAGCAAATAAGAGACCTATGAAAAACGGCAGCGCATCTGCCTCGGCAGCTTTGAGAAACCACGGCGCCAAATTAGCCAGTTGAAGCGACTCACCATGAATGACCGCGCTGAACGAGGAGCTCACCACCAAGCTCCAAATCACAACAGAGCAAACCACCACGAGCAGTGAAAATGCCGTTACTGCCGCCACCAAGATAAAACGCGAGACCCACCAAAGGGTTCTTGCCCGGCATCGAACAAGCGCTTGCAAACCAAACCCGTGCAACGATTCGGTCGGATAGTCGAGTGTTGTATAGAGAATAAGCAGAATGAGAAATAGCCATCCTAGCGGAGGCACAAACATGACCCCGGGCCTAGGCTCAAACGGAGCAGATCCGGCAAACACGAGCGCAAGATTATCCGCAAACCCCAAGGCATCCGTTCTAACCCCATACACAGAAGACAATCCGTAGGCGTACACCAAGTTCGCAACGGTCACTGCCGCAATTGCAATAAAAGTGATGATGTTCTTCTTCAAAGCGGTCCTCAGGTCCGCGGCGACCAGCCTAAACAGCATCAGACCACCTCGCGTCTTTTCCACGCCCCAGAAAAAGCCAACGAAGCAAGGGTCAATAATATGATTTCCGCAAAACCGGCTCGAATGTCTGGCCAGTTATTCAGCGATTCCGACCTGATGCTGTTGAGGATATTGCAGTTAAACCCCACACAAGCCATTACGCCGAAGATCCAGCCATTTGCAAAATGCCACGCAACCATTAGCAGATACGGGACAATTATCGCTTTGATTCTGCTACGAAACAAAATTGAGAAGCCAGTTACAGCCATGGATAAAGTCCCGAGCGTGACAGCATCGAACAGCGTGTATGCGAGCACATATGACAAAGGATGCGAATAAAATAGACCGGAGAAGTAGCTATGCAGGTAAAGTCCTACGTAAGTCGACTCATCGACCCGAGGAAGATACGCAGGAAAAAGCATCGAGACGATCAGGAAATTGACGAGCAGAGGAATGGCAGTCACTGTAAACGCGGAGAGGAAAGCAGACAGCATCTTTACGTTCACGTACGCCTTTCTGGAAACGCGCGTGCATATCTGCATGTCATAACCACTCAAACGCTCAAAGAGACACGACCAAGATCCAGCCAACATTGCAAGCAGGGGCAGTACATAGAAAAACACCGACGCAGACAGTGGCGCGTTCGCGCTCACAACAATCCAGTTACCGAAGCTGCTTTCACGTGTTTGACCGAGATAATTTTCGGCTTGCACGCCAACGCCGTAACCAAAAGAAAGAAGGTTGTGGCGCTCTTTTTCCAAATTTGCCCACGGCTCCAGCGCGGCAGCTATTGCAACTGCGACCGCAATCAAGAGAGCAAGGATAAAAGCTGGACGTCTAATCGTTTTCGACAGTTCGTATCTTGCGAGCTTTTGGTTCATACGTCCTCCTCCCCCTTCCGACCCAGAAAGCCGGAAGGGAGCCATTTCAAACAACTATGCGGGAAGCTTGTGGAAATGCCCGACGCAGTCGGGGCTCCATACACCAATAACAGTGCCGTAGCCAGACTCCGCCCATGCAGTCAGTCGCGCCGCAGATCGCCCGTTCTCACGGACGAGGTTATACATTTCCCACTGTCCCTTGTGATTCGAACGATACGTTCCCTGAGTACAATTCATGCTGCCGCTACCGCTTGTGTTATACGCACCGTCTGTATATAACCGAAGCGGATTTCCCGTATGGCCCTGGATATCCAGATAGAGCGATGAGGAATCATCCTTTTGACGGTAGCCAGTTGCACTCGTCCCGGCACATTGAAAACTAAATGCCTTATCGGCATTGTTCGTACAGGTCGTAATTCCCGTATCGGCGTTTTGAGTAATGCTGGAAACCTGAGAGGTGTCAAACTCCTCTTGTGCAAACGATGCAGCGGGAACCCCTAGGGACAGACCAGCTGCAATCACCAAGCCGACTCCGATTCGAGCAATAGCGCTCCTTGGCTTAATCATGGCCTTCTCCAATCAAAAGCGGTTAACAATGCGTCGACGCACGGCAACTTTCGCATGAATAGAGAAAGATGTCTGTAAACACCCGCTATTGAGTTGATTGCTCAGGCGTTTACACGTTATTTACCTGCGATAACAATAAAATTAGCTCCGCCTTATTCTTGATCTTCAACTGGCGGTAAGATGCAGACCGCAGCGCTTGCACCGTAGATGCAGCGTAACCGACATCCTCCGCAATGGCCTTTGTCGTTGCCCCCTCTGCCGTCATCAGCAAAATTTGCGACTGAACATCAGAAAGGGAGCGCGACGTAAGCAGGGCCAGCTGGCGCACGCGGGCCGTTTCGGTGGACCCGTTCGCCCGGTACTCCAAGACGGCCTTCTCGTCCTCAACCGAGCGGGCGAGCGCGATGTGCGTAACGAACATGGGCACAGACCAGCAAACAATCACCGTTGCCACGACGACATTGACAGCCGAACTTTGCCCCAACAACGACGCGAGGAACAACGGCTCGAAAACCGTCAGATCCTGCACCATATTGAGCAAGACAGCCCAAACAGGAGCCGTCGCCCCGAAGCAAAGCATCCATATCCCAAGCATTTTGCGCTGCGGACAGCTTCGCATCACTATATATGTGAGCAGCACCCCCGTCAGCACCGCAAGTCCATGGATTCGCCCCCTAGCGACCGCATAGATTAAGGCAACCATGCCCATTGACACCAACGGCACGATAGCCCGAGCATGGGCATGCACCTTAAACGGACGCAGCCCAACAGCGAGCGAAGCCGTAGACGCCACGCCGCAAAACAGGACCGGCACAGCCATCAACGGAACGCGTATGCACATCAATGCCGCGATATAGATAAAAGACCATTCCACAGCAGATAGCACCGCCCATACGTACGGGCTTCCGAGCCAAATCGCTTCACCCGCTCTATCCAGCGCAGCGCCACGATTCGCTTTTCCACCCGCGTAGCGTAGCGACAGAAGCAGTCCGAGACCCAATGCGTAGCTTAAGAGGGAAAAGGCGACAGCCCGCGAAACACCGGACCCCCAATCGCTATCCGCCATTACCAAGGGCCCCGCCGCAAGGAGGATAAAGAATAATGTGAGCAGGTATCGAAACAGCCGGCGCGTTCGAGCTGATGCCACTATATCGTCAGCATGCCGCTGCGGTAGCTCATGCCCTACAGTATCGCCCTCACCCGCAAACAGCGCCACGAGCTCGCGTGAGCCCGCAACCGACGCCTTCCCGTATGCTCGGTGAAGCGTTGTCCGCACCGTCGATGGCTTCGTATCCGTCTCCTTGGCAATTTCCGCCGGCGTTTTCCCTTTGAGCAGCAGTCGAACAAACTGCTCTTCTCTAGGCGACAGGGCAGGGGAAAACACCCCCGCATCGAATGTGTCGGACGCACAGGCGATATCCGAATTGTTGTCCCGTTTCCCCCTTAGCAACATGCATACGAAGGCAGCAGCGATAACGGACCCCATCGCCAGCAATGCAATGACCACGGCATCGCTTGCGAAGTATGCCGCCTCAACAGCCGGAATAAGACCAATAGGAACTGCTACGAGCACAGAACAGGCAAACACGTCGCGCCGCCCATGGCCAAAGGCACGAGGGCGGCAAAACGGCGGGGCCACAGTCAATGCGAGATAGACCAACGGAATTAAAAGCGCAAGGCCAATTGACGCGGCCGTTACAGGGGGCATCCCCCATGGCTCGGGAACGACTCTCCATGAAACTCGACAGCAAAACAGCAGGCAAGACATGACGGCTATTGTTTCTGTAAAAATCGCGTCCTGCGGGTGACGAGTTTCCCTTTCGTCAGTCCGTGTCGACCTCTGCGTCAAAGGAGAGTCCGCCGTGCCCCAAATAACATATGAGAGAAGCAGCGACCCAACAAAGCACGAGACACACGAAACGCCATGTAACAACCAAATCGGTGCAAACACGATTGGAATAGAGTCTCCGCGAGCATAGAAAGCCAGGTCGGCCCATTCGGGAACCGTTGCAATAACACCAAGGAAAACACCGATGGCACCGAGATGCCTCGGCCTTCTCATTCCCCCCTTGCATAGCGCAGCACCATGAACAAACGCCGCGAGGCATGCGCCCAGGATAACGAGCCAGGTCATTGCACCTGACGCTAGGCCGATTGAAGATGAAAACCGGTGATAAGGGGTGACCGCCATTACGACAAGCGCAATGGCGCAGGCAAATGTAGCAGAACGGCGGGAAAAGAGCATACGGCCTCCATAGCGTGTCATTATATCGCTCGAGCCGCTCGTTTATCTCTGTTCTCACACCAGCCAGCATCAATGATTCAGGCGAACTCCAATCCGCGCCAGATCACGGTCCGGCTTTTGTTCGCAGTCCCCACATCAAAGCGGGATGCGGTTTCCTTTTGGACGCCGGTTCGGAAAGCGCATCCCGTTCCAGGGCAATATTCTGGGATGCAGTTTCCGCAGCCCACCCCATTTGGAAAGCGCATCCCATAATTTGGCTGAAAACTGAGATGCGCTTTCCAAACGAGCCGAAACGGGCCGAATCGATCGGGCCACCTCGCATCCCGCTATCCTCGCCATCTGCCCGAGCGTGTTACACTAGCAGCATCTATGCCACCGCGAACGGCTCGGCTCCGCGCCCGCCACTCGCAAACGAACTTTAAACGCACGAGGGTTGGCCATGCCGCTTTTCTCGCAACATACCGCCCGGTTCTCGCCGGACGTTCCTTTGGAGGGCACCAGCTCTCGCGAGCTGCTCAAGCGGTACCAGCCGCTCGAGACACTTGCGACCGGCGGTTTTGGCTCCATCGAGATCTGCCGCGACACGCACCTGCGCCGCCGCGTCGCCATTAAGCGCATCCCCCTTATCAACGGCGCCGGCATGCCCGCCAGCGACATCATGGATGTCCTGCGCGAGGCGCACACTGCCGCTATGCTTCAACATCCCAATATCGTGCAGGTTATCGACTTTACGCACGACACAGCCTATGCCTACCTGGTTATGGAATATGTCGACGGCATGTCGCTGGCCGAGTTTTTGCATCGCGTGGACGGCCACTCACTTACCTTTGACGAGGCCGCGGCCATTGCCGATGCCCTGGGCCAGGCGCTCGCCTTCGCCCATAGTAATGGCGTACTCCACCTGGACATTAAGCCCGCCAACGTGCTCATCGACCACTCGGGCAATGTAAAGCTCACCGACTTTGGCATGGCGCGGCTGTCGTCCGCCGGTGGCTTTGGCGGCTCGCGCGGCGGCACCATCGGCTACATGCCGCCCGAGCAGCTCGATATCGAGACCGGCACGGTCGACGAGCGCGCCGATGTCTTTGCCCTTGCCTGCGTTATCTATGAGGGCTTGTGCGGCAGCGCTCCCTTTATGGCGGCCACGCCCGCCGACTCGCTCGACCGTATCATCGGCGGCGCCACCTATCCCAGCGAGCTGATACCACACTTTCCCCCGGGAGCCGAGAGCGCGCTCATGAGCGCGCTCTCCCCCATGCCGCAGGACCGCCCCAACAGCATCGAGGCATTTTGCGACCAGCTCCTTGCCGGTCTGGGCAGCGTACGCGAGGGTCGTCGCAGCTTGGAGCAAATGGTTGGCGAGCTTTCGGATGACGAGCAGGAGCTCGACGATATCGAGCCGTCGTACTACGAGGACGACGCCATCGAGGTCGACCCCGCACTCGGCTGGGCGGGCACGCGCTGGATCCATGCGCGCGACTACACCATGCGCGCCATCTCGGCGCTAGCGTGCGGCACCTTTAGCTTTTTGCTGATGCAAACGGCTGGGGTCGCGGCGCTTCCCGGCCTGGTCATTGCGGCTATCGCGATCGGAGCGGCGGCCGGCCTGGCCCCCCAGATTGGCTCGGCCATCTCGGCTGTGGGCTTTTTGGTGCTCATGGCAAACGCCACCATGCAGGCACAGGGCATCCTGTCGATGTTGCCCGTCGCGGTGATCTTTGCCGCCGCCATGTCCGGTTGGTGGATCGCCTGGGGTCGCACCGAGGCTGCCGCGAGCGCCGCACTCACCTGTGCACTCGCGCTTGGCTGTCTGACCGGCAATACCTTCCTGGCAGCTGGGGTCACCGCCGGCGTCGCGTCATTTTGGCTCGGCCCGGCAAGCGCCGCCGCGGCAACGGGCATGGGCGCACTTTTTGCCCGTCTGGCCACGGTCGCGCTTTCAGCCGGAGGCGTGCTGGGGCTCGGTAACGTTGCCGCAGCGCTGGGAGACCCACTCCTTTGGGCTGCCTTTGTGCTGGTAGCGGCAACTGCTGCGGCGTCATCTGCGCTGCTCAATGCCCATGCCAAGCGTGCCGATCAGGGCTCAAACCTTGCCGCAATCACCGCCATCGCCGTCACCGGCATCGGCTGCGCAGCGGCATCCTGTCTTGCACACCATATGGAAATTGCCAGCCTTGCAGCCGCGGTCGTCGCCAAGGCGGCGGTTGCGGGAACCCTATCCTCTATAATCGTTGGGATATGCCTATATTTGCTCGGATACCAAAGAACCTATACGGAGAGTGATCTTTCGTGAACTTCCTGAACATCTTCGAGGACCACGTGGCCGGCATCTTCGGTGCCACCCGTGCCCCGTTCTCCTTTAAGAAGCTTGCCAAGCAGGCCGCTCGCGACATGGAGGATCAGACTCTGGTGATCAACGGCGTCAACACCGCGCCGGCACTCTATACCATTCTGATCGCCGCCGACGACGATCCCATGCTCGCCCCGTTCTACCCCGAGCTTTCGCGCGAGGTCCGCGAGTTTGTGAAAGCGCAGGCCGAAAAGCGCCGCTATGTCTTTGTCGGTGAGCCCCTCGTGCGCTTTATGATCGATCCGCAGCTGCGTGCCGGCAAGTTCTCGGTCTTTGCCGAGAACGTCGATGCCCCCACGCTCGGCCGCCTGTACGAAGAAGAGCGCGCCTATCAAAACGGTCTGGGCCAAAACAACTCCGCGGCAAGCCGTGCCGCCAGCGCCCCGCGCGCCGGCCAGCAGCAGTTTGCTGCCCCGCAGCAGCAGCGCCCCGCCGCCATGCCCCAGCAGCAGCCGACGCCTCGCGCCGCCGCTCCCGACCCGCTTGCCGTAGCAGACCCCTTCGCGCCTAGCGTCCCCGACCCCGCCGCTCCTATCCCGGTGCCGCAGACCGTCTCGCGCGACGCGCTTGCCGGCATGGGCGGAGCCGCCGCGACCGGTGCCGCCGTGGGCCTAGGCGCCGCAGCCGGCATCGCCTCCAACATGGCGAGCACTCGCGCCCCGCAGCGCCCGCTCGCCCAGCTCGTCGACGTCGTGAGCGGCGAGAGCCATAGCATCACCTCCGCACAGGTGACCATCGGTCGCGAGCGCTCAGTTTCCGACATTGCCCTGCGCGACCCCAACGTGTCGCGCCGCCACGCCCAGCTCACCTTTACGGGCTCGGATTGGTCGATCGAGGACCTCAATTCCACCAACGGCACGCTCGTCAACAACCGCCGCATTACGCGCTGCCCGCTGCGCAACGGCGATCTACTGACGTTTGGCCTGAGCACCTTTGAATTTAGGGGATAGTCGCTTATGAACATCGATATCGTCCTTTTTGCAGGCCGCATCGTCCTGGTCGCCCTGCTCTATATCTTCCTGTTCGCCGTCATGAAGACCGGCGTGGGACTTGTTCGCGGACAGCGCCGCGACTCGGCTATCTGGACGATCGATGTGGACAAGGGCCCGCGCGGCATCCGTGGCATCCACGTAGACATGCTCGGCCCCGTCATCGTCGGTCGCTCGCCATCTTCGGACATCTGCATCAACGAACCGTTCGTCTCGGCCTCGCATGCGCGCTTTTCGCTGCAGGGCCCGGCGCTCATCATCGAGGACCTCAACTCGCTTAACGGCACGCTCGTCAACGGCCGCCAGCTCGTGGAGCCCGCGACGCTGCGTGAGGGCGACGAAGTCCAGATTGGCGACGTGGTCATGAAGGTGAACCGTCGATGATCGACGAGGAGAACAAGTCCGCAACTATGACCGAGGCACCGGCCGCCGCCACAGCTGCGCCGGCCCACGCCGCTCCGGCGGGCTCCGCACCCGTGGAGCCCGAGGACACCGTGTTCTCCCTGCCTCTTTCGCATGTAACGCATGATATTTCTGATCTCGCCGATAACGAAGACGAAGAGGATGCCGTAGCGGCGCCCATCGGCGCACATGCTGCGGAACAGCCCACAGCGCCCGAAGCAACCCCGGCGCCGGCTCACTTTGCAGAGCCCGTCGCCGCGGCAATCAACGAGAGTGCTGCGGTGTTTGCGGCACCCGAGCCCGCCGCGCCGGCGTTTCCCATAGCCCCGGCATCCGAGGTTGCGCCCGCGTCTACGCCGGCGCCCGAAGCGGGGCCATCCCCCGAGGACGGCCCTGCACCCAAGGCCCCGCAGCCTGCGCCCGCAAGCGAGTCCGATACCGTGGCCGAGCCCGCCGCCCAGTCGCAAAGCACGCCCGCGCCGTCGCACTTTGCGACACCCGAGCCTATAGACGTCAGCCCGCAAGACGACGAGTCGACCGCCCGCGCGTCCGAGGAGCCCGGCTCCCCGGACACCGGCGATTCCGAATCAAACGCCGAGACCGACACCGTCTCTCCCGGTGACACAGCCGAGATCGACGTTGCCGCCGTTGAGGCCAAGCTCAAAGACCCCGGCTCGACCATGAGCTTTGAGCCCCTGACCGAGGAACGCATCGAGACCGACTCGACCTATGATGCCGGCACCACCACGCAACTCATGTGGGGCGCCCGCTCCGACGTTGGCTGTGTGCGCCCGCACAATGAGGATTCCTACCTGGTGCAGTCGCCGCTCTTTTGCGTATGCGACGGCATGGGCGGTCACGCCGCCGGCGAGGTAGCCTCTTCCATCGCCGTCGAGACTATTGCCAAGACGGCCCCGCAGTCCGCCGACGCAGCACGCCTGGCCGCAGCCGTCGAGGCAGCCAACGCCGCCGTAATCGAGGCGGCCCTGAACGGCCTGGGCAAGCCCGGCATGGGCTGCACAGCCACTTGCGCCTATATCGAAAACGACACGCTCGCCATCGCCCACGTGGGTGACTCTCGCGCCTACCTGCTCCACGAGGGCACGCTCATCCGCGTGACCCGCGACCACTCCTACGTGGAGGAGCTCGTGGACGCCGGCGAGATTACGGCAGACGAGGCTCGCGTCCACCCCAACCGTTCGGTCATCACCCGCGCGCTGGGCTCGGACCCCGCTATGTATGCCGACCACTTCACTCTGCATATCGAGGAAGGCGACCGTCTGATCCTGTGCTCCGACGGCCTTTCGAGCATGATTCCCGATAGCGATATCGAGAACATCGCCACGCAGTCCTCAACCGCGCAAATCTGCGTCGACAACCTAGTGGACGCGGCGCTTGCCGCCGGCGGCCACGACAACGTGACCGTAGTAGTCGTTGACCTGGTTGACGATGGCGTTATGCGCGAGGCGCAACTCGTGCGTCGCCGCAACGTCACCATCGGCGTCGTCTTAGGTCTCGTCTTGGTGCTGGCGGCTTCCATCTGGGCCTACACGGGTGTCACCGGCTCGTACTACCTGGGTACCTACCAGGGCAATGTCGCCGTCTGGCGCGGCCTGCCCGGCAAGCCACTCGGACTCAAGCTCCACTGGCTCGAAAGCGAAACCAGTATTAAGCTGTCCGACCTGCCCGAAGACACGCAAAACCGCCTCAAGGCGGGCATTCCGCAAACAAGTGTCGACGATGCGCAGGACACGATATCCAAGTACCGCCACCAGATCGACGAGGAGCAGACCCGCCAGGTGATTGACGCGCAAACGATTCGCGACAACACCAATCAGGGATCGACCTCCGAATCAGATTCCGAGAAAACCGCCGAACAGTCCGCCGAGGCCGAAGCCTCCGAAAAGAACTAGAAAGGGAGTGCCGCTTATGAGTCGCCGCAACACCGAGCTGCTCTTGCTCATCGCCTCGGCGTTCCCCGTCATCCTGCTGTATGCGATGTACGTGCTCACCGCGGGCGCCGCCATCTCCTTTGAGACGCTCGCCGTGCCGATCGGCCTCTTTGCCGCCTTCGCCGCGGCACATATCGCCGTGCGCATCTTGGCGCCCGGCGCCGACCCCGCCATCCTACCCATCGTATTTATACTTTCGGGCATCGGTATCACGTTCGTGACACGCCTCGCCCCCGCTCTCGCCATCTCACAGCTCATCATCCTGTTTGTCTCGGTGGCGCTCATGGTGGGAACGCTTGCACTGGTCAAAAACCTCGACGTGGTTATGCGCTACAAGTACACCTTTGGCATCATCGGCATCATTCTGCTGATGCTGCCCATCTTTATCGGCACCACGATCTCGGGCTCCAAGCTGTGGATTCGCATCGCGGGCTTTACCATCCAGCCCGGCGAGTTCGCCAAGGTCTTTATCGTGCTGTTCCTGGCCGGGTACCTGGCCGAGAACCGCGAGCTGCTCTCCATCTCCAACCGCAAGATCCTGGGCTTTAAGATCCCTCGCCTGCGACTGCTGCTGCCGCTGTTTGCCGTGTGGGGTGTGTGCCTGCTCGTCGTCGTCTTCGAACGCGACCTGGGTTCGGCCGTGCTGTTCTACACCATCTTCTTGCTGACGCTCTACGTTGCCACGGGACGATTCTCGTATGTCGTTATCGGCCTTGCGCTCTTAGCCGTTGGAGCCGTGGGCGCCTACAAGTTCCTGTCTCACGTTCAGGTGCGTTTCCAGGTTTGGGTCGATCCGTTTAAGGACGCCCAGGGCCAGGGCTACCAGATCGTCCAGTCGCTCTTCTCGCTTGCCGATGGCGGTCTGGTCGGTGTTGGTATCGGCAACGGCATGGCCAACAACATCCCTGTCGTCGAGTCCGACTTTATCTTCTCGGCCATCGGCGAGGAGATGGGCCTTTTGGGCGGCGGCGCCGTGCTCATCCTGTTTATGCTCTTTGCCGTGCGTGGCCTCACCACGGCTGCCCGCGCTAAATCCGACCTCGCCGCCTTTAGCGCCACGGGCCTTACGGCCGCCATCAGCTTCCAGGCCTTTTTAATCGTGGGCGGCGTTACCCGCCTGATCCCGCTGACCGGCGTCACCCTACCCTTTATGAGCCAGGGCGGTTCCTCGCTGCTGGCAAGCTTTATCATCGTCGCGCTCCTGCTGCGCGCCGGTGACGAGGCGACCGGACGCGAGGCCGAGCTTACCGGCACCGGCACTATGGCCGCCATCACCGATGATCAGGTCGCATCTGCCGCCGCCCCGACGGGCACGCGCTTTGCCACCTCGTCTTCCTACGGCAGCGGCAGGCAGCCATTCCGTCGGCTCGCGCATGCGCCGTCGCCTGCTCGACACGCCTGAATCCGGTGTGCTCGGCCGCGTTGCGCTCGCCAACCGTCTAACCCGTGCGGTGCTCGCCTTTACGGCGCTATTCGCCATCCTTATCGGCAACCTCACCTATGTCCAGGTCATCAAGGCCAAGGACTATCAGGACATGCCGACCAACAACCACACCATCGCCCGCTCCAAGTACATCCAGCGCGGTTCCATCATCACGTCCGACGGCGTGACGCTGGCCGAGTCGCTGCAGCAGGAGGACGGCACCTACGTACGCTCCTACCCCAACGGTAACCTGGCAGCGCACGTGGTTGGCTACGTGAGCCAGCAGTATGGCACCACCGCCATCGAGAGCGTCATGAACGACACGCTCACCGGTTCTAAGGACTACTCCAGCTGGAACAACGCCATCGCGTCGCTCGCGGGCCAGACCCAGCCGGGCAACACCGCCAAGCTCACCATCGACTCGCGCATCCAGACGGCGGCCGAGCAGGCACTCAAGGGCTTTAAGGGCGCTGTAGTGGTCATCGACCCGCGTACCGGCGCGGTGCTCGCATGTGCCAGCTCGCCCACCTACGACAACACCAACATCGACGCCCTACTGCAGGCTGGCGGCGGCGAGGACGGCTCTATGTACAATCGCGCCATGGACGCGCTGTACACGCCGGGCTCCACGTTTAAGGTCGTTACGCTTTCCGCGGCACTCGAGACCGGCACCGCCAGCCTTACCAGCACCTACCAGGCGCCCGGCTCCATGGACATCGGCAACGCACCGGTCACCAACTATGCCAACGAGAGCTACGGCACCATCAGCCTGCAGCAGGCCTTTGCCGTGTCCTCCAACGTCGTCTTTGGCCAGGTGGCAAACGAAGTTGGCGCAAACACGCTCGTGCAGTTTGCCAACGCCTTTGGCTACGGCCAAAAGCTCGGCCAGGACCTGACCTCCGCGGCCTCCATCATGGCAGACCCGTCGCTCATGACCGAGTGGGAGACCGCTTGGGCCGGCGCCGGCCAGCCTGTCGGCATGGACCACACGCCCGGCCCGCAGACCACCGCCATGCAAAACGCCGTGATTGCCGCCGCCATCGCTAACAGTGGCGTGGTCATGGACCCGTACTTTGTAGCCCAGGTACTCGCCCCGGACGGAACTGTGGTCAAGACCACGCAGTCCCGCTCGCTGGGTCAGGCCGTCAGCTCCGCCACGGCCGACCAGGTCAAGCAGGCCATGCTCGCCGTCGTCCAGTCCGGTACCGGCACCGATGCCCAGGTCCCCGGCGTCAAGGTCGCCGGCAAGACCGGCTCGGCCGAGACCGGCGGCACCAACGTCAACTCGATGTTCGTTGGCTTTGCACCTTACGATTCACCCACGGTCGCCATCTCGGTGGCCTTGGAGGATTACGACAAACACGACGTCAAGGCGGCCAAGATTGCCGGCATCGTCCTGACCGCGGCGCTCGCCGCACAGGGAGCGTGATGCCCATGATTGAATCGGACACCCGAGGCGCGCCGCGGCCGAAGAGTTAGCGGCAACGCGCCACACGGCCCCAGCGGCCACATCGTAGGTACTACACACATCGTTGAGCGAATAGTTATGTTAGGAGCAGGAATGGAACAGAGGGTCCTCGGGGGAAGATACCTCCTCAAGGATAAGGTGGGGACAGGCGGCATGGCGACCGTCTTCCGTGCGCAGGACCAGGTCCTCGACCGCACGGTAGCCGTCAAGATCATGCTGCCGCAGTATGCTGGCGACGCAACCTTCGCCGCACGCTTTAAGCAGGAGGCCCAGGCAGCAGCCGGTCTCTCCTCCCCCTATATCGTGGGCGTCTACGATTGGGGCAAGGACGGCGACACCTATTACATCGTCATGGAGTACCTGCGCGGCACCGACCTTAAGAGCGGCATCAAGAGCCACGGCGCCCTCGACCCCAAGAAGGTCGCCCAGATCGGCTCGCAGATCAGCTCCGCGCTTTCGGTCGCCCACAAGCACGAGATCATCCACCGCGACATCAAGCCGCAGAACATCATGGTGCTGCCCGACGGCAACATCAAGGTGATGGACTTTGGCATCGCGCGCGCCAAGAACAGCCACCTCACGCAAGACAACAACGTGCTGGGAACCGCCCACTACGTCAGTCCCGAGCAGACCCGTGGTCAGGACCTCGGCCCCACCTCGGATATCTACTCGCTGGGCGTCGTGATGTACGAGTGCGCCACCGGCCGCGTGCCCTTTGACGGTGATGACGCCATCTCAGTCGCACTCAAGCAGGTCAACGAGCTGCCTATTCCGCCGAGCCAGATCAACTCCGGTGTCGACGCCGACCTTGAGCGTATCATCCTCAAGTGCATGGAGAAGGACCCGGCAAACCGCTTCCAGACCGCCGACGAGCTGCGTCAGGTGCTCAACAGCTACCTGTCGGGCCGTGCCGTCAACATCTCGGAGCCCACGCGCATCATCGGTGCACCCGGTGAACTGGGCGCCACCAAGACTCGCGAGCTTTCCGATCAGACGCGCGCCATGGTGCGTCCCGTCTCGGGCGTGAGCGGCCAGAATACCGCCCGTAGCTCGGTTTCGGGCTCCACCGGCTCCTACGAGGTCGAAAAGCCCAAATCCAACAAGAACAAGATCATCGCCGCCGTGGTGGCAGCCGTTGCCGTCATCGGCATCGTGGTGGCATTTGCCACAGGACTCTTTGGCGGCGAGCAGGTCACCGTTCCCGATGTACTGGGCAAGGACCAGCAGACTGCCGTCGAGCAGATCAAGGAAGCCGGCCTCGAGGTCGGCACCATCGACCAAAGCTACAACGACGATATCGACGAGGGCAAGGTCGCCGAGCAGACGCCCAACGGCAAAACCAAGAAGGCCAAGGGCACCAAGGTGAACCTGGTAATCTCCAAGGGCCCCAAGCCCTCCGAGAAGGTTGAGGTTCCCCGGCTTGTCGGCCTGACCAAGGACCAGGCAGAAGCCGCGCTGGCAAGCGTTGGCCTGAAGGGCAACGCCTCCGAGGAGGCCAACGAGGCCGATGAGGGCCAGGTCTTTGAGCAGGGCACCGAACCCGGTAAGGAAGTCGAGAAGGGCACGACCATCTCGTACAAGGTCTCCAGCGGTCCTGACACCACCTCCGTCCCCGATCTGACCGACATGACCGAGGCCCAGGCGCGCAACGCCCTCGATATGGCAGGCTTTGGCGTCGACGTGAGCTACCAGGAGAACGATTCGGTTACCGAGGGCACCGTGATTAGCTGGAACCCCAGCGGCAAGCAGAAGCCTGGCGCCACGATTACCGTCGTCATTGCCAAGAAGTCCGGCAAGGCCAGCGTTCCGGGCAACCTGTACGGCAAGAGCATCTCCGCGGCCGTCACCGCGCTCAACAACGCCGGGTTCTACAACATCGCATTCTGCGATCAGAACGGCAACCCCGTGAGCGGCAATGAAAACGCCACCGTTACGGGCGTCTCCCCCACCGGCAAACAGTCCACCGACAGCACGATTACGCTGACGGTTGCACTTTCTGGCTCGGGTTCGGGTTCAGGCACGAGCACGGGCGACGATTCCGGTACGACCAACTAGTCGCAACCCAACCGCTCATTACGGCTCTCGCCGCAAACATATTCGCTCACAGGCGCCCGCTTGCTCCCCCAGCAAGCGGGCGCTTCGTTTTTGACATGGCATGAACCAGAAGAGCCCGGCACCGTGACGGTGTACCGGGCTCGACAAATCTCTGGTGCCCCCGGGCGGATTCGAACCGTCGACACCCGCTTTAGGAGAGCGGTGCTCTATCCCCTGAGCTACGGAGGCATGCTGTACTAGTGTAGCAGATTTACGCCGCTGTAATGCAACGTATAGCCACTCTTCGAAGTTGCGGTGGAACAGCCCTCCGGAAAGTGCGTCCCACTATCCAGGCAAATTCTGGGTCAGACTTTCCCCATGAGACCTTGCTGGGAAACTGTGACCCAGAATTTCGGCTCGAAACGGGACACGGTTTCCCAAACGACCCCGTTCCGGAAACTACATCCCGGAATCGACGCTCGAACTGGGATGCACTTTCCCGATCGAGCCACATGGGAGACTGCGCCCCACTTTGAGGGGGCGCTCTTTAATGACTACTTGCCTTTGTGGAAAAGGTTTTTGATAACGGAGGGGATGCTCTTGGCGCCCTTGGCCGTCACATCGATAAAGTCGGGCGAACGCACGAGCTTATCCTCGTCGACGTACTTACGGACCGCGCGAAGCGTCTCTTTATCGTCGCGCGTCGAAAACGTAAAGTGGCCGTTGTCCTTGGTGAAGATAGCAAAACGCGTAATCTTCTTGGTGCCGCGCAAAACCTCGGCGGCGATGTAGTCGACCTCATCCCACGGGATTTGAATGTAATCCTCGGGATTGCGCTCGTTATAGTACTCGAACGCCTTATTGCCCACCATTACGTTACCGTGACTGGTAAGCCCCATCAGGCAGGTTGCCGGCGTTGCCAGATCGACCGTGCTGTTCTGAGATTGCGCCATGCGCGCCTCGCCCTCCAAATAAAACAATCGGACCGCATCCAGTGTACCCACCGGGTGCGGTCCGTTTCAATGGCTCAAAAGCCCTTGCCTAGCAATTCTCGGTCTTAAGCCGAAACGTGCTTACATGAAGCCGCAGACGCGACCGATGATGCCGACGGCGAAGAGAGCCAGGATGATGACGATCGGGCTGACCTTCTTCTTGAGGAGCTTGCAGACCAGCAGGGTCAGGCACACGGCGGCAAGGCCGGGGATGAGCTGATCGAGGTTGGCCTGAAGCGTGGTGACCTTCACCGGGTCGAGTGCGTTGGCACCGACAGAGCTGTACATCGTCAATGCCTGCTTGATGCCCTCAGAACCGGCGGGCAGGTTGGCCCAGTCGATATAGGCGCCAGCGGACTGCGTGACCTTGGAGACGACCGGGGTGAAGGAGATGGACACCCAGCGCTCGACCAGGGCGCCGATGATGAACATACCCAGGATGGAAGCACCCTCGGTGACCTTGCCCATCAGACCGCCGGAGAGGTCCTTGGCGATGGAGGAGCCGACCTTGTAGCCAAACTCCTGCGTGTACCACAGGAAGGCGTAACGGATGATGTTCCACGCGAAGAAGAACAGCAGCGGACCGGCGATGCTGCCGGACAGGGCCAGGGAAGCGCCCAGTGCGCCCAGAATCGGGCGAAGGGTGAACCAGAAGGCGGGGTCGCCGACGCCGGCGAGCGGGCCCATCATACCGACCTTGACGCCCTGAATGGCGACATCGTCAATCGGAGCACCGTTGGCGCGCTCCTCCTCGAGGGCGAGGGTAACGCCAATGACGGGGGCGGAAACATAGGGGTGGGTGTTATAGAACTCCAGGTGGCGCTTAAGAGCGGCAATCTGGTCATCCTTGCTGGTGTAGAGCTTCTTGATCGCAGGGATCATTGCGAAGCACCAGCCGCCGTTCTGCATACGCTCGTAGTTCCACGAGCCCTGAAGGAACTGATGACGGAAGCAAACCTTCTTACGGTCAGCCTTGGTGAGCTGAATCTTGTTCTCTGCCATATGTATCACTCCCCTCCTACTCGTAATCGTTCAGAATGTCGCCGAGCGGGTCACCGGAGCCACCGCCCATGCCGCCACCCTGCTTGGCCAGATCCTTAAGGCCAAGGTAGATGAGGGCAAGGGAGATGCCGATGAGGCCAAGGGCGATCAGCGTGAGCTGAGGGATGGCAGCAAGGACAAAGCCGAGGATGAAGAACGGCCAGGTCTCCTTGGTGGCCATCATGTTGATGACCATGGCGTAACCGACGGAAGCGACCATGCCGCCGCCGACAGCCATGCCGCCGGACAGCCAATCGGGCATAGCGTTAAGCGCGTTGGTAACAGCCTCGGCCGGGATGATGCACAGAAGTACTGCCGGGATGGCGATACGAACACCCTGCATGAGGATGCCGGCGTACTGCCAACGCTCGATGCCGGCGAAGTCGCCCTTCTCGGCGCAGGCGTCCATGCCGTGAACCATAGCGGTAGCCAGGGTACGGCAGATCATGGTCAGGAACAGACCAGCGACCGACAGCGGGACGGCGACGGCGATGGCGGCGGTAACGGCCTTGGCCGAATCGGTGGCGCCACCGTTGAGGGCGAGCACCATGATGATCGAAGAAGCGACCGAGGCCAGAGCGGCGTCAGGCGCGACGGCGGCGCCGACGTTAGCCCAGCCAAGGGCCATCATCTGGAGCGAACCGCCCAGGAGGATGCCCTCCTGAAGGTGACCGGTTACGAGACCGATAAGCGTGCATGCCACGAGCGGCTGATGGAACTGGAACTCATCCAGAATGCCTTCCATACCGGCAAGCAACGCGACAATCGCAACAAGCAGAATAGTGATTGCAGACATGTATCGGACCCTCCTTTACTATGCTTGAGCGGCCAGTTCGGCCTTAGCTTTCTTCAACATGGCGTCGAGATCCTCGGAGGAATCCGAAGGAACCTTGCGGACCTCGAACTTGACGCCCTTGGCCTTGAGAGCCTCGATGGTCTTGACATCGTCATCGCCCATAGCGACAGCGTTAGTGACGACGACCTTTCCCTTGGAGTGGGCCATGGAACCGATGTTGGCTTCCTTGATGTCGACGCCGGCCTCGATGGCCCTGAGCAGATCCTGCGGGTTCTCGAACAGCAGCATCGCCTTGGTGTCGCCAAAGCGCGTGTCCTTGACGACCTCGGCCATCTTCTTGATAGGCACGACGTTGGCGTGGACTCCCGGAGGGGCAGCCTGCTCGATCATGGTCTTGCGGAGCTCGTCGTGAGCAACGCCGTCGGAGACCACGATGATGCGGTTGGGGTTGATCTGCTTGGTCCACGTGGTGGCCACCTGACCATGCAGCAGGCGCGTGTCGATACGGACGTGGGCGATCTTGATGTGCCCGTCGCCGATCACCGTTCCCGGAGGAATGGCACCCGCAGGAGCAGCGGCGGCCGCAGCCGGCTTCTTCTCCTCGGGCTCCAGAGACTCGGGCTTGACGCGCACGCCGGCCTTAGCCTCAGTCACGAGATGTTTTGCGATCGCATGTGCAGTGTTCTTTGCGTCAAAGCGCTGCGAATATGCCTCGATGAGCATAGGCAGGTTGACACCGGTGACGATAGCCCAGGAATCGTGGCCCTCGATGAGCCCGCTGATCTGGTTGAACGGCGTGCCGCCCCACAGATCAACGAGGAAGAGCACCTGCTCCTGGTCCTCGAAGGAAGCGATTGCCTCCTCGACCTTGGCACGGAAGTCGTCGGGGCCCATGCTCGGCTCGAGCGAGACCACGGCAACAGACGGCTGATCGCCAAAGACCATCGAGCCCGTCTGCTTGATTCCAGCCGCCAAGTCACCATGGCTAGCAAGAACAATACTTACCATCACATAACCTCCTTTTTGTCTACGTAATTCCTACACGACAGTTATGGAGTATAGCTGCAAATACAGCAGAATTGTTTGAAAAACTGCAAAAGGTAGCATTATTTGTTTAAACGTCTTGTTTTGTTACAAGCTGATTACATTCCAGTATTTTGGCTGATTTGCTGCTGAGGATTGATAGCTGATCTATTTACATGACCGAATTGAGCACGCTGTTCATTATTGCCGGTTTTAAACAGACACAAATGTGCTCGCGTTGAGGCTATTTCGTTTAAACAGATGGTGCTTGACTAATGGTAAGAAATATGCTCTAGCAAAGTAGTCGTTAGGGACGTTCTTTAATGACTAGTCGTTTAAGAACGTCCATTACAGTCGAAATTGTCAGCCCGGGCCCGTC
>URQD01000023.1:0-29776 GCA_900549905.1 uncultured Collinsella sp. | reverse complement strand
CTCGTCAGTACCGCTGCCACTCGAGCCACCATCGCCGTCTGCCGTCATCGGGGCGTCGTGAAGTCCTGTCGTATCCGCGCTGTCGCATACGCCGACCTGCACTTCTGAGCGTTCGCATGCCGCGTCGGGCACATGAAGCTCGTGCAGAACGGCACTCAGCGCCGAGTTTGCGCCCGGTCGGATCTCCTCGAGCGTTACGGGATCGAGCGCCACCAGATTACGCGCCTTCGCATACAGCGTGACGCGTTTGCCCACTTCGTCGCTCCAACTCTCGGGGATGGCGAAGCTCATGCGGAACTGTGCCGTGCAACCCGGTGCCAGCACGGCGTTGCCGTTGTCGGCTACCAGCGGGTGCGTTGCAAAACGTGCGCCCAGCGTCTCGAGCGCGTACTTTACGTGTGCCATGTCGTTGGCCGAAGCGTCTTCGGCAAGCTCTGGATCGTAGATCGAAGCCATGCGTGCGTTCGCTCCGAATCCGATGGATGCGCTGGAGAACGGCTGGCTGGAGCCCTCTCGGTACAGATCGATTGTGCCGGCAGTCAGCAAAGTGTTGCCGTCGTTTCGCACCGTGACCATGAAGGATTCGCCTGCTGCTCCGGGCACCACCGCGCCCGAGGTAGCGACCGCGCCCGTCGGAGTGGCACACGCCACCAGAGGCACTTCGATGCCGTGCAGCTCTGCCTCGCTCTTCTCCGCGCTCACAATGTGCGTGGCGAGCGCGGAGAGCATGCCTCCCGACGTCAAAAATGTCGTTATCTGATCGACGGGATGGTCCAGCTCGCACATCACGAACGGCTCCGTGAACAGATCGCCTGCCAAGGTGCTGGCGAAGATGCGGAAGTGCTTGCCCATTACTGCTACCGGGTTGCCTTCTTCGTCGTAGGTTTGCCCCACCTTGCCATCGGTGTTCTCTACATAGAGCGCGCACCTGCCGTTGTTGCTTACGCTAAACGATGCCGGGCCACAGCCTGCGGCACCCACGGGCTGCGTTGAAAATGCCGATGCGCCTCGCGTCCAAGTAATATGCTGCAGTTGCTCGTTGACGGTAGCCAAAAAGCCCGAATGTTGTGGCCACGGCACCGCACGGGGTACCGTGGCGTCTGGTGACATAACGCCCCAGCCTGCAATGGACTGGCCGATCACGGCGTACGATGCGCAGCCACAACCGCCTGCAGTCTCGTATGCAACGGGCACCACCATTTTGCCGTTGATATTCTCGGGCTCGCCCAACTCGATACTCGACGGTGCCTGCGGAAAGCGAAGAACTTGGCGGAACGTGAGGCTGTCGCCCAAATCATCCGACCACAGGGTAAAGCATTCCAGCGCAACCTCGGCCTCGCTGCCGAGCGCCTTCTCTGCGGTGGTTCCGCGGCGGTGGAGGTAGGCACCCGACAGGCGTCCGTCGACCAGCGTCTTGCCTACCGTGATGCGCGGGCACTGCAGGCAATGGTAGCCATCCTCCTGAAGGCGGCCGCGCGAGATGCTGCGCCACGACGTGTGCGATATCACGCTAACTCCGTCGTTGCTTATGCGCAGGCGTACGACGGACAGTATGCCGGCTGTGCTTGCCGTATCGAAAAGGGTGTTGTCGCCGTCGCGGCGCTCGCCCGAGACCAGCAACACGTAGGCGTCCTGGTTTCTTCTTCCGTCCGTATATTCCACCACGTCGAAGTCGTAATCGTATATGCCGTCGCGCTCCACGTCGTTCTCGCCAAACCCAAGGGGAAAGTCCACGGGCGTGGGAGCGGACCACGTGCCGTTTGCCTTTGTGTGCACCACTAGGCGCGAGCGTCCATTGTCGCCGTAGCGCACCGAGGCGATACGGAACAGGCATTCTACGCCGGCAATCATTGCCAGCTTCATGTGGGCTTCGCTGAGCACGCCGGTAAACAGCACGTTGTCGCTCGAGGGCTTGATGCCGCCACGCTCGTCCTCCGACACGCCAGCAGAATTGGCGTTGGGGTCCGCAACGGCGTTCGTCGCCTGGCGGATATAGGTGTACTTGTACATCGGCGCGGCGTTTTCGTCGTTTTCCATCAGTGCGTGGACGAAATGCTCAACCTGTCCCGTGTCGTCGCTTTCTGCATCTGCCTCGAGTTCAATGCGCGTGACCGCTTGATCCCAATCGCGTACGGTAGGCGCGATGTTTATCGCGGCGGCTGCAACCTCGGCGCGTGCGAGCAGCTCGGAATTGGTGACGATGGTGGCTGACGCGATAAACTGCGGCACACCACCCGCCTCGGCGTTGCCGGGCGTGCCGAAGCGGGCGTCCAGCGTGTAAGGCGTATCTCCACCCAATGCGAGCTCGGAGCGCTGGAGCACATACTGGTCGCCATTGTTCACCGACATATTCCACGAATCGATGAGTGTGGGCCACGACCCCGACCAAGCCTTGGTGGTCCACTTGAACATTACAAACTGGAGTATCACATCGACATCGACGTCTGCGCCTACACGCAGTCGCGGAAGCTGGTGCCCATCTGCCTTCTCGTACCCAATGAACAGCGTGAGGGATGCGGCGCCGCGCACGGCAGACGAAGCGACGCCTGCAACGCCGGCGCCAAAGGTGACGGCAAGCCCGATCTGGATGGTGAACGAGCCCGACGTGTTTGAATAGTCGAGCGAAATGTTTTTAAAAAACGCCGCGCCGCTGCCGTGCGTGTGGGCACCCACAGCGAGCGCCAGCTTCGCCAGCACCCAAGGGTTGACGTTTAGGAAAAATGGCACCGGTCCTAGGGTAAACTGCTCGGTCCAATTGAGGTCAGTTCTTACCTGGAAGAGGGCCTTAATATTGCCGTATGCGGGGTCGTTGTTGTTACCCCAGGTTTTGCCCACCCAATCGTAGGCGAGCGAGCCGTACAGCTGTGTGGCGATATCCATCGTGAACAGCGGCGTGCAATGGTGGCGAAGGAGCTTGGTGTTTCTTGGATCGGTGCCCGAACCGGCACTCATACTTTTGTACTGATTCCACTTCCCCTCCATTTCGTCGAGGTAGCGGTTTGCCTGCTTGGCGCCCGACTCGCGCGGTGACTTCTTCCAGTACTCCGGATCCGGATTGCCCGAATCGTTCATATAGCTGGCTGGTTTGTATCTTCCGCCAAACAGCACGTATCCAGCAAACGAGAAATCGAAGAGGATCGGAAATGTGGGTATCCAGCACGTGAACTTATTGCCGCCGATGCCGGGAAACGCCGCGGGGAAATCAAACGGAGTGACCTCTTGGTCCATGGCAGTGGGGACGATAGTGGTCGAGCCCGAGTCCGCCTTTGCGGCCGGCGCGGTGACAACGGCCATGGGGGATGAGAGCGTGTAGGTTTTGCCCTGATAGTCGAGGACAAAGCGCAGCTTGCACCCTTCCTCCAGAAGGCCCGATGCCGCGTCGAGAAACTTGTCTTCGAGTGTGAACGTCGCCAGATTATCCGCGCCTGATGCGCTGGCCTTGATCTGGCCGATCTGCGTGACGGTTTCGGGCGAGCTACCCGTGGCGGGCATTACCTTGTTGATGTGCAGCGTTGCCTGTCCACCCTGTGGCAGATGAGCCTGCACGGTAAATGCGTGCGTATCGGGCTGCTCGTTTGCCGTGTCGTCCTTCGGCAATGCCATGAACGTGGCATCAGCGTACTGGATGTCCCATTCGTCGAATGTGAGCTGGCGGAAGTACGGCTCGCCGTCGGAAAGCGGACGCGTGGGCGCGGTTATGGCGGTGCCGCCCTGGATACGCGCAAGGGGAATCTCGACATCGCGGTAGCCCGCCATGCTAATGGAGATGCCGCCGTTAAAGTCGTACGCGTCAAGGAGCTTTGCCTCGTCTACGTAGCCTTCCGAAAGCGAGGCAATCTCAAAGATGGCGGTGCCTTCGTCATCGGTCGTGGCGGCGAGCTGCTCGCCTGCGGCGTAGCGCGACGTGAGCGTGACCTGCGCTCCCTTGATGGGCATATTCTTGTTGGCGACGTCGACCACGACCACACCAAACATGGTGCGCGAGAGAACGAGCACCCTGAAGGGGTCTTTTTCGTCGGCATAGGCCGCGGTGGGCGCGAACGGCAGCAGGAAGGCATTTTCGCTTCCCGGCACGCGAGGCAACATGATGCTCGCTAGTGAGGACGCTCCGGCAACAAGTAACGAACGGCGATCAAGCATCTTGGGCTCCCATCCCGCAAATATCGGTGGAAATAATCCAATTTTGCGAGAAGACGCTTCGTGGCGGTAGTGCCGTTCAAGGGTCAAAATGTCCAAATTGATCGAGCGAAGCGCCGGGTTCCGGAACGCGTTCGATGCGCTTGGCAGCCCGGTCGCTAACGCAACATGTGCGCGACCAGCTCGGCGCGTGTGCCGATGCCAAGCTTTGCGTATACGCCGGATAGGCGGTTTTTGACGGTGCCCGGCGATACTCCCATATGGCGTGCGATTTCAGCGTTGGTCCATCCGCGGCAGGCGAGCATGGCCATGGTGAACTCTGTGGTCGTTAAATCGTCGGCAACGTCCTCGCCCGAATCGGGGTTGTGGATGCGCCGCCAGCCGTAGCTGAAGCGGTACGTGATCTCGATGATGCGTGCGAAGTCGTCAGGGTATTGCGTTTTTAGGCATGCCTCGATGAGCCCCTGCAAAAGGCCGTGGTGCTCGCCAATGAGCTCGATAAGGCCGTCGGGGCGCGCAATGTCCCAAGCGGCTCCAAAATGCGCTTTTGCGGCGTCGATGTCCTTGAGGCTCATGCATGCCATGGAAGCTGCCAGGTGCAGGAACAGTTCAGAGATGGGATAGCTTCCCTGTTTCATAATTAGGGCGTTTTCCGCCATGCCCAGGCTGCGGCCGTATTCGCCGCGCAGATACAAGGCGTGCGCCATCACGTAGCTGGCGAACAGTCGCAGGCCTTCGGGTAGGTGCGCCGCAAGTGGATAAAACTCTTCGGCAGAATACGGGGAAGGCAAGTGCAGCAGGACGCTCGCGGCCGAGGCGAACAGGATATGCGTGGCGTGGACGGCGGGCGATTCCTCGTCGGCCGGCGTATCGAGGATGCCCGCAAGGCACCGGCGGGCGTCGGCGATACGGTTGAGCGACAGACTGGCGTATCCGCAGATAAAGCATGCGGAATAGCGCAGCGCGGGATCGGTGACGTCAAGATAGGGGTGCGCCGTCTTGGCGGCGAGTGCGGCCTGTCCGCGAAAGTACAGCGCTTCTGCCGTGGCGATGGCGCGTGAATCGGGGTCGGAAATGCCTGCAACCGCAGCGTCAATCTGCCCCGGCACAAAGGCGGTGCACATCAACGGCATGGGAACGCATGGGTAGCCATCGCAGTCCATCTTCCATCTCCCAACAGCTGGCAACACTAGCAGCAATTGTACTCTTGTTGCTCGGGACTGGAATTTGTGGGTATCGCCTACGATTGTGCCGAACGTATAAAGGAAGAGTCTATTGGCGATGCTCCCAAGGTGGCTACCGAAGTCTAGCTGACCTTGGGATATAGAAAAACTGCCGCCCCTGCAAAAAGCTCTGTCGCAGCGATGGGAAACGTATCTCGTTCTGCATATAATGAGGTCATATGACGGTGCGTCTGCATACGCGCGGCGCATTTCCATCGAACCGAGAAGGAGCTCTGCATGGATCCCAACAAGCGTCCCGACGACATGGTGCGTATCACCACTCCCGAACTTGCCCAGGTGTTCATCGATGAGCAGGTCGCTGCAATCCGCGAGCAGATCGGCGACAAGAAGGTCCTGCTGGCTCTTTCCGGCGGCGTCGACAGTTCGGTTGTCGCGGCCCTGCTCATCAAGGCCATCGGCAAGCAGCTCATTTGCGTGCATGTGAACCACGGCCTGATGCGCAAGGGTGAGAGCGAACAGGTCATCGACGTCTTCAAGAACCAGATGGACGCTAACCTGGTCTATGTGGACGCGACCGATCGCTTCCTGGATAAGCTCGTGGACGTCGAGGAGCCCGAGGCCAAGCGCAAGATCATCGGTGCCGAGTTTATCCGCGTGTTCGAGGAGGAGGCCCGCAAGGTTGGCGACGAGGTCAGTTTCCTCGCCCAGGGCACCATCTATCCCGACATTCTTGAGTCCCAAGACGGCGTGAAGGCTCACCACAACGTGGGCGGTCTGCCCGAGGATCTGCAGTTTGAGCTCTGCGAGCCCGTCAAACTGCTGTACAAGGACGAGGTCCGCGTCGTGGGTCGCGAGCTCGGCCTGCCCGAGAACATGGTCGAGCGCCAGCCGTTCCCCGGTCCCGGCCTGGGCGTCCGCTGCCTTGGTGCCATCACCCGCGACCGTCTTGAGGCGCTGCGCGAAGCCGACGCGATCGTGCGCGAGGAGATCGACAAGGCGGGTCTGACCATCTGGCAGTATTTTGCCGTCGTGCCCGACTTCCGCGCCACCGGCGTGCGCGAGGGCAAGCGCGCCTACGATTGGCCCTGTATCATCCGCTGCATCAACACCGTCGATGTCATGACCGCCGAGGTGCCTGAGCTCGACTGGGCGCTGCTCAAGCGCATTACCGCTCGCGTGACCGCCGAGGTCCCCGGTATTTGCCGCGTTTGCTACGACCTCACGCCGAAGCCCGTTGGCACGGTCGAGTGGGAGTAAGCTAACTCAGCTGGTAGGCGACGAGAACTAGCAGATGTGACAAAGGGACAGTCCCTTTGTCACATCCTCGATATTATGTGCGGGATGGTACGCCACGCGGCGTGCCATCCCGTTCGTTATTTTAATGAGCCGAGTGCGCGAGTGGGAAGAGTCACGAGCATGGTCGTTCCGCGCTCCGAGCTCTCTTCGACCTCGATGGAGCCGCCGTGGAGTGCGGCAATCTCCCAGACCAGTGCAAGCCCCAGCCCCACGCCGCCATATGCCCTGCTGCGCGATTTGTCGACGCGAAAGAAGGGCTGAAAGATGCTCGTCTGGTATTGCTCGGGAATGCCCGGTCCCTGGTCGCGCACGCGTAGCAGCACGCGGTCGCCTTCGGCGCAGGCGTTGATTTGCACGGTCGAGTTGGGCGCGCTATAGCGTATGGCGTTTTCGGTCAAGTTGAACAGCAACCGATAGATCAGCGTGTCGCTGCCGATCGTTTGCGCGTCGCCCTCACTTGTAAGCGTGATGTCTTTTTGCTCGGCAAGGGGTGCCAGGTCCGTGAGCACTTCTTCGATCATCGGCGCTAGGTCAATCACATCGTTGCAAGGGACACTGCGCAGCTCGCTCATCTCGAGCAGGGTCTTTGTCATGTGCGTCATTCGCTCGGTCTGCTCCTGCAGCAGCCCGAGCAGGCTCGCTGTATCGGCGTCGACGTCGGGGTGCTCGGCGCAAAACAGCTCAACCTGGGCCTGCATGAGCGCAAGCGGCGTGCGCAGTTCGTGCGCCGCATTGCCCGTAAACTGTCTTTGTGCGGAAAATCCCTCGTCAAGGCGGGTAATCATGTCGTTAAACGACGCGCTGCAGCGCCTGAGTTCAGAGGGCACGTCCTCGCTGATTTTTGTGTCGGCGAGGTTGTCGGGCCGCACGCTCTCGACTTGCGTCGCAAAGAAGCGCAACGGCCGCAGCGCATGTCCGCTCACAAAGTAGGCCAGCACGCCGCCGAGCAGCGTCACCGCCGCAGTTATATACCAGCTCGTCGCGCCAAACGATTCTTGGGCGTCGTTCACGACGATGGTCAGCGCGTCGTCGAGCTCTTTGTTTGTCGGGTCAAATGAGCTGGGCGAGGCCGCCTCCACCTTGCTGTGCGCCGATAGTTCATTGCCGATCGAGTCCATGTAGCGCATGCCGGAGTAGCCAACCAGGCAATTCATAAGTACGCAGGTTGAACATATCAGCAGTGCCGTCATCAACGTGATGCGCCACTGCAGCGACAGCCGCTTCATTTGCCGTCCTCCATAACGTAGCCTTCGCCGATTCGGTTGCGGATGGGGTCGTGCCCCAACGCGCCGCGCAGCTTTTTGCGCAGCGACGAGATGTGCACGCGGGTCGCGTTGCTAAAGCTGTTGACGCTGCTGTCCCATACATGCTCGATAAGCTCTTCCTGGCTCACCGGCCGCCCCTGGTTAAGCATCAGGTATTCCAAGATGCCGGTCTCCTTGCGCGTGAGGGATAGGGTCTCGCCGCCCACGGAGGCGAGGCGCGCCTTGGTGTCAAAGCTCAACAATCCACAGGTTAGAACAACGTCGCTTTGCGTAAAGCGCCTGAGCGTGAGGCTGCGTATACGTGCCGCCAGCTCGTCAAGATGGAACGGCTTGGTGAGGTAGTCGTTGGCGCCCGCATCGAGCCCCGCTACCTTGTCGGAGACCTCGCCACGTGCCGAGAGCACAAGCACCTTGGTCTCACAATCAGTTGTCCTGAGTTGCCTGAGCACGGTCATGCCGTCGACATGGGGGAGATTGAGGTCGAGCACGACAAGATCAAAGGTCTCGACATCGAGTAGATCGAGGGCCTGCTGCCCGTCGTAGCAGCAGTCGACGCTATAGGCCAAGTTGCGCAGGCTGCGTGCGATCGCATCGCACAGCGCCCGCTCGTCCTCGACGACCAAGATGCGCATAACGTTCTCCTTGCATAGTCATTCACGCTTAACACGGATTTTATAGTCGGTATGGTCCAATGGGTCGCGAAACGAAAGGAGTGGTCAGATTGTTCAAAGCGATTAAGCCTGTGGCGCAGGTGGCTTTGCTGATCGTTGGGGTAGCCATGGTTGGCTTTGGAATTATGCGCGGCGAGGCAGATGCCGTGCTGGCCAAGGCAATCAGGCTGTGCTTGGAGTGTATCGGAATTGGATAAAAGAAAAAACACTGCATCGCATCTTTTGGCGAGATTCCGCGGATTGATTCAGGCGGCGGCGACGCTTGCGACCAATATTCACCTGCCTAACTTTGCCAAGGGCGGTATCTACCAGGGAGCCGGCAAAGCCGTCTGCGTGCCGGGGCTTAACTGCTACTCGTGTCCAGCGGCCTCGGGTGCGTGCCCCATCGGGTCGTTTCAGTCGGTGGTGGGATCGTCTAAGTTCAGCTTTTCGTATTACGTCACCGGAACGCTCATTCTGATCGGCGTGCTACTGGGACGTTTTGTATGCGGCTTTTTGTGTCCGTTTGGATGGCTGCAAGAGCTTCTGCATAAGATTCCCAGCAAAAAGCTCTCCACGAAAAAGCTCAAGCCGCTCACGTACATCAAGTATGCCGTGCTACTGTTTGCCGTGGTGCTACTGCCCGTCTTGGTGGTTAACGATGTGGGTATGGGCGACCCGTTCTTTTGCAAGTACATCTGCCCGCAGGGTGTGCTCGAGGGCGCGATTCCGCTGTCCATCATGAATACGGGAATCCGCTCCGCGCTGGGAAAGCTCTTTTCCTGGAAGCTCGCGATCCTCATTGCGGTTGCGGTGCTGAGCGTGCTGTTCTACCGCCCCTTCTGCAAATGGATTTGCCCCCTCGGTGCGTTTTATGCGCTCATGAACAAGGTGTCGTTGCTGGGGATTCAGGTTGACCAGTGCAAATGCGTCTCGTGCGGTAAGTGCGCCAAAGTGTGCCAGATGGACGTGGACGTTACGCGTACGCCCAACCATGCCGAGTGCATTCGTTGCGGCAAATGCGTGGGCGCATGCCCCGTCGATGCCATTAGCTTTCGCTATGGGCTGGGTGTGACGGGCGACAAACCCGCGCAGCCCGCGCAAGCCTGCGAAAACAAATAGGTATCTATATAAGTTTCGATACAACGGAGGAACCATGAAACTGTCAAAAATTGCGGCCCTGCTGATGCTGCCCGTGCTGGCGCTGACTCTCGCGGCGTGCTCTGCCCCCAAGGGCGACGCGAAGGATGCTACGAGCGGCGATGCGCAGATTGCCGAGCTCATAGCGCAAAAGCCGTCAAGTGCCGAGGAGGCGGCCGAGCTGTATCAGCAGCTGCTGCAAAAGGAAAACGAGATCTTTGCGAGCGATAACGCCCTATGGGAAAAGGTGTTCCTTGCGGCCAACAAAGACACCCCCATGATTGAGGACGGCAAGAACTACGGTGACTTCTTGCTCGATACCATCGAGGGCGCCAAGGATCAGTTTGCGGCTGACGAGCTTAAGACGCTTAAGGCCGGCGCGCAGCAGGTCAAGGAGATCGAGGACAAGCTCATGGCGCTGGAGAAGGAGTTCCCCGGATGTGGCAGCACGCCCGGCGAGGGGGAGAGCGTTGATGCCTCGACCGCGGGTATGACCAACGGCGAGAGCGGGGAGACGAAGTTCCCCAGCTTTAAGGGCAAGGACTTGGACGGCAACGATGTAAACAGCGACGAGCTGTTCTCCAAGAACAAGGTCACCGTCATGAACTTCTGGTTTACCACCTGCAAGCCGTGCGTGGGAGAGCTGGGCGATCTGGAGAAGCTCAACAAGGAGCTTGCCGAGAAGGGCGGCCAGGTCGTGGGCGTTAATTCCTTTACGCTCGATGGCAACAAAGACGAGGTGGCCGATGCTAAGGACGTGCTTTCCAAGAAGGGCGTGACGTATAAGAACATCTGGTTTAAGTCGGACAGCGAGGCCGGAAAGTTCACCTCCAACCTGTACTCGTTCCCGACCACCTACGTGATCGACCAGAACGGCAACATCGTGGGAGAGCCAATCATGGGCGGTATCAACTCCGCCGAGCAGCGCGAGGCGCTCAACAAACTGATCGATCAGGCACTCGCGAAGAGCGAACAGTAAGTCCGTGGGACAGACAACTGAAGGGGAGTCGCTGGAAACAGCGACTCTTTTTTCTGCTTCGGGGTAGCATCATGGGTATACGTCGAAAGGGCACGCAGCTTTTCGTGCATTGCCTGAGCGGTGCGCGAAGCAACCAAGCTGTGAGTTTTCTTAAGCGTTCTGGGTATGGCAGTGTCAAGAATATCGGCGGCATAAGCGGCTACACGGGAAAGGTGGTGCGTTGGCTATGAAGGTGGTTATCGTTGGAGGCGTCGCGGGCGGCGCATCGGCGGCGGCACGTTTGCGCAGACTCGACGAGCAGGCCCAAATTGTCATCTTTGAGCGCACGGGTTTTGTATCGTATGCCAACTGTGGGCTTCCGTACTACATTGGCGGCGTGATAGAAGGAGAGAGCGCATTGACGCTGCAGTCTCCCAAGGGCTTTTGGGATCGCTTTCGCATTGCGGTCAAGACGAGTCACGAGGTGTTTGCCATCCATCCCGATTCGCATACGGTCGAGGTTCGCAATATGCTGACGGGCGAGGAATTTGTCGAGACGTATGACAAGCTCATCCTGTCGCCGGGTGCAAAGCCGATTCGCCCTGCGTTGCCGGGCATCGACTCGGATAAAATCTTTAGCCTACGCACCGTTGAGGACACGCTGCGTATTCACAGCTATGTTCGAGAGCGGCGACCGAGCAGTGCCGTCGTGATCGGCGGCGGCTTCATTGGCGTCGAGACGGCGGAGAATCTGTGCGAGCTGGGGCTCCAGGTGACCCTTCTGCAGCGTCCCGTCCAGCTTATGAACAACCTGGATTACGACATGGCGACCCTTTTGCATACCGAGGTGCGTGAGCACGGTATCGATCTGCGCCTCAAGGCCGATGTGACAGGTTTTGAGGAAGTTGATGGCCGCGTTGTCACCCATGTTGCGGGCGATGGCCCTATCGGAGCCGATATGGTACTGCTTGCCATTGGCGTGGCACCTGAGAGCCATCTGGCGCAAGAGGCGGGGCTCGAACTGGGCATCAAGGGGGCTATTGTGGTCAACGACCGCATGGAGACCTCTGCTGCCGACGTGTATGCCGTGGGCGATGCCGTGCAGGTCACGCATCAGGTGACCGGCGAGGACGCGGTCATTTCGCTCGCCGGCCCCGCCAACAAGCAGGGGCGTGTCGTCGCCGATGTCATAGCCGGCATGGACAGCTGCTACCTCGGATCGTTGGGCTCATCGGTTATCAAGGTATTCGACTTGACGGCGGCAAGCACGGGACTATCCGAAAAGGCGGCACACGCGGCGGGAATTGACTGCGACAGCGTGGTCCTGTCGCCCGGTTCGCATGCGGGTTATTATCCGGGTGCAACGCCCATGACCATGAAGGTTGTCTTCGAGAAGCAGGGATTGCGCCTGCTGGGTGCGCAAATCGTGGGCATCGATGGTGTGGACAAGCGTATCGACGTTCTGGCGACTGCCATCCAGGCAGGCATGCGCGGCGATAGGCTTAAGGATTTGGACCTAGCATACGCGCCGCCGTATTCATCGGCGAAGGATCCCGTCAATATGGCGGGCTTTATGATCGAGAACCTCAATCGCGGCATACTGGCGCAGTGGCATTGGGAGGATGAGCCCAACTTGCCACGCGATGGCAGCGTGCAGCTGCTCGATGTTCGTACGGAAGGGGAGTATGAGCGCGGGCATATCGATGGTTTCGTAAACATTCCCGTCGATGATCTGCGCAATCGCCTGAGCGAGCTCGACCGGGCCAAGCCGGTCTACGTGATTTGCCAGAGCGGCATTCGCAGCTACATTGCTTGCCGCATTTTGGCGCAACATGGCTTTGAGTGCTTTAACTTCTCGGGCGGCTATCGCTTCTTTGCAGCCGTGACTGAGGCTCGCCGCGGCAGCGCTAACGTTATGCCGTGCGGGCTCGAAAAGTAGCGCGCATTGGAATGTGACAAAGTGACAGCCTCTTTGTCGCATCGGGGATGTTGTATGCGGGATGGTGCGCCATGCGGCGTGCTGTCCCGTTCGTTTTTTGGCGCGGTTCGTTACATTCCTCACTGGTATCGGCCAAAAATGAGGATAGAGTAGGACAAACGCGTCGAATACGAACGGTGGGGAAGAGCGGGCAGAGTGCCTGCGCAGGAGAGGTTGCCGTCCATGCTGGATCTCAGAGTTATTTGCAAAAGGTACGTTACGCAGTCGTTTACGCAGGTAGCGCTCGACAGCGTAAGCCTGTCTTTTCGCGATAACGAGTTTGTAGCCATCCTGGGTCCTTCGGGCTCGGGTAAAACTACGATGCTCAACGTCATCGGTGGACTCGATCATTTCGATTCGGGCGATCTGCTGATCGACGGCATCTCGACCAAGGATTTCAACGACCGCGATTGGGACGCCTATCGTAACAATCGCATCGGTTTTGTGTTCCAGAGCTATAACCTCATTCCGCATCAGACCATTTTGGAAAACGTGGAGTTGGCGCTTACGCTCACGGGCGTGGGGCATGCCGAGCGCCGCCAACGTGCGCGCAAGGCGCTCGAGGCAGTCGGTCTGGGCGAGCACGTTGACAAGCGCCCGAGCCAGCTTTCGGGCGGGCAGATGCAGCGCGTGGCCATTGCCCGCGCCCTGATCAATGACCCCGAGATTGTGCTGGCTGACGAGCCGACCGGCGCCTTGGATTCAACGACGTCCGTCCAGGTCATGGATTTGCTCAAGGACGTTGCGCGCGACCGTCTGGTCATCATGGTCACGCACAATCCCGAGCTGGCGTACAAGTACGCCACGCGCATTGTCAACCTGGCGGACGGCAAGGTCACCGACGATTCAGATCCCTTTGATGCTGCCGAGGCCGCGCGTCGCGAGGCCAAGCCCACGCGCAAAACCTCGATGAGCTTTGTGACGGCGCTTGGGCTTTCTGCCCGAAACCTCATGACCAAGAAGGGCCGCACGGCCATGACGGCCTTTGCAGGTTCGATTGGCATTATCGGCATTGCGGCGATCCTGGCGCTCTCCAACGGCGTAAACGACTACATCAAAAAGGTCGAGGAGGACACGCTCTCGAGCTACCCGCTGACGATTTCCAAACAAGATTATGACCTGTCGTCCATGATGGGCGGGCATGGGGCTACGGATGACGATACGTCCAAGAACGAGGGCTCGTTCGACGGCAGCACTGACGGCAAGGCTCAGGGGACCGATAAGATTCCTGTGGTCACGGCCGTAAAGGATATGTTCGCAAGCGTTAAGTCCAACGACATGACGAGCTTTAAGGCATGGCTCGATGCCGGTGGCGACGGTATCAATAAAGAGGTCAATGCTATCCAGTACGGCTATGGTGTGACGCCGGTTGTCTATCGTGCGGGCAAGGGCGATGAGAAACCTGTCCGGCTGGTGCCCAACGCAATGACCGAGGCCATGAGCGGAGGCGCGAGCTCGGCGGCAACGGTGAGCATGGATTCCATGGGGACCTCGGTCTTTAACGAGATGATTGACGACCAGAGCCTGCTCGACAGCCAGTACGATGTCGTTGCCGGCCATTGGCCTACGTCTGCCAACGAGGCCGTGATGGTGCTTTCGAGCCGCGGCACGGTGGGTGACTACACGCTCTATAGCATCGGCGCGCTGGATATCGATGAGCTCAACGACCTGGTTAACAGTGCCATGACGGCCGACGGCAAGGTCGAGACGCCCAAGGCCGGCACCGACTTTACCTACGACGATGCGCTGTCCACGACGTTTAAGGTGCTGTCGCCGTCCGATGCCTATCGCAAAAACGAAGAGACCGGCATGTGGACTGACATGTCTGGCGATGCCGACTTTATGGCGGCCAAGGTTGCCGACGGTATTGACGTGCGCATTGTGGGCGTGGTGCGACCCAACGAGGCGGCAAACGCGAGCGCATTGTCCCCGGGCATTGCCTATACGCATGCGCTGACTCGCCAGCTTATGGAGCGTGCTGCCGATTCGCAGATTGTGCAGGAGCAGCTTGCCTACCCCGAGACGGATGTCTTTACGGGCAAAACCTTCGACGAGCTGCAGGGCGAAGCCAAGCAGGGCGTGGATTTGGGCAGTATGTTCAGCGTAGACGAGGCGGCACTGAAGAGCGCGTTCTCTCTCGATTCGTCTGCGCTCTCGGGTGCGGCCGGCGGCATGGACCTTTCTAGCCTTGATTTGTCCGGGCTGGATATTGACCTTTCGGGTGTTGGGCGAGACATCGACTTCGGTGACATCATGGCCAAGGCGCCGGCCCCGGATTTCTCGGGCATCTTTGACGGTCTGGAGCTCACGCCCGAGCAAATGCAGCAGGTGGGAACGCTTGCCAATCAGCTGTTTGAGGGCTTTATGCAGTCCGATCAGTTTAAGGCGCTGTCGCCCGAAGATCTTAAGGATGCGTCAAAGCTTGCTGCCGCATTCTCGGCGTATCTTGAGAATGATGCCGCGGCCCAGCAATACCTGGCTCAGCTCAGGGCACTCGGCGGCGATGCCCTGGCCGAGCGTCTGCAGCAGGTGATGGGCGACTATGTGCAAAAGCAGCTGGCTCCGTATTTGCAGCAGTCTATGGATCAGGTGATGAAGGCGGTCAGCGAGCAGATTGAGACGACGGTATCAACCCAGCTCAAGGCGGGTGCGGCAGGGCTCATGGACCAAATGGCGACGCAGATGTCTTCGAGTTTTGCCAACTTGGCGAGCGCCATGCGCGTGGATGCAAACGCCTTTGCTCGCGCTATCCACTTTAGCATGGACGCTGAGGACCTGAGTTCGCTCATGATGAGCTATGCCAAGGCGTCAAAGCTCACCTACGAAAACAATCTGGCCACGTTGGGCTATGCGGACGAGGCGGACCCCATCTCGGTCAAGATTTTCCCGCGCGACTTTGAGGCCAAGGAGCGCGTGCTCGATCACATCGATGCGTACAACAAGCAGGTCAAAGCCGCCGGCCATGATGAACAGGCGATCTCGTACACCGACTACATGGGTATCATCATGGGTTCGGTGACCGACATCGTGAACACCATCAGCTTGGTGCTCATCGCATTCGTGAGTATCAGTTTGGTGGTGAGCTCCATCATGATCGGCATCATCACCTACATCAGCGTGCTGGAGCGCAAAAAGGAGATTGGCATCCTGCGCGCGATTGGCGCGTCAAAGCGCAACGTGGCCAACGTATTTAATGCCGAGACCTTTATCGAAGGTCTCATTGCCGGCGTCTTTGCCATTGTCGTCGTGGTGGCTGTGAGCCTTCCGGTTAATGCCTGGGCGCTTGCGGCCAAGCGGGTACCCAATCTGATGAGCCTGCCCGTGCAGGATGCGCTGGTGCTTATTGCAGTTTCGGTGCTGCTGACGGTCGTTGCCGGCCTGCTGCCGGCCCGCAGCGCATCCAAGAAAGACCCTGTGGAAGCCCTACGCTCCGAATAATGTGACAAAGGGACAGTCCCTTTGTCACATTGGATGAAAAGGCGCGGGAAGGGGGTGGCCCCTTCCCACGCCTTCTAGTTTGTTTTGCCCATCAGCGTAATACGGACGCTTGGATGGGTGTACTCGTCAAACTCGTCCTCGGGATCCGTATCAAACGAGTAATACGTTTTGATGAGGTCGTCACTCGTCCTGATAGAGATTCTCTCGTAGAGTGAGCCGTTCAAAAATGCCTGCCTAAACTCTTCGGGGAGTTTCTGCGGTGCCAAGAGCTCGGGGCTCACCGTCTTGACGTCAACGGTTTGAACGGCAGAGGAAAGCTCGTCAAGCTCGCGTTCGATGCGGGCAAGGTTATCCTCGAGGCTCGCGCTGGGGTCGACCTCTGCCGCGTAGCTCACTTCCTTGAGCGTCCCCTTGTTGTCAAAGTCCAGATACGTATAGGTCTTCTGGGCGTCGGAGTCGCCTTCGTGCAGATAGCCGCGGACATGATAGCCGTAATCTTGATATCGCTCGTAGGGATCATCGGCGGACACGTGCTCGCATGCGGGCTCTAATGCCTTGCGGGCGATGGCGATCTGCTCGGCCGCGGCCGCGGCGTTCTGTTGCATCTCGATGTTTCCCTGCGCCAGCTGCGGGATATAGGCACCGCACACGATTGCGAGGGGCAGTGCCACAAGCGCGACGATCCACTTTTTTGCACGGGGGATAGGCACGCCGCAGGCCTCTGCCATGGCCTTTGCGTTAGCGAAGCTCTCGGTAAGCACGTCAGCTGCAGTGGCGACGGCGCCAACGGCAGCGGCGACTTCTGCCGCGCCGCCCAGGTTGCGCGCGGTCTCGTTGTCGCTGTTCTTGAGTAGGCGCGCGGCGGCCTGCGTGCCAATAACGCCCGCGATTTGTGCCGAGCGGTCTTTCTCGGACTGCTCGACGGCGAGTCGGCGCTGCATTTCTTTCCACTGCTTGCCGCGCATGCCAAAGCGCGGCGCGAGCGCGCAATAGCAGAAGATGACGAGCTCGACGGCGGTGAGCACCAGGGCGGCTATCATGCCCGTTTCTTGGAAGCCTTCGTGATGGAAGACGATATCGTCAATCATTTCGAAGGGAATGATCAAAAATGGCAGCACAAACGCCATGGCAAGCGCCGTACCGGCAACCTTGGGGCAGATGCAATATCGCTGGATACGCTTGCGTTCTTGTTCGGAAAGTGTTGCCATGGCTGGTCCTTGGTGTCGTGGCGGTCGTTGCGGCGCGCAGGGCGCGGGGCGCATCAGTTTGAGCTAGCGCTGGATAAGAAAATAGAGCAAGATGCCCGTTGCGATGAGCAGAAAGCCTGCGATGTTAAACATCAGCGTGGCAAAGTTGCCCACGATGGGGCGTTCGACATAGCTTTTGCCTGGGTTGCTGGGGTTGTAGTACACGGTCATTTGGCTACCGAGGGGCCAAAGCTGCTCCGCGAGGGTGTCTAGGCGGGCGATGGGCCCCGTCTGTACGTGCAGCCAGCCCTTGGGGTCTTCGTAGGCGGCGGCTTGCGCGCGGATGGGGAGCCCCGACAAGCTTTTGGTCTTTATGCCGCGGAATTGTTTTGTCGCGCGGTATTGCGTGCCGTTGACGGTGTATTCCAAAACGGGATACATCCTGCCTTCGCCCATAAAGCGATGGTCGATGACCGTTCCCATGGTCACGGCGGTGCAGGTCTTGGCTTTCTTGCGGGCGGCGGCCTTCATGAGCATGCCCGCTCCTATAAGCAGGATGCCGATGCCCCCAACCAAGATGAGCGCGAGCAGGGATATCTGCGAGGTGGTCATGGCGTTCTCCTTTGGCGCGATACCGTCATATGTGACTCAGTATAGAGAACCCCCGCCCTCGGTGGGCGTATTATGTGACAAAGGGACTGTCCCTTTGTCACATTGATTTGAGAGTGGATGTTGATGAATTTATCGCTGGCCCCTATGGAGGGGATTACCGGGCATGTGTTCCGTCGCGTGCATGCGGAGTGCTTTGGCGCGCTCGATTGTTATTACACGCCGTTTTTGCCGCCGCCGCGGGTGGGCAACCGCTTTGGTGGCAAGGCGTTTAAAGAGGTCGATCCTGCCAATAACCAGGGGCTTAACGTAGTACCTCAGCTGATGTCCAAGAATGCGGACGAGTTTGTGTGGGCGGCGCAGGTGCTCGCCGAGATGGGGTACCGCGAGGTCAATCTCAACCTTGGCTGCCCCTCGGGTACGGTTGTTGCCAAAGGCAAGGGTTCGGGCTTTCTGCGCAACCTGGATGAGCTCGAGGTGTTCTTGAGCGACGTGTGCGAACGCTCACCCTTGCCGGTGTCGGTCAAGACCAGGCTGGGGTTGGAAAGCGATGACGAGTACGAACGCGTGCTCGACCTCTATTGCCGCATGCCGCTGGCAGAGCTGATCGTGCATCCGCGCGTGCAAAAGGACCGTTATACGGGCTCGCCGCGTAAAGAGTTTTACGGCGAGACGTTGGAGCGGGCGCCGTTTCCCGTGGCCTATAACGGCGACATCTTTGATCTTGAGGACATGGATGCGCTGGTGGGGGCCTATCCCGGAACACGCCACGTAATGTTGGGGCGCGGCTTGCTCGCGAACCCCGCGCTGGCTCGCATGGTTAAGGGCGGCCCTGCTGCCACGGCCGCTGAGCTGCAGCGCTTCCACGACATGCTGTTTGCGGCCTATGCGGACGAGATTGGGGGCAACGCGGTCTTTCGCATGAAGGAGTGGTGGTTCTACGCCAAATGCGCCTTCGCCGATCCCGCGACCGTTCACAAACTCGTACGCAAGACCAAAAAGGTCGATGAATACCGTGCCGCTGTCGACCGTGTCTTTCGCGAGCAGCAGCTTGCGCCCATCGCCCGCTTTTGTGGCTAAATGATCCCTTGGGGACGGAGAAGAACGGATCGCCTGTGCCGGACCCATGCAAAAAACTGTACGCCAGCATCCAAGGATGTCGAAAAATATCGTTTTTGGATGCTGACGTACATGTTTGGTTCGGCAGGGGACTAGGCAATCATTGCATCGAGTGTAATGAGTTCCCTGAGTCGCTCCGTGCGCGTTTGCCCATGGCGCTTTGCCTTTGCGTCAAATGCTTCAAGAACCGATTCGCCCACACGTGCCGATAAAACAACGCTTGGTTCATCGGAAATCGGCGGCCTTCCCAACTTGACGGTGTGGCCCTTCGGCCACTCATCTTTTTCGTATGCCGCTGCGGCTTTTTCTAGCTCACCGGGAGCAAACCCCATCATCTTTTCGAGCTGTTTAGCGTCCATAGCGCCTCCTATCGATCGATTCCGATTTCCCTGAGCACCTTGCGCGTAGGAGGGACAAGGGCGTGGTAAATGATGTAACCATCCCGATCGGGGCAACATCGAGCGATGAGCTCCATGAGGCGGCTTCTCTTTTTGTATACAATTTTGTAGACAAAAATACAAGTAACTAGTCATTTAAGAACGTCCCCAACGACTGCCCACAAATAGCTGTACGTCAGCATCCAAAGATGTCGAAAAATATCGACTTTGGATGCTGACGTACATGTTTGTGCCGTATGGGTTTGTGCGTTGGGGCCGGCCGACCGCAATAGAACGCTAGAGCAGGTTCTTCTGTATCCACGCGATGATGTCGCCCGACTCGTAGAGTGGCGTGCCGTCAATGAACAGGCAGGGAACTTGGCGCTTTCCGCCGACGGCGATGAGCGTCTGCTCGGCATCGGAATCGGTCGAGATATTACGCTCGGGGATGGTCACGCCGTTATCGGCCAGGAAACGCTTGACCTTTATGCAATACGGGCAGCCGGTCATAACGTAGAGCGCGAGCTCGTGATCAGTAGCCATAGGTCTCCAATCGGTTGAGGTTTCGATTGAAATACCCAAAGCCGCCGCGGTCTATGCACGCGTCAACGACGACTCGATTGCCTGTACCAGAAACGCCGTGGCGCCGGTGCCGCAGGGCTTGTCGTAGTAGTCAACAAAGCGCTGGTCGGCAAGATAGCCGTGGGCGAGGCCCAAGTACGCCTCGTCTTGGGGCTCGCATCCCCAGTTGAGAGCAATCCAGCGACGATGCATCGCGACAAGCTTGCGAGCCTCGCTTCCATCCGGTTCGCCGTCGCTCATGGCAATCGAGAGCTGGCCCAGAATAGCGCGTTCAAGTTCCTTCATGTCGTTCCATGTCTGAGGATCCATATCCAGTAACGTTTCGTTTGCTGCATCGATAGCCTCATCGCCATAGCGCGCCCGCGCTTCGGCGCCGTAGCGCTCCTCGTTTTCTTGCACGGCGCGCCAGCGTTCCAGTTGCGGCAGCACGGCGCCCATGAGCGAGACAGCTTCGTCGAGCGACATACCGGTGTTTTGTGCCAGGCGCGGGGCACAATCCTCGATCATTGCCTCCATCGTAGTGTCGTAGGTGTACTTGCCGTGGTCGTAGCACCACTTGCAGTAATGATCGGTCGCGGTGCCCGCAGCATCGGTGCCGCAGTCGTCGGGTGTGAGCACCATGCCGCAGCTCTGGCAATAGTGCTCGGGCATTTCGAGCAGGTGGGACAGCGGTTCTCCGGTTACGGCGGCAATGAGCTTCATCATGTCGATGCCCGGGGTGACTTCGCCGCGCTCCCAGCGGCTGACGGCTTGGCGCGTGACATAGAGCTTGGCGGCAAGCTGCTCTTGGGTAAGGTTGTTGGCGCGACGGACGGCGATGAGTTTTTCTGCAAAGGCCATAACGGCTCCTTTCTGCTGCTTGTTGGCTTAAGCATACGCGGCGGCCGACGCCCTTCCAAGCAACCGTTGGTTGCAAAAGGGGCGGTCGCGGTGAGGGATTACGCGCATCGCGCATGCCCTCATGCCGTACAATGACCGGCATGAAACCTATTGCACACATACATACCGACCTGCCGCAAAAGTTCGGCATCCCGCGCAACAGCTTTTTGGCGCCCCATCTTGAGGGACGCATCGTCTTTGAGCCGGAATTTGCCTCCAACGCTGCAGTTGAGGGTCTGGACTCCTTCTCTCACCTATGGCTGCTATGGTGCTTCGAAAACGGAACGCCCGGCGGCACGGCTAAGGACATAGCCGCCGATGCCAAAACGCAGGACAGGTCCGGCACCAACGCAAAATGGTCGAAAACCGTGCGCCCACCGCGTCTGGGTGGAGCCGAACGCGTGGGCGTGTTTGCCACGCGCAGTCCGTTTCGCCCTAATCCCATCGGGCTCACCTGCGTCAAGCTTGATCGTGTCGAGCTCACCGACGATGGTCCCATCATCCATGTGCTGGGGGCCGACCTGCGCGACGGTACGCCCATCTACGACATTAAGCCTTACATTCCGTTTGCGGACTGTCACCCGGATGCGACGGGCGGCTGGATTGAGGACGCGCCATGGCAAGAGCTCGACGTCGAGTTTCCGCAGGCGCTGCAGGATATGGTCCCGCCTACAAAGCTTTCTGGCTTGGTTGAGGTTCTTCGCCAAGATCCGCGCCGCGCGGGTAGCAAGCACGAGCCAAACCGTGTTTATCACTTGGCATATGCCGGACTCGACGTGTCTTTTGCCGTTGACGGAACCAGGCTGACGGTAACCGCTATCAACGACGCGCAAGACTAACCAGCCATTCGTCCGCACCCGTCAAATTAAGCGCCAAACCCCATGTCAAAACCGCCCACGCTGGTGGACAATAACGCCTATCGAAACAGTCATCTTTGCACGGGAGCCCAGCATGAAATACGACTTTAGCTCGCTTATCGACCGCCACGGCATGGATGCCATCGCCGTTGACTCCTGGGGCGAGATCCCCGGTATGGCTCCGAACGCACCCGACGAGGGCTTCGACCGCATCCCCATGTGGGTGGCGGACATGAATTTTGCCACGGTGCCCACGGTCCAGGAGCACATCATTCAGCGCGCCCAGCATCCCATGTTTGGCTATTTCGATCCGCGCGACGAGTACTTCGACCGCATCATCGAATGGCAGAGCCGACGTAATGGCGTCGAGGGTCTGCTCCCGGAGCATATCGGCTACGAAAACGGCGTGCTGGGCGGTGTCGTGTCGACCCTGCGGGCGTATGTCCAGCCGGGCGATGCGGTGCTGGTCCACAGCCCTACCTACATCGGCTTTACCAAGTCCATCGAAGCCGCGGGCTATCGCATTGTCCACAGCCCGCTTAAGCTCGACGACCAGGGCGTGTGGCGCATGGACTTTGAGGACATGGAACGCAAGCTCACCCAAAACCACATCCACGCCGCGGTGTTCTGCTCGCCGCACAATCCTTGTGGCCGCGTATGGGAGCGCGACGAGATCGAGCGCGCCATGGACATCTATCGCCGGCACGATTGCGTGGTGATTTCGGACGAGATTTGGTCTGACATCATCTTGCCCGGTCACAAGCATATCCCGACGCAGTCGGTGAGCGAGGATGCCCGCATGCGCACGGTCGCCCTCTATGCGCCCAGCAAGACGTTTAACCTGGCGGGCCTGGTCGGCAGCTACCACATCATCTATAACGAGACGCTGCGCGACCGCGTGTGCGCCGTGTCCAATAAGACCCACTACAACGAGATGAATGTCCTTTCGATGCATGCGCTTATCGGCGCCTACCAGCCGCAGGGCTACGAGTGGCTCGATGAGCTCAACGAGGTTATCGAGGGCAACATTGACTACTTCTGCGATTACGTGGACGAGCATTTTGAGGGCGTGTCCTATTCGCGCCCGCAGGGCACCTATATGGTGTTCCTGGACTGCACGGAGTGGTGCTGCGTGCATGGGCACGATATTCAGTGGCTGCTCGACGAGGGGGCGCGTGTGGGCGTGGGCTATCAGGACGGCCGTCCATTCCATGGACCTTGCCACATTCGCGTGAATCTGGCGCTGCCGCTTTCGCGTGTAAGGGAGGCGTGCGACCGCTTGGACCGCTACGTTTTTAATGCACGGTAAGTGAGTGCTGCATGCGGGGCTGTCTGCCAGATTGGCTGGAAGGCCCCGTATGGTAAAGCATCTGTAACCATTGAGCGCAAGCGCGGTTTTGTCTGCTAATATCTTTGCTCTTGAGTCTGTAAACAGGATCGTCTGGAGCTCGATGAAAAGACCTCGTCGCTCGGCCGCCATATCGTTGTTTGTTGCGCTTGCAGTGGTGGGCGCCTTTGTCGTGGCGATAGCTGGCTGTTCCGGGTTGAATGATGGGGCCGCGGCGTCTGCATCAGAAGGCGCGGCCGCCTCGCAGGTCAAAGACGACAACCTTAAGACGCTCAACGTTGGCAGCGACCTCTATCCACCGTTTGTGTATAGCAACGAGTACGGCGATATTGTTGGCCTGGATGTCGATATTTTGACCGAGGCTTTGGGCCGCATTGGCTGCAAGCCAAAGTACCAGCTGATCGACTGGGAAAAGAAGAAAGAGCTGCTGGCGAGCGGCGAGCTCGATTGCGTCATGGGCAGCTTTAGTATGACGGGCCGCGAAGGCGAGTATCGCTGGGCGGGGCCGTACCTTGCGAGCCGACAGGTGGTTGCTGTCGATCCCGAAAGCGATATCTACACGCTTGCCGATCTTGAGGGTAGGGTCGTGGCGGTCCAGTCCACCACCAAGCCCGAATCGATTCTGCTCAATCACACCAATGAAAACGTTCCGCAGATTAAGGAGCTCTACAGCTTTTCGGACCGCTCGTACCTGAACCCGGCGCTTGTCGAGGGCCTAGTCGACGCCATCGCCGCGCATGAGTCCTCGCTGCTCACCTACGAAAAAGACTATGGCGTGACGTATCGCATTTTGTCTGAGCCGCTGCTAGAGGTTGGTTTGGGCACCGCTTTCGATATCAACGACACACGCGGCATCGACGTTAAGCTCACCCATGCCTACCAAGAAATGCTTGCCGATGGCACCATGGAGCGCCTGGTGTCAAAGTATTTTGATGACCCTTCGCCCTTTTTGAATGTGGAGGGCCTGTCATGATTGATGCGTCCGACCACACCGCTCAGGAGCGGGGCGATCGTTCGGCACGGGAATGGCTCATCGTCGTCCTGTTGGGGATAGCGCTCTCGATTGTTGCCGGCGTGACGAGCTACGCCTACACGACAGCTCAGGCCGAGCAGCGCTTTGCCGACGTTGTCGATTACGTGGCGACACAGAGCCTTTCCTACGATGCGTTCAACAGCGCCTATGCGACCAAAAACCTGATTCGCGTTATGGAGATCGCCGGAGAGGCGGCGCGCGATATGGAGCGCGACGGCTCGGTGGATAACGCTACGTTGGAGCAATATGCTGACCAGTTTAATGTGACAGCGCTGATCGTAACGGATGCATCGGGCAACTTGGTGTCCGAGTCCTCGAAGGATGACGTGGGCTACGAGTCGCTCGCCGCGAATCTCAAAGAGGCGCCTGTGCTGGAGGTGGCAGCCCATCCGCTTAAGTCCTATACCGCTCGCATTACGCTTGCGGACGATTCGGTCGCAGACATTGGCTGCGTGGCCCGGCGGGACGGTGAGGGCATCGTTGTCGCGGTGAGGCACCAGAGCGCCAAGGCGGTCGCGAGCAATACGCTCAAGTTGCAGAGCTTGCTCGATGGTTATGAGACCATCGATAGCGGCAATATCGTGATCGAAAACGACGGTAAGGTCGTTGCGACCAACGCTGTTGAGCCCGCCGTGTCAGGCGTGTTCGATTTGCCTGCGACGGATGCCATCGTTGTCAACGGCATTAAGGAGCGTTGCCTGGCTGGTAAGGTCAGATTGGTTAACGACAGCGGTGAGTGGTATCTGGGCACATTTGGTAAAGCGCGCGATTTTTACGTGTACACCTATGCTCCCGCGCAGCGTTACTTTGAGGTTGTTGCCGCTGTTGTTGCCAGCGTGTTGGCACTCTACGGCGGTGTTATAGCCACTGTTGTGTTGGTGCGCCGCCGCGCCGAGAGCCAACGCTTTGCCGACCTGTTGCTGCAGGAGCGCGACTATGGCGACAAACTGGCAAAAGCGGCGCGCGAAGCTTCGTCTGCCAACTCTGCAAAGACGGAGTTCCTGCGTCGCATGAGTCACGACCTGCGCACGCCCATCAACGGCATTCGCGGTATGGTCGAGGTGGGCAATGCCAACGCGGACGACTTGCAAAAGCAGACTGAGTGCCGCTCAAAGATCTGGACGGCGTCGGGACTGTTGCTCGACCTTGCGAACGAGGCACTCGATATGAGCCGCTTGGAGAGCGGGCAGGTCGACCTGAATCTCGTGCCTACAGATATGGTGGCCCTCAACCGTGAGGTGTGCGATATTCTGGAGCGCCAAGCCGAGGAGCGCCTGGTGACAATTATCTGCGACCAACGGACTCTTGATCATCCCTATGCCCGGGTGAGCGTGACGCACCTCAAGCGTCTGTTGCTCAATATTGCCGGTAATGCCGTCAAGTACAACCGCCAGGGCGGCTATGTTCGCCTGACATGCCGCGAGGTGGAGCCGGTGGACGGTGTCCCCGTCTATGAATACACGATCGCCGATAACGGCATTGGCATGAGCGAGGAGTTTCAACAGCACCTCTACGAGCCGTTCAGCCGCGAGGAACAGCAGGTGGAAGGCGCTTCATCGGGAACTGGCCTGGGCGCGTCTATTGCCAAACAGTTGGTCGAGCTTATGGGCGGAACCATGAGCTTTACGAGCGCCTTGGGGCGGGGGACGACGTTTACCATTTGCCTGCCGTTTGAGAAGTGCAAGAGTTCCGAGATTCCCCAGGCAGTTCGCGTGGATGCAGGCGACAGCGACGTGATCCAGGGCCTGCGTGTTTTGCTCGTAGAGGATAACGACCTGAATGCCGAGATCGCACAGTTTACGCTCGACCGCGCCGGTGCCGTCGTGACACATGTTAAAGATGGCGAGTCTGCCGTCGAGACGTTTGCCGCGAGCGCGCCGCACGAGTACGACGTGGTATTGATGGACATCATGATGCCCGGCATCGATGGCCTTGAGGCCACGCGTCAGATTCGAGCGCTCGATCGCGAGGACGCCGCGACCACGCCGATTATCGCCGTGAGCGCCAATGCCTTTGCCGACGACCGTAGGCTTTCGCGCGAGGCGGGCATGAACGCGCATCTGAGCAAACCCGTGAGTTCTCAGGATCTCGTTGAGGCGCTTGCGCACATAGCCGCCGACGCTTCATAAACAAATAGCTCGGTTCCAATACTGGTTGGAACCGAGCCATTTTGCTATTTGCAGGACCTGTTTTTGGGCTTACTTTTCATGGATCTGCTTGCCGCAAAGATGTTCAATCGAAATCTCGTAGAGTTGGACGCCCTTTATGTCTTTGGCGATCTCCTCCTCGACTTCTTCGGCAGAAGGGTAGTACTTAATCGCGAGCTGACGGACTTTGTCCTCGATAAACGCGGGCGCTTCATCTACCAGGCGACAACGACCAAAGACAACGGTACTCATAACGTAGGGAGCCCAGTCGCCGTCCTTGTACCACTCGTTGCCGTAAACGGTAAAGCAGACTTTATCATCATGCCTGAGTGAATCGACCTTGTGGCCAGCCTTGGCGCCATGGAAATAAATCTTGTCGTGCTCGGCGTCAAAGAAGTAGTTGACGGGAATGGCATAGGGGTAGCCATCATCGCCATTGACGGCAAAGACGCCGCGCTTGCAGGTAGCGAGCAGTTCGCGCGCTTCCTCGTCGGCGATGGCGCGTTTCTTTCGACGTAAGGGCCTAAACATCGTTGGCTTCCTTTCTGCTGCGCATGGTGGTTGAGCACAAACTATAGCGAAACAGCCCCTTTTTTCTTGATACAGGCGAGTATGTTTTTGAGCTTGTTAAAGTCGAGCGGTTTGGGCAGATGGGCGTTCATGCCGGCGTCGTGTGCCGCCTTGGCGTCTTCGGCAAAGGCGTTGGCGGTGAGCGCGATGATGGGGATGTCGGCCGCATCGGCCTTTTCGCTCAGGCGGATCGCGCGGGTTGCCTCGTAGCCGTCCATGCCCGGCATCATGATGTCCATTAGAATCGCATCGAAGCTACCCGCGGGACGGCCAACGTATAGGTCGACCGCTTCGTTGCCGTCGGCGGCGCGAGTTACGACGATGCCCTCGCTTTCGAGCAGAGCCTGGGCAATCTCGGCATTGAGCTCGTTATCTTCTGCCAAAAGGACGTTCATGCCGGCGAGCGAGCAGCTGCTTACCTGCGTGTCTGCACATTCTTTTATCTGAGGGTTCTTGTCGATATCGAGCGGAATCCGGACGTCAAACGTACTCCCCACGCCAACCTCACTCGAAATCTCAATCGTGCCGCCCATCATATCGATGAGCGATTTGACGATAGACATGCCAATGCCGGTTCCTTGGAACTTGCTGCGCGCATCGTCGCCTTCCTGGGCAAACGGCTCGTAAATGTGTGCCAAAAACTCGGATGTCATACCAATGCCGGTATCCGAGACGCTAAAGCAAAACACGGCGTGCTCGTCGTCGACCGGTTTGATGGTCGATGAGAACGTGACGGTGCCTCCGTGCTTGTTGTACTTGATGCTGTTGTCGAGCAGGTTGACAAGGATCTGCCGAATATGGGTGGGGCTGCCGATCATATATTGGTCGACAGCGTAGGGCTCGCTGGTGTCGAGCATGGTTATGCCGCGGTCCGATGCGCGGAGCTTGCACAGTACGAGCGCATTGTCGCACAGCTCTTTAAGGTTGAATGATTCGTGCTCGAGCGTCACTTTGCGCTCCTCGATCCTGCCCATCTCGAGGATATCGTTGATTAGCGAGAGCAGGTGATTGGCGGCAACGCGCGCCTTGGCGCGGCTTTCGCGGGCGACCTGCATGTCGCCTTCTCTCAATTCCTCAATTTCGATAAGGCCCAGGATGCCGTTGAGCGGCGTGCGGATGTCGTGGCTCATGCGCGTGAGGAAAGCGGTTTTGGCGGTGTTGGCGGCATCGGCTTTCTGCCGTTCCTCCTGTGCGCGGTAAAGCGACCAGACAAGGATGACGATGCCGGTGAGCAAAATGCAGATGACGACTGCCGCAATGACGATGCGGTTGCGGTAGAGAAGTCGGAACGCATCCGATTCTTGCGCCGAGTACGATGTGGGGAAATAGCTGTTTGCAGAGAGCGATTCACCTGCATTGACGATGCCCTTATTGATGATTCCCAGCAGCTCGGGCTTGCCGCGCGAAATTAAACACGATAGTTGCGCCGTGTTGGTGAGTTCCTGTGTTTCGAAATCCTCGATGTCGTAGATGTCGCGGAGAGTTTCCAGGCGCGTGCTGGGGACAATGATGCAACGTGCCTTCCCCTCATTGAGGGCTTTGAGCACCTCGCCGTCATTCGAATACTCGGTTACCGTTGCGTTCGGAAAGAGACTTTCGAGCTCAAAACGGTTAACGATTGTGCTCTTTGTACAAGCGATGTTCTTAAGGTCTCTGTTCAGGTTTTTGCCACTGTGAATGGCGGTCAGCGAAACCGTTCCCATCGAGTTTGACTGGATGACCCCTGTCTGCTCGGCGAGCCAGTAGTCGCGAAACAACGGCAGGGCGACATCGATGGTTCCGTTGGAAAGGGCTTTGATCATTTGCTTGTTGTTCGAGAGTGCGATTGTTTTGACCGTAATGCCAAACTTGTCGTGCAACGTCGTTGCAAGCGAGGCGAGCGACCCTTCCATCTCGCCGTCGTCATTTTGCGTACAGTAGGGAAGTTGGTTTTTAAGATAGCCGAGCGTGATGGTATTGCCGTTTTCTTTGAGCCAGGTGGTCTCGGTACCGGTGAGCGATGACGAGCCACTGTTTTGGGTCGAGTAACTCGATTTGACTTCCTCGTTATAGCGCGGGTTATCGCGGGCGATGGTCGTCATGGCGGCGTTGATGTCGTTCATCAGATCAGGGCGGCTTTTGGGAACGGCAAAATAGTAGTCGCTCGAGCCTACGTAGAACATGGGTGACGCATCGGGCGACGAAATGGTGTCGTTCATGATGACGGCGTCGACCTCGCCGTCTGCAAGCGCCTCAAAGAGGGCACTGCCGGTGTCGATTTCTTTATAGGTGCAGGTAACGCCTTCGTCGGCGAGCCACTGCTGGCCGACGATAGTTTGCATAACGCCAGAGTTGCAGCCGATGGTGAGGCCTTGGAGCGCCTGGGGGTCACCCTTGGCCAGGTCGTCGCGGTCGGGCCTGGCGTAGATGTAGTAGCGCTCGGTGCCCTCGGGGTTCGAGGAAAAGAGCAGCTTCTGCTCGCGTTCTGCCGAATGCGAGATGTTGGGCATGAGGTCGATTTCGCCTGCCTCGAGCATGTCCATAAGCTCGGAGAAGGTGCCGCTAACGTATTCGTATCGCCAGCCCTTTGTGTAATACGAGAGGGTCTGGAGGTACTCGTAGCCCCATCCCGAGAGTCGCTCGCCCGGTATGCCTTCCTGGAAGCCTTTGTTGTTGACGAGCCAGCCAACGCGGACCGTCTTGACCTGCTGGTCGGAGTCGGCGGCAAAGGCGGGGGCGGGCATGACGGCGCTCAGTACGGCGAGCGCGGCAAGCGCGACGGCCAGGGTGCGATATAGAGCCAAACGAAGGACGGCGGAAGGTTTCACATGAAATCCTATCGAGTCGAGACGATATCACATAAGGATACCAGCTCAACCTGCCCACTCAGCCACCGCACCGCTAAACGGTCACTCCCGGCAGTTGGGGACAGTTCCTTTCTGCCGGCAGTTGTAGTCATTGGGGACGTTCTTAAATGACCAGTCAAACAAGAACGTCCATTACAGTCGAAATTGTCAGCCCGGGCCCGTCTCGGGCTACGATT
>URQD01000022.1:0-29875 GCA_900549905.1 uncultured Collinsella sp. | reverse complement strand
GCCAGTAGCCGCAGGGTAGCCCGGCCGTCGTGCCCGCGTTAAGGGCCACGGACACGGCGCCAGAGCTCTGGAGGGAACGAGCGAGCTGTGCGCTCAGCGCGCTCGTAAGGTGGGAATCGGTGTTGAGCCACTCGGCAGCTTCCTGCGCGGTGGTCCGGGAATTGGGCATGCCGGCGCTGTGCAGCACAGGCAGCGCGGCGTCGCGCACGGCATCGCTTGCCCAGACAAGGTCGGTGGCGATCTTGGCGTCGTTGTCGTCATCGACGACGTTGGCGTCAAAGATCCGGTAGGCGTCGTAGCTGCGCGCCACGGTGCCTGTCACCGTAATGGAACCGGTCGAGGTCGGCGCGGCCTGCGCGGATGCGGGGAACACAACCGCGCAGATGCCGATCAAGAGGGCGAGCAGCGCAAACAAGATCGGGAAGGAGCAAACTTTCTTATTCACGACGCTCGCCTCCCTTCGCATTCGCCTTGCGACGAATGTGCATCCAGGCTGCAGCGACGCAAAGCACCACCGCGCCGGCAAGGTACGTCAGAGTGACGCCCGACATACCAGAAAGGGGCAAAGAGGTGGAGTAGGTGTTGATGAAGGTGGGGGTGGACTCGGGCTTGGTGCCGTCGAAGTTGACAGGATGCTGGTCTTTCGTGACGATATCCTTGCCGTCGGCGTCCTTGATCTTGGTGTAGGTCACCGACTCGGCCTCGATCGAACCGTCCTCCTGGTCCTTCATCCTGACATCAAATCGATAGACCGACTTGTCGTACTTATATTGCGAGAACCACGAAACCTCTGCACTCTCGCGCACGTAGTACGTAAAGTCTTTGCAAGCACCACGACCCGGATCATCGGATTCCTTCTGCTTCAAGTCTTTAAGGCCGTACTCAATATTGGAGAAATAAAGCTTCTGGGGATTGTCGCCGCCGGCTTTGGTCGTAACCCTCTCGGCACTATTGAACTTATCGTTATCCGCAAACTCGAGCGTGAACTCCTTCATCTCGCCGCCCTTGACGACCTTGGTTGCCGCAGGCTTCCAGGAGCCGAGAGAAGTATAGGGCTCAATTTTGTTGATAAAGGTAGGGTTATCATTGTCACCGATAACGACCGTAGTCGTCGTGTCATCCGACGAGTTGTTATCCGATGGACGCGTAACGGAGTAGTTTGCGCGATCAAGTTCTACGAAATCCTGATTCCCCTCGGCCTTTTTAGAGACGGTGACTTTATTCACCTTGTAATAATTAATAGGAATCGACATGAGATGGTCAGTTTTGTATGAATTGCTATCGACTGTTGCCACGATCTTGTAAATGGTCTTATCGAATTTGGTATCCAATTCGTTGTCACCGCTGATGGGCTCCTCAACTAGATAGAAAACATACAGCCCCGAAGAATAGTCCTTGCCAGAGTCGAAGGTGATACTGCCGGTTGACGGATCAACAGTTGCCTCACCTGCAACGATGCAATCGCCCATATCAATTGTGCCGTCATCTTTCCAAGAAGGTGCTGTATCGCCATCCTGACGCAGCAGCATAAACTTGTATCCGTGTCCGCTAAGGCTTTGCGAGACATCATCTTTTTTAAGCACCTTGGTGGCGATGAGCTTCATGTTCGGATAAACGCTCAGCTCAGCGACCTCGCCAACGGTGAGATCGCCGTTGGTCATGATGCCGCCGCCATGGGTGTACGAGTAGTTGCCACTGATGATGATCGTAGCTGCCAATTGCGCCTTTTCTACGGTCTCATCAGTCGGATGGGCCTCCAAACCGAACATGTACTTGGCCTCGGCACCGCCGTTGGCATCGATGGTTATCTTCGTTTTATCGCAAGTGCCCTGCCAGCCAGCTGAGCCGCCGCCGAGCATCTTGCCGAGCACAACTGCAACCGTCTTATTGCTGTCATTCTTGCGCACGAGGAAGAAATCCTTGTGGCCGGCTTCTTTGAAGTCTTTGGTAATGTAGTCAGGATTGCTGTCCTCGTTCTTGCCATTACCACCGGCAGACATGTGATCACTTAAACCATTATCCGTATTGTTGTAGATTGCGGCACCATTTGAGTGCGAAACAATTGTCTCGCCCGTAGGGCAGGCACCGATGCCACCACCCCAGCCGCCGGCCTCATTATCAGTAATCAGCGTCCTTACGATGTTAAGCTTGCCGTCCTTTTGGACAAAGACGCCACCGCCGCCCCAATCGCCGCCACGGCTCTTACCCGTCATGGTCTTGTTGTTGGTGATGTAAACCTTGTTGAACGCGCCCGGCTCAGTCCCAATATCGCCGGTAGTACTGGTGGAAATACGGAGACCACCGCCCTCGGCGTTTACAGATTCGTTACCGGCAATCGTGCCGCCTGTCATTTTAAACGTAATCGCCTGGTTCCAGAATCCAGCGTAGATTCCGCCACCGGCCTCTTTGGAGTAATTGGCAGTAACGGATCCACCCGTCATGGTTAACGTCCCTCTGTGCGTGCATGCAATTCCGCCGCCGCCAAGCAGACCGAAGTTGTAAAGATTGGAATCAGTAATCCAAGCGTCAACTCGATTGTTGGTAATATTGGCAGATCCGCCGATGGTGACGTTCGCGCCCTTGGTATAAATACCGCCACCGTATCCGCCGTCTCCGGTGTCACCGCCGCAGCTGTTGCCGCCGATGCCCTTAGCGTACGTAGCGTTGCCCGAAATGACACCGCCGGAGAGATTCAACGTGACACCGCTGTCGGCAAAAATGCCACCACCGGAAGCAGCCTTATTCGCTGCAATCACGCCGCCGGTCATGTTGACCGTGACTTTCGCGCCCGCTACGCACAGGCCGCCGCCCCAGCCGCCATGTTGCTGATTGAGATTCGCGCCAGTAATAAAACCGCCATTGATATTCACATGAGTTTCATTGCTTTTCCCCTCGGCAAAGATGATATGACCGTTGTTGGTCAAATCCCTCGGTGTCGTGATCATGCCTCCGTTGAGGTTAAGTGTACCGCCGTCCGCAACCGAAATGACTTGTTTGACCGATCCGCTTTTGGACGCAGCAACGATTGCGCCGAAACCGCCGACAACATGCTTAGTCGTAGTCTCGGTGGTGCCGGGTTTATCTTCACTAGGCGTGCTCGTGGTTTCATAATAGGTTAAGCTCTGAGGAGTACCTTTGTTGTCACCGGTCCATGCCATAGTTGCAAGCTTGCCAGGATCTTTATCAACGACCGAAGGTGTATCGCTAACATGGGCAGAGTCTTCAACGGTAAGTGCACCGCTCGCTACCGTAATGAACGTGTCGTTATCACCAGCGGAGTAATAAAGCTTATGGCCCGCAAGGTCGATCGTAGTGTCTTTGTTGATGGGGATCGGCTCGCTCGAACTAATATCAGCAGTCAGACGCAGCTTTGCGGGCTTGTCCGCCGTGACAAGGGCAAGGTACGTAGACAGGTCTCTGTCATTGTTCAGCAGCGCGTACCCATCCGAATCTTGTTGAAGTTTCTGATCCACACCTTCATTTGCAACAGTAGCGACCTTATAGACAGACTGTCCATCATTCGCGGGCTGCGCAGCGCTCTCGGCTTCCGCGCCATCGACAGCCGAATCCGCCGCAGCAGCGTCCTCTCCCTCGCCACCCTCACCGTCGTCGCTAATCTGGTTTTCGGTATCCCCGTTGTTGGTGTTGTCTACATCAGTAGACTCACTTGAGGAACCCCCCCCCATTACAGTTTCCTCGGTAGAAACCGTCTGGGCATCGTTGGCAATGGCCTGCGAGATCGGGGGCATGACGAGCGACAGTACCAGGCTCAAAACGGAGGCTCCGCACAAAACGCCTGCCAGTACACGGCGCGTCGCTTTATTACTCTGCTTAGATTTGTCCGAATTCGCTTTCATCGATGTCTCCTCCCCAAGAGACCGCGATCTTGCTCTTTCACCATCAAACGTATCTGCGCAATCTGTAATTGCGCTCGTTTAGTAATGCAATTATAACGATTGTTTAAACATCTAAGCAACAAAAACCGATAGTTTTGTAGTGAGTTCTCAATTCTCTTGACAATTGCTCACATTTGCCCTCGTTTATTCGCTATCTATTTTTTATTTCTGCTGGTAATTTAGTTGCGTATTATTTTTTAATGGCATTAGATTTATTTGCACAACATTTTGCTCAAGAGCAAACATCCTGTGAACGGTCGAAAATCGACCGTGAGCGGTAGGTCATCAACCAGAAGGAATATCCTACCAAATTGATGAGAATATCTTAAACCCATCGGTGGTTAGAAGCATGATGTTCAGACAACAATATTTGAATTTTCCCACAGATTATAGGTATCAATTCGCCCAAATCGCCTGAGGCCACCGCAAAGGCGCCTGTCTCCATTGTGGCGGCTCTCCCCCAGCGCTACAGCAGATGTTCCTCGATAAAGATCGCGATGCCGTCTTCGTCGTTACTCGCGGTTACAAAGTCGGCGGCGGCACGGGTGGCGTCGCTGCCGTTTGCCATGGCCACGCCCACGCCGGCGTCGGCCACCATGCAGGTGTCGTTGTCCGCATCGCCAAACACGCAGATGTCCTGGAGCTCCATGTCGTTGAGCTCTGCCACGCGTACAAGGCCGCGCGTCTTGGACACGCGCGGATCCATGAACTCGTAGAGTCGCTGCGTGGTTTGCAGAGCCGCCGCCTTAACAGTGTTATCGGCAAACGTCGACGCCCGCTCAATCACCCGCGGCATTACCTCGGGCGCCATGGTAAACATCACCTTGGGCTGCGGCTCGCGCAAGAACTCGGCAAAATCGACCACCTGGTAGGGCACGCCGTCGACGCGCGACAGGTGCTCGACGCACGCGTTGCTCTCGGGCACGTAGAACACGCCGTCTCGGGGGCAGACGGGCGTTGCCGGAAGGTCCGCCATGTGCCTGCAGATGTGTGCGATGGTCTCGCCCGGCAGCGGATAGCTCAGCTCGTTGATGTCGTGCGCGCGGTCGATGACCTCGGCGCCACCGCAGCCCACGAGCACGTCCACCAGGCCTTCGATGCCCCAGAGCTCGTACATGGCCTCGGTCGCGTGGGCGTCGCGCCCGGTGCACAGGCCAAAGAGCACGCCGCGCTCGCGCAGGGCGCGGATCGCCGCCACGGTGCGCGGGGACACCGTGTGCTGGCTCGTGAGCAGCGTGCCGTCGATATCGCAGAACACGGCTTTGATGTGGCTGAAGGTGGCGTCCATGGGGGCCTTTCTGGGTTGTGCGGCAGCGTGGGGTGTATTCGCAAACGGCGTACATGGTATACCAAGGCACAGGCGCGGCCCCTCAAAGCAAAAACCACCACAAAGGTGCCTGGCCCCTTTTGTGGTGGCCGGACTCGCAGGATGGCCTGGCCCGGAGCGCAAACCATCACAGCATTCGATGTTTTTGGCAAAATCGCGATTTTCATCGAATGTTGTGATGGGTTTTACTGCCTTGCGGCACGATCAAAATGTCGGCGTCCAAACAGCAGCAGCGCCGCGGGAACCGCCGTCACGACCATGCCTGCTCCGATGAGCGTCTGCTGCACGCCAAATGTCGCCGCCAGCCACGGGGCAATCGCCAGAGGGGCCACGCCGGCAAACATATTGCCAAAGCCCATGACCGAGTTCACACGACCGAGTTGCTCGAGCGGCGCCGTCGTTTGCACGATGGTGTTATGAAGCGGGTTGACGACACCCCAAGCTATGCCCAGGGCGATCTGGCCGACGAGGGCCACGCCCACGTACGGTGTCCCCACATAGAGCAGACTTCCCAGGCCCACGGACATGAGCGCCACGAGCAGTGTTTTAAGGTTGACCAGGTGCGGCGGCAGCCGGAGCGCGAGTACGGCGCCCAGCACCGCGCCCACGCCGCAAGCCGACGAGAGCCAGCCCATCCACTCAACGCCGACGTGCAGGACATCGCGATAGAAGAACGACTCGAGCGGATCGAAGGCTCCGTAGCCAAAGTTCGAAAGAAAAATGATGCAGAAAAGTAGCGCGAGGACGCTGTTGGTGAAGACTGTCTTGATGCTGGCTGCGAAGGTGGCGCGGGCGGACGTGCTGGGGTTGGAGCTTTGTCCCGCACGCTCCCCTTCCTCTGCCGAATCGGCATCCGCATGCCCGGCGACATGGCTGGTCTGCGGCCTAAAGCCCCAACCGACGACGAACGCCAGCACGGTAAAGAGCATCATAAGCACGAAGACCGCGCGCGACGACGCAGCCGCCGCGACAAAGCCGCCCAGCGTGGGGCCAACGATAATACTCACGTTTGAAAACATGGCGATGGCGGAGTTGGTGTCTTTGAGCTCGACGGGGTCGTTGGTGAGGTAGGCCGGATAGGACGTGGCGATGGGCTGGGCGAATCCCATCGTAAAGCCCAGAAACACCGCGCCGAGCAGGACGACGCCGGTCGCGCTACCAAAGGCGATGATTGCCGTGCCAGTTGCGAGAGCGCCGACGATGCTCAGCAAGAAATGGCGGCACGGACCCCAAGCGTCGAGCACCGCGCCGCCCGCAAAGGACCCCAGGATCACAAATACATTCATGAACAGGACGGCCAGCGACGTCGCGACGACCGAGGCATCGTCCGCATAGGTGAGCGTTCCGATGACGCCGATAAAATAACTGGTCTGAAACCCGGTGTAGATGAGAAAGCGCATCGCCACCAGGCGCTTGGCCTGCACGGAAAGCGATGATTGAGGCTTTGAGAAAAGAGAGACGAGCATGGAGACTCCTTGTTTCATACGAATGCGGACGGCGGGCATTCGCCACAGTCTATCGAATCAATCAATCCGCATGAAACATTAAGGACGCATCGAGCCCCTCCTCTCCGTTTTCCGCCCGTCATGAACTACTTGGTAGATTGTAAGGCATGTCCCGATAATCTACCAAAGCAAAAACCACCACAAAGGTCACTGGCCCCTTCGTGGTGGAAATGGCGTTTGCCCAGATAAAACCTGCCAAAATAAACCTGTCCCTTTTTGGCAGGTTTTAGGCCAGATGGTCTTGGATCAGATCGCAGATGGCTCGGGCGTCGTTGATGTTGATAGCTCGGGTCGCAAAGCCGGCGTCGAATGCCTGGCGTGCCAGGGCCTCGTTGCAGGCAAGGGCCAGCGTGTGGCCATCGACCAGGTCGAGCGAGCTCTTGCCGCGCAGACGGTCGACACCGGAGCGTGCGACCACGATGTTGTCGAAGCCCTCGGTCTTGTAACCCTCGATGATCACCACGTCGACATCGTTGTAGCGCGACAGCAGCTCGCGCGCGGGCATCTCGTCCTCCTCGCGCGTGTCGGCGTACTCCGCCCAGCGCGTGGCGCAGATGAGGCCCACGTGCTTGGATCCGGCCTGGTGATGGCGCCACGTATCCTTAGCGGGCACGTCGATATCAAAGCCGTGATGCCCATGATGCTTGAGCGAACCCACGCGCAGGCCGCGGCGGGTGAGCTCGGCAATGACCTTCTCGACGAGCGTGGTCTTGCCCGAGTTCTGGTAGCCGATAAACGCGATCGCGGGGACGGCCGGTGTCGGAGCTGCGGGCGCGACGGCGACGGGTGCGCTCGCGGGCGCGGCACCGTCAGCGGCCACGGCTTCAACAGCAGCGGCCTGACGCCCTGCACGATCCCACACGCCCGAGCGGCCGCCCTCCTTGTGCAGCAGGCGCACGTCGACGATCTCCATGCCGCGATCGACGGCCTTGCACATGTCATAGATCGTAAGGCACGCGGCACTCGCGCCGGTCAGCGCCTCCATCTCAATACCCGTCTTGCCCGTCACGCCCGCCGTGACCAGCACGTGAAAGCCAACCTGCCCGTCCGCGCGCGCCGGCGCCCAGCCCTCGGGCACGTCATCGGCCGGCGTCCCCGCCGCAGCGATGGGCGCAATGTCGCACTTGCTCTTAGTAATGAGCAGCGGATGGCACATGGGAATGATGTCGCTCGTGCGTTTGATGGCCATAATGCCCGCCACGCGCGCGCAGGCAAGCACGTCGCCCTTTTTGGCGCGGTCCTGCAGCACCATGGCCTGCGTCTCGGGATGCATGAGGATGGTGCCCTCGGCGATGGCGATACGATGGGTCTCGGCCTTGTCGGACACGTCGACCATGCGCACCTCGCCCTTGGCGTCCACGTGCGTCAGCTCGTCGCGGCGGGCGTCGCGGGCGGACTCGGTGGCAGCACTGGCAGTCGGCTGCGCGGGCGCTGCGGCGCTGCCAGCATTCGCCGCAGCCGTGGCTTTGTGGGCAGACATCGCGGCCCTGCGAGCGACCTTGGTGGCATCGGCGTACCTGCTCTTGGCCATATGATCATCCTCCGATTTGGGACATAAATCGTTGCGTGCCCTCAATTATCGCGTGTTCCTGCGGTTTGTGGGCCACGGCATCGCGCCAAATCGAAAGTACCCGTATATCATCACCACGGCGCAGGGCTTCGCGCACCGAATACTCGGCATCGCTGAATAGGCACGGACGCACGTTGCCATCGGCCGTCAGGCGCAAACGGTTGCAATTCGCACAAAAATGGTTGGACATGGCGCTAATGAAGCCGACCGTTCCCGCCGCACCCGGAAAGTGCCAGTAGCGCGCAGGGCCCGCGCCGGCAGGAGCGTCGTTGATGTCGAGCGGCTCGAGCTCGCCCAATCCCGCCGCCGCGGCCCCGGCATTGATGCGCGCCCGCAGTTCGTCGCTCGGAACGGTGTCGCTCGCATCCCACAGCGCCGGATTGAGCGCGGGCGCATGCGGGTCCACAGCGCAATGCGAGCTCGTGTGTTCGTCGCCGATGGGCATGTATTCGATAAAGCGCAGGTGGATGGGGCGGTCGAGCGTGAGCCGCGCGAGGGCCGCCACATCTTGGTTGAGCCGGCGCACCACAACGCAGTTCACCTTAACGGGCTCAAAGCCCCAAGCCAGCGCCGCGTCGATGCCAGCCATGGTCTGCTCGAGTCGACCCAGGCGCGTGATCTTTCCAAAGAGCGTAGGGTCGAGTGTGTCGAGCGAGATGTTAACGCGGTTAAGCCCGGCATCTTTGAGCTGCGGTGCCAGCTTGGGCAGCAGGGCGCCATTGGTGGTAAGCGAGATGTCCTCGATCTGCGGGATCGCGCGGATGTCGCGAATGAGCGGAATGATACGGCGGCTGACCAGCGGCTCGCCGCCCGTCAGGCGCACGCGGCAAATGCCCTCCCCCGCCACCAAGCGCACAAAACGGGCGATTTCCTCGGCGCTGAGCAGCTCGTCGTGTGCGCGGGGTGCCACGCCATCGGCCGGCATGCAGTAAATGCAGCGAAAATTGCACTTGTCGGTAACGGCAATGCGCAGGTAGTTGATATCGCGGCCAAAACCGTCATGTTGCACGTGCCCGTCCACGCAGCCCTCCCCTCACGCGGCGTTTTATTCTTCGGAAAACATAATACCCCACGAGAGAATCATGCCGACACCCGTACGACAGGACAGGTTGCCTCGAGCAAAACCGGCTTCCCAAGCCCATCCTCAGCACGCAAACCATCACAACATTCGATGCTTTTTCGGATTTTGGCGAAAAACGTCGAATGTTGTGATGGTTTGCCTGTCCACGGCACCCCGTAGAAGGACCAAAGCGCCCCTAAAGGCCGCCGTCCCAGTGCCGGATCACGAATTCTCGCAAGTCGTTCTGCCGTTTCTGGAACGCCTCGCTCCGGTCGCACTTGAGACCCATAGCGAGCGCGATGGCGTTCATCGCCCGGTGCAATTGCAGCTGGTGGGCAAACTGAGTCCCGGTGAGGACGATCATCCTAAAGCCCAGCGCGCTCAGCACGGTCATGCGCTCCGCATCCGACGCGCTGCGCTGTTTATCAAGATGGTCCGAGCCGTTGTATTCAATCCCCGTACCGCTCGCAGGCGCATATACGTCAATCTCGAAATACCCGGCCTTTGCGAGACACTTGAACTCGTTGGGAACATCGACCCTATGGTTGAGCTCGATTTTGGCGTATCCCAGCCCGCCCTGGAAACGTTTTGCTACGACCATGATTGCGGTGGCCGTCTCCATGGGCGACCGCGCGCCATCGTGCACGCGCTTGAGCACGGCGGCCGCGCGTATAGCCCCCTGACGAGATCGGTTCTCATTGCAATAGGCAATCAAGTCGGCAACGGTATACCTCTGCCCCATCTCGATATAATCGCCTGTCGACAGATGATTCAAATGGTATCGGGCGCAGATTTCGTAGCCATATTCCAGCTGCTCGGGCTCACTCATCCACGAACCCGCCTGGACAAAGCACATGGCCTCATCAACCACCAGAAGGCCCTCTGCCACCTCGATAAGATGGCCTGGAGGTACCGGCGCCCCAAACACGTGGCACCTAAATCCAGCCGGCGTCGAGCGCTCAAAATCGAAGTTGACGAGCGTATCGATATGATCGAGCTCTTCTCGTGGAATACCAAGCGAAACCAGATAGTCGGTAACGATCCCAACTGCCGTTGAAGCCCTCAGCCCCTTGGCATCGAGTCCCAATTTGGGCAGGCTCGCAGCCGGCTCCGCCTCGCTAGCAAGCGAGTCCTCATCGTATAGGCCGCTTGCTCGCGAGAGCGGCTCGGACGGGCGCGCCACGTTGTGGTACAGCCAGGCAGTCTTATGGGACAGGACAATCGGCAGGTCCATGAGCCCTCCAATGGAGTCGGATAACCAACCTTATTCCCCTGCCCACGGGTCCGCACACCTTCGTGCGCAAGAAAGCGATTCCACCCGATCGGGTGGTAGGAAAACCATCACAACATTCGATGCTTTTCCCGATTTTGGCAAAAAACGTCGAATGTTGTGATGGTTTGAGGTGAGGTGAGAGACACGGAGAGGTCAAAGCATCGTGCTCGAACGGGTTAATCCAGCTCTTTTAAGCCATGCGCCAGTTGCCAGTACTCGCCGTGCTGGGCGAGCAGCTCCTCGTGGGTGCCGCGCTCGATGATGCGGCCGTGTTCAAGGACCATGATGGCATCGGCGTCGCGGACGGTGGACAGGCGGTGCGCGATCATAAAGGTGGTGCGTCCGCGCATGATGCGGTCCATACCGCGCTCGATGAGCTTTTCGGTACGTGTGTCGATGGAGCTCGTGGCCTCGTCCAAGATGAGTACCGGCGGGTCGGCAACGGCCACGCGCGCGATGGCGAGCAGCTGGCGCTGGCCCTGCGACAGGTTGGCGCCGTCAGCCGTAACCGGCGTGTCGTAGCCTCTAGGCAGGCGGCGGATAAACGAGTCGGCGCAGGCTGCCTCGGCAGCGGCGCGCACCTCTTCGTCAGTCGCGTCGAGCTTGCCAAAGCGGATGTTCTGCGCAATGGTGCCGCTAAACAGGTGCGTGTCTTGCAGCACAATGCCGAGCGACCCGCGCAGGCCGGCCTTGGCAATGTGCTTGACGTCGATGCCGTCGTACGTGATCTCGCCGTCATCGACCTCGTAGAAGCGGTTGATGAGGTTGGTGATGGTCGTCTTACCGGCGCCCGTCGAGCCCACAAACGCGATCTTTTGCCCCGGCTTGGCAAACAGGTTGAGGTCCGTAAGCACGCGGGTGCCCGGCACGTAGGAAAAGTCCACGGCATGGAAGCGCACGTCACCGGCAAGCGGGACCAAGCCGCACGTGAGCTCGGTGCCGTCGGCAGCCACCGCGCGGCCCGACTCATCAACGGCTGCCACGTCATGCAGGTGCCCGTACGCGCCCACGCCCTGGCCCTCGGGAATCTTCCACGCCCACGCGGCGTCGCCCGTCTGCACCAGCTCCACGCAGCCCTCGTCAACCTCGGGCTTAAGGTCCATGGCGGCAAACAGGCGCTCGGCGCCGGCCAACGCGTTGAGCAAAAAGTTGCCCAGCTGCGTAAACTGGTTGATGGGCATGGCGGCCTGGCGTACAAAGACCAGGTAGCTTGCAAGCGCGCCTACGTCGGCGAGCCCCTTGATGCAGAGTATGCCGCCCGCCACGGCAACGATGGCGTAGTTGGCATAGCCGATCACCACGGTCATGGGAACCATCGAGTTGGCGTAGGCCTGCGCGGCACCACCGGTGCGGCGCAGCTCTTGGTTGCGCACGTCAAAACCGGCCACGTTGGCCTGCTCGTGATTAAAGACCTTGATGACCTTTTGGCCCGAGACCATCTCCTCGACGTATCCGTCCAAATCGCCCAGCGACGCCTGCTGAGCGGCAAAAAAGCGCTTGGAACGCATGCCCGAGTAGCGCGCGTACAGCACAATGGCCGCGTCGCACACGAGCGTGATAATCGTGAGCTGCCAGTTGAGAATGATGAGCATAGCCGTGGTACCGACCATCTGGATGCTCGCCTGAATCACGTTGGCAAAACTGTTGTTGAGCGCCTCGGAGACGGTGTCGACGTCGTTGGTGAAAAAGCTCATGATGTCGCCCGAGCGCGTGCTGTCGAAGTAGCTCAGCGGCAGCATCTGGATGTGCGCAAACAGGTCGCGGCGAATATCGGACACCACGCGTTGGGCCGCGCGCACCATGATCTGTGAGTAGCCCAGGGCCGAGAGCACGCCCGCGGCGTAGATGGCAGCGGTAAAGATGACCTGCCTGGCGAGCAGTTCCTCACCGCCCGTGGCCAAACCGTTGACGATAGGGCGCACCATGTAGGTGCCGGTGAGGCTCGCGATGGCGGCGACGGAGGCGAGCACGCCCACTGCGAGCAGCGAGAACTTGGCGTGTCCCATGTAGGAGAGCAGGCGGCGAAGCGTCTGCGTCAGATTGGTGGGACGGGCCTGAGCGGATGTCTTAGGCATGGCGCTCACCCCCTTCCAAGGTCAATCCGCTGGGGACGGAGGAAAACGGATCATTCGCGCAGCCATCGTCGCGGCCGTCACCGGCGTCCGCATCCCCCGCAAACTCCATCTGCGAGGCATAAATCTCCTGATAAATGGCGTCGCCCGCCAGCAGATCCTCATGCGTGCCCACGCCGTGGACACGTCCGTCGTCCAGCACAATAATGCGATCGGCATCCATGACGCTCGCGATGCGCTGCGCAATGACAATCACGGTTGTATCGGGAATCTGCGCGATATGCTCGCGGATCTTGGCGTCGGTCGCCATATCGACCGCGCTGGTCGAATCGTCAAAGATGAGCACACGCGGATGCTTGAGCAACGTACGCGCGATGCACAGACGCTGTTTTTGTCCGCCCGAGACGCCGGCACCGCCCTGGCCCAGATAGCCGTCGAGTCCGCCGATGCGATCTAGGAACTCGTCCACGCATGCCGCCCGGCAGGCACGCAGCAGCTCCTCGTCGGTGGCATCGGGCGCGCCCCACTGCAGGTTCTCGCGCACGGTACCCGTAAACAGCACGTTCTTTTGTAGCACGATGCCCACGGCGTCGCGCAAGGCGGCCAGGTCGTAATCGCGCACATCGCGCCCGCCCACGAGCACGGCGCCTTCGGTGGCGTCGTACAGGCGCGCGATCAGCTGCACAAGCGAGCTCTTGCCCGAGCCCGTGCCGCCGAGGATGCCCACCGTCGAGCCGCTCTCGATGCGAAGGTCGATATGTTCGAGCACATCCTCGGCTGCATCCTCGCGGTACTTAAACGACACGTCGCGAAACTCGATGCTTCCGTCGGCCACCCCATGCACGGCAGTGGCAGCGTCGGGCGCCTGGATAAGCGAACGCTCGTCGAGCACCCGCGAGATGCGCTCCACGCTGGCAAGTGCGCGCGTGAGCAGCAAAAACACGTTGGAAATCATCATGAGCGAGTTCATGATCAGCAGCACATAGCTCATGAAGCCCGTGAGCGAGCCCACGCCGAGCTCGCCGGCAAGAATCATGCGACCGCCGATCCACAGAATGGAAAGCGCCGCCACGTACATCGACAGCTGAAACACCGGCAAGTTGAGCACAGCGTTGCCAAAGGTCTTCGTCGCGGTGCGCGCAAGCTCGGTATTGACGGCATCGAACTTGGCCTCCTCGTGCTCGGCGCGCACGTACGCCTTGACGGCGCGCACAGCGGTGAGATCTTCCTGCACCACGCCGTTGAGATGGTCCATCGAGGTCTGCAACTGGCGGTAGAGCGGACTGACGCGATAGGTGATAACGCCCAGTACGATCGCCAACACCGGCAGGATGATCGCGAAAACGGTGGCGAGCGGACGCGACAGCACCAGCGCATAGACCAAGCCGACGATGAGCGTCACGGGGCCGCGCACCATGGGACGAAAACCGTTGCCGATGGCGTTTTGGATGACGGTGATGTCGGTGGTCATGCGAGTGACCAGCGAGCTGGCGTCGTAGTTGTCCAGATTGCCAAAAGCGAGCGTCTGGATCTTGCGATACTCGGCCTCGCGCAGGTTAGCGCCCAGCCCCGAGGCAACGCGGGCGGACGTGCGCGCATAGCCCAAGCCAAGTACCAGCGAACATGCGGCGCACACCAACATATACGTGCCCTGCAACAGCATGTAGTTGATGTCGCCCGCGGGCACGCCCACATCGATGATATTTGCCATGATGACCGGGATAAACAGCTCGAGCGCCGTCTCGGCCGTCACAAAGAGCACGCCGAGTATGGCATCGCGGCGGTATGCCCCCAGATAGGAAAACAGAATCTTGAGATTGCGCACGCAGGTTCATCCCCCATCAAACGTTGTTCGCAAACCCACGTATTATGGCGCGCCGTGCGGCGGTGTCAAGTGTTCCGAAATCGATTTCTGCAAGGTTGGCGCAGGCACCAAGCTCGCAGGACGCGCCCCTGTATTCAATTGGAAATGAACGCGAGCGTGACTTTTTCGCCCCGCTGCCAACACAAATCTTGACTCTACAATCGTTGTAGGGTTTTCACTACACTGGTACGTAAACGATCTAAGCCAGAAAGTGCCCCGCCCATGGAACACGACCTCACACGCGGCAATGTCCTTAAGACCATCGCGGTCTTTGCCCTGCCTTATATGCTCTCCTACTTTTTGCAGATGCTCTACGGCATGGCCGACCTGTACATGATGGGGCAGTTTAGCGGCGCTGCCGGCATCACCGCTGTGGGCAACGGCGCGCAGACGCTCTATATCATTACCGTGACGCTCGTGGGTCTGGCCATGGGAACGACGGTCATCGTCGGCCACGCCGTGGGCTCGCGCCGGTTTGACCGCGCCGAGACCGCCATCGGCAACACCATCACGCTCTTTATGGGTGTCTCAGTGGTGCTGGCCGCCATCTTGCTTGCGCTGTGCCCGCAGATCGTGGCACTCATTGGCACACCCGCCGAAGCGGTCGAAGGCACCGCCGCCTACCTGCGCATCTGCTTTGTCGGCATTCCCTTTATCGCCGCGTACAACATTCTTTCGGCCATCTTTCGCGGGCTGGGCGATTCGCGCTCGCCCATGTACGTGATTGGCGTGGCGTGCATCATCAACATTGCGCTCGATTTTCTGTTTATCGGCCACATGGGGCTCGGCCCCGTGGGCGCAGCGCTCGGCACGGTGACCGCGCAGACGGCCAGCGTTGCCCTCGCGCTCGTGTGGCTCAAGAGCCGTCGCACAAACATCCACGTTAAGCGCAGCGACCTGCGCCCCCAGCCCGAGGTGCTCGGCAGCATTCTTAAAATCGGCGTGCCCGTGGCCGTGCAGGACGGTTGCATCCAGGTGGCGTTTATGTTTATCACCGTCATCGCCAACCACCGCGGTCTGGTCGACGCCGCCGCCGTGGGCCTGGTCGAGAAGATGATCAGCTTTTTGTTCATTGTGCCGAGTTCCATGGGTGCCACCGTCAGCGCACTCACGGCGCAAAACGCCGGCGCGGGCAAGGGCGACCGCGCGCGTCAGGTACTCAAGGACGCCATGACGATCTCGGTGGTGTACGGCTGCCTGATCACGGTGCTGATGTGGCTGGTAGCGCCGGCGTTTATCGGCTTTTTTGCCAAGGACCCCGCGGTGGTCGCGGCCGGTACCGGCTATATGCACAGTTATATTTTCGATGCAATCTTTGCCGGCATCCACATTTGCTTTAGCGGCTTTTTCGCTGCATACGGCAAGAGCTACATCGGCTTTGCGCACAACGTGCTGGCTGTGGCACTCATTCGCGTGCCCGGTACATGGCTGCTGTCGAACGCCTATTCCAACACGCTGTTCCCCATGGGTATCGCCTCGCCGTGCGGCTCGATTCTGTCGGCGGTCATCTGTGTGGTGGCATTTACCGTACTCAACCGCCGCGGGGCTTTTGACAGGTTGGTGGCGTAGCGGGGCAACGCGAGCCTGGCGCCCCTCCCCGACCCTATTGAAAGGAGCGGTCCTGTGACCGACATGCCAAGTGAACATACTGAGGGCCTGCTCCGCATTGGCGAGGTGGCGCGCCTGCTCAATTTGAGCGTGGGCACACTGCGTCATTACGAGCAGATGGGGCTGTTAGAGCCGGCATATGTCGATCCGGCGAGTGGGTACCGCTACTACGGATCGCGACAGCTCTCCACCCTCAACACCATCGGCAACCTGCGCGTTCTCGACTTGCCGTTGGCGCAGATTCGCGAGTTTGTCACTACGCGCGATATGGATTTGATGCAGCGGCAACTGACCAAGCAACAGGAGTTAATTGAGCACAGGCGACGTGAGTTGGAGCGCATGTCGCGCAAGATTGATCAGCGGCTTGCCTTGCTTCATGGCGCTTTGAATGCTGATCTCGACACCATTAGCGAAATCGAGGAACCCGAACTTCGCTGCGCCGCGCTGCACGAGCGCGTCAATCCCACCGACGCCTATTCGCTGGGATGGCATATCCGCCAGCTTCAGCAGGGACAGCACGAAACCTTTGCCTATCTTGGCAATCTGGGTGTGGGCATCGCGCCCGAACGCCTCGCCGCCGGTGACTTTGATGGCTACGACGAGGTCTTTCTGCTGCTCGATGACACCGATGATTACCTGGGCGACGTTGAGACGCGACCTGCCGCGCGCTGCCTGACCATAAGCTTCCGCGGCACGCACGGGCAAGCAGCCCCACGCTACGAGCAACTGCTGAGCTACATGCACGAACACAACCTGACGCCCACCGGTCCCTCGCGCGAGATCGCCCTGATCGATGACATCATCAGCGATGATCCGGCAACCTACGTGACGCAAATCACGGTGCCGGTTACCCCAGCAAAGTAAAAACCGCCCGGAAGGCATCGTGCTTCCGGGCGGTTCTTACTAATCATTATCCAGCAACTCGAATCGATTTCTAGATATCACCAATGCGGCATAATCTTGGCTTTGGTGAAAAACATGGGCAATCACAACGTCCTCGTTATCGTAGTAATAAAGCATTACATAAGAATTAACGAGGCAAGCATGGTAACCAAGCACTGCAAGCTCGGGTAACTTCGATAAGCCGTAGTCAACTACACCACTTTGAAGAAGCTGGAGCTGACTACGGTATTTATCAAGAAAGTGCCGGGCGGTAAAAACACCATGCCCCAATAGATAATCAACGATATCGTCAACTTCATGTTCAGCTGTAGGCAGGATCTTGACGTTATAGGCCATATTTTTCCTCAAGGTCATCGAGAGCCTCAAAGGCATCACGTGCCGTGCCAGCAGCACGCTCCCGTTCGGCCACAGCTATACGAGCCATCAGACGAGCCTTAGCCTGTTCCTGAACCATGAGATCGTAGTCCTCGGATCGAAGTACGACAAATTTGCTATAGCCATTTTTTGTAACAGTCACTGGACCAGCAGTAGTTTCAACGAGCTCCGAGAATTTCGCGGTGTCCCGCATATCTTTAATTGGAACGCAAACGGGCATGTTCAACTCCAATCATAATTATGTACATAATTATGAAGTGTAGCTCAACCAACGAGCATCGGCTATAGGAGAACTACCGCCCCGGGGACAATCCCCGATATGGCAGCTTTACTCCTCCGGGATCGGAAACGCACGGATGAACTCTGCGGGCGAGAAGGTCTTGATGGTCGAGCGCACAAAAGCGGCGCGATCGCGCGTGATGATAAAGTCCACGCCGGCACGCTCGGCCATCGCACGGATACAGCCATCCTCAAAATCCGGCTCATCGGAATAGGCGGAGGTAAAACAAGCTTCTTGGTCGAGAGGCTCTACCGAGTAGCTCTTAAGGCAATCGCGCACCACCTCGCGGGCGCGCACCTCGCCGACCTGTTTGGTGAGAATGTAGTACGCGTCCTTGAGAGAGCAGGCCGAAACAACGCCCTCGATAAGCCCCACGTCGACGAGCCCCTTGATCGTTTGCGCCGCTGCGTGCTCCGGCCGGCCCGGAAGCACGCAATCGAGCAGAAAATTGATATCGAGAAATGCCCTCATAGGTAGCGCTCCCTCGCGACGCGCTTTTCGTCTTCAACCGTCATCGTATCGAGCGGCGTTCCCTTTGGCATTTTAGCCACGATATCGAGATACTCCTGGTAGTCCTCATCCTCTGCGAGCATCTCGCGAATCTCCTTCCAGGTGATCTTGGGATGCCACATCGTACCCACGTCGCGCTTGGGCTTGCCCGTGCCGAACGCCGGCTTTGCGCCCCCACGCTCCTGGGCAGCGTCATATCCCACTGCAACCGGAGCTTGATAGTCGAGCGGCACAATCTTGAACAACGGCTTGCTCCGCTTGAAGACCACAACCTCCTCGCCCTCATTGGCAACCTTTTCGGCCACCTGCGTAAGGTTTTGGCGCAGCTCCGAAAATGCGACAGTAACCATAACGGCTCCTCTCAACATGTATCTTCACTGCTAAGTATACACGTTAACGTTAATGTTAACGTATATGAGAATCACCACAATGGGGGCGATCAACCATTACGGACAGCTCTGCTTTGTATGAATCTCTTATCGCTCCGAGACGGCAGCGGTCCGCAGAATCGCCCTCAGCAACCTGCGCGACGCAGATCACGGTGCCCGTCACCGCACCCAAATAAAAACCTCCCGGAAAGCGTCAGCGTTTTCGGAAGGTTTTTCAATTTGTTTATCGATGTCTTAAGCCTGGGGCACCTGACCAGTCGCCAGGATCCGCTCGAGGGCGTCCTCGTCCAGCACGGGCACACCCAGCTGCTCGGCCTTGGCGAGCTTGGAGCCCGCTTTGGGACCGGCGACCAGATAGCTCGTCTTCTTTGAAACACTGCCCGAAACCTTGGCGCCGAGCACCTTGAGCGCCGCGCCCGCCTCGTCGCGTGTGCGGTTGACGAGCGTGCCGGTGAGCACAAAGGTCAGACCCGCGAGTGGCTGTGCGTCGGCAAGCTCGCCTGCCACGCCAGCGTCGGCTGCGGCTTGCGCGTGCGCAGCGCCCAAGTCGACCTCGAGCGACAGGCCCGCCTGGCGCAGGCGCTCCAGCACGGCAAGGTTTTCGGGCACGGCCAGGAACTGCTTGACGCTCGCCGCAATCTTGGGACCGATGCCCTCGCACTCGGCGATATCCTCTTCGCTCGCCAAGATGAGCTTGTCAATCGACAGGAATCGCTCGGCAATAACCTCGCCCACACTCTTGCCCACGTGGCGGATGCCCAGGGCAAACAGCACGCGACCGAGCGGCTGGCTCTTGGACTTGTTGAGCTCGGCGATGATTTTCTCGGCCGTCTTGAGGCCCACCGGGATGGGGTCGCCCTTCTTGACGCCCTTTTTGCTGTTGGAGCTGGCATAGGTGCGTCCCGTGTCCAGTCCGGCGATGTCGTCGACCGTGAGCTGGTAAAAGTCCGCGACGTCGTGAATCAGCCCAGCGGCGATCATCTTGTCGACGATCTCGTCACCCAGGCCGTCGACGTCCATGCAGCCACGGCTCACCCAGTGGAGCAGGCGCTCCTTGAGCTGTGCGGGGCAGTCGATGGACACGCAGCGGTAGGCAACCTCGCCATCCTCGTGGACCACGGGGCTACCGCACACGGGGCAGACCTTGGGCATGCGCCAGTCGACCGAATCGGCCGGGCGCTTGTCGAGCACCGGGCCCACAACCTCGGGAATCACGTCGCCCGCCTTGTGCACGATGATGGTGTCGCCCTCGCGCACGTTTTTGCGGCGGATCTCGTCGATGTTGTGCAGCGTGGCGCGCGTGATGGTGGAGCCGGCGACCGTGACCGGGTCGAACTCGGCGACCGGCGTGAGTACGCCGGTGCGGCCCACCTGGATGCGAATCTCGCGCAGGACGGTCTGCTTTTCCTCGGGCGGGAACTTAAAGGCAATGGCCCAGCGCGGCGCGCGGGCGGTAAAGCCCAGGTCGAGCTGCTGCTGGAAGCTGTCGACCTTTACGACCACACCGTCGATGTCGTAGTCCAAGTCACCGCGATGCTCGAGGGCCTGGGCGCAGAACTCGTGGACCTCGGCCGGCGTGGCGCAGCGTGCCACGTTGGGGTTGACGCTAAAGCCGGCGCTGCGCAGCCAGTCCAGAAACTCGCGCTGGCTGTGGACGTGCAGCGGATCGGTATCGGCGATGGCGTAGATAAAGGTGGCCAGATCGCGGCGCGCCGTGACCTTGGGGTCCTTTTGGCGCAACGATCCGGCGGCGGAGTTGCGCGGGTTGGCGAAGGGGTCGCGGCCCTCGGCATCGGCTTCTTCATTTAGGCGCACAAAGCTGCCCTTGGGCATGTACACCTCGCCGCGTACCTCAATGGTACGCTCGCGGTCGACGCCCATGTGGGCGAGCGCCGGCTCGGACAGGTGCATGGGCACATCCTTGATGGTGCGCACGTTGAGCGACACATCCTCGCCCGTGGTGCCGTCGCCGCGCGTGGCGGCGCGCATAAAGGTGCCGTTTTGATAGGTAAGCGCCACGCCCAGACCGTCGATCTTAAGCTCGCAGGTATAGGTGACGCTGCCGGCACCGAGCGCATCCTCGGCGCGCTGGAGCCACGCGTCAAGTTCGTCCAGATCCATAGCATCGTCCATGGAATACATGCGCGCCATATGTGTGACCGGTGTAAACTGCTCGCTCACGTAGCCGCCCACGCGCTGGGTATAGCTGTCGGGCGTCACCAGGTCGGGGTAGGTCGCCTCGATCTGCTGCAGCTCAACGAGCATTTTGTCAAAGGCGGCGTCCGTGATCTCGGGCGCATCGAGCATGTAGTAGCGATAGGCGTGGTAATCGAGCTCGTGGCGCAGCTCGGCCGCACGCGCTGCCGCCTGGGCACGGGCATCGGCCGGTGCAGCGGTATCCGTGCTCGCGGGCGTTTCGGTATCGATGTCCACGCCGTCACCAAACAGGCTCGATTGCTCCATAGCGGCACTCCTTCGCTCGATTTCAAACGGATACAAGAGTACCACCGGTCACCATGGGGCCGAATAGCGGTCTCAAACCGCACCGAATCGGCAGCCATCAAACTGGAGTGGATCGCGCGTTCAAACCATGCCCTTGCCGTTTCTAAATGATCCGTTTTCCTCCGTCTCCAAGGGATCATCGCGAAAAGAGGGGCTGTCCCGCGCTGGCGGAACAGCCCCTCTGGCTTCGATATGTGCGATACAGCTCGTTAGAAACCCTGGCCGTTGCCCTGACCCTGGCCCTGCTGGCCAAGCAGCTCCTCCAGATACTGGCGCAGCTGCTCGTCAGTAATGCCACCGTTGCCGGTGTCAGTCGCGCTGTCGTCCTGCTGCTGGTTCTGCAGCTTCTCATCGGAGCCCAGCTCGACGGTGACCTTCTTCTCGTCCTTGCCGCGCATGAGCGTGATCTCGACCTTCTCGCCCACCTCATGGCTGCGCAGCGCGATGATCAGGCCATCGGCGCTCGAAATCTCATCGTCGCCCAACTTGGTGATGACGTCGCCCTCCTGAATGCCGGCCTTGGCGGCAGGACCATCCTCAACGACGCTCGCCACATACGCGCCGCTATCGGTGCTCAGCTTGTTGCTACGGGCGTTGAGCGCATTGACGCTCGAAAGCGTGGCGCCCATGTACGGATGCACCGGCGTCTTACCGTCGATGATCTGGTCGGCAATGTTCTTGGCGTAGTTAACCGGAATGGCAAAGCCCACTCCCGAGCTGGAGCCCGAGTAGCTCTCGATGAGCGAGTTGATGCCCACGAGCTCACCGTTGTCGTTGACGAGCGCACCGCCGGAGTTGCCCGGGTTGATGGCGGCATCGGTCTGGATCATGTTGGCATAGATGGTGTTACCGTTGGTAGAGCTCATGGCCGTTGAGCGATACAGCGCCGACACAATGCCCGTGGAGACAGACTGCTCGTTGCCGAACGGCGAGCCGATCGCCATGACCCACTCGCCCACGTTGAGCTTGGAGGAATCGCCGATCTCGATCGGGGTGAGCTTGGAGGCGTCGGCGTCCTTGAGCTTGATGACGGCCAGGTCGCTCGAGGCATCGTTGCCCACGAACTCGGCCTCGTACGTAGTGCCGTCATCCATGGTCACCACGTACTGATCGTAGCCATCGACCACGTGGTTGTTGGTGAGGATGTGGCCCTCGGTATCGAGCACAACGCCCGAACCGACGCTGCCCGAGCTGTCCGACTCGTCGGCAGACTGCGAAAGCGCGTTGCTCTGGCTGCCACTCGAAGTAGCGGTAATGGAGACCACAGAGGGCAGCGCCTTGGCAGAGACCGCCTCGGCCAGCGTTGTGTCCTCAGAGTCGATGGTAATCTTTTGCGCCGACGAACCCGAAGCGCCCGCCGTCACGGCGTTCTTGCCGCCACCGATATTGAGCGTGCCACTCATAATGAGCGCGATGACCAGCAGGGCGCCGCAGGCGCAGCCGGCGAGTGCCGTAATAAAGATCGGCAGCTTTTTGGTCTTGGTCTTGACCACCGTGTGCTTGTTCACGACCTGCTGGCCGCCCAGCGGCTTGCCGGTCTGCGTATCGTAGGCCTGCACGTAGGGAATGTTGTTGCCGTCGGCAGGCGTCGACTCCACCTGCACGCGCGGCTGCTGCTGAGTCTCGCCGGCATTGCCAACATCCTGGGGACGCTGGGAATCGTTCTCGCTCATAGCTGCGATCCTTTCGTCAAATAACCAAAGGCCCGCCAAACACGTGGCGGGCCATCGTTGTTCACGTTGAGTTGTACCCCAAGCTGGGCAGTCCCGAGCACTAGATGCCAAGATTTCAGCTTTGCTTAAGTAATGACATGCTTATAGGCCAATTCGTTTTATGCCGTCATGTCTATTCGATATAACAGTCGATAGCAAAACTATATGTTGAATCGTTAATAAAGTCTGTAATCGTCGCGCCCATACCCGATCCGCACGTCCACTTATCCTTCTCCGCATCGTATGGCGTTGGCCCCCACCCCGTTTCATATGATGCTTCGCTTTCTGTGAAGTAGTTCATCACATATTTATCTTTCTGCATGAGCGCATACCAAGCGTTTGCATACATCACAAGCGGATCGGTTTGAATTATCGAATATTTTCCCGACCGAATTGCAATGCTTTGCCCATCTTCAGAATATTCAACAACAATCTCAATCTTTGCCAACACCGGCAGTGAATCATCTGACTCCCTATGAACCGTCACCAAATTCTTAGTTGCCGCTCTTGTCAGGGACGCTGCACCGTCATTATTCCTGTTTATGCTGCCAACAGCCATTTTTCTATTTCCGGCACCCAAGACATCTTTGCTTCGCGCCGAGGACACAATAACCCCAGCCTCATTCCGAACTATCATGTCGGTCACAAGCGTCAATCGTTTTTGCGCATTCGTAAGCTGCGCAGCGTTGGCCCCTCTCGCCCCAGCAAACATAACAGCTCCTGATACCAAGACGAATAGCTGTCTTCTGTTGATCATTCCTCTCGCTCCTCACCGATTTAGTTAACTTTTTCCATATAGTAGGGATGCAAAGTTTCCTCTTCTAAATTGGCATCACTTGCGAAGAATAGAATCCATTTCTCTCCCGCCTTCAGCCCTGAAGCAGTTCCGGTATTAAAGTAACTACGGATATCAATCTCTTTCCGCCCTCCGCTTGACACGAGAGCCTCAAATTGTCCGTTATGAATATCCGACAGCGTCTGTACTTCAACTGAAATATGTTCGTCATCTTTTCCACCGACGACCGAGGGGCTCGGTTGATAGGCCGCGACAACCAATATCCCAAGAAATGCGCAAAGAAGCCCCAGCGTTTTACGTATGCGCTTTCTATCATCTTCGCCGTCACTCTCCACAATACGTCCCTTCATGCGATATATAAATCGTTGTGTCATATGGAAGAAAACGCAGCTGATTGAACCAACCATCCCAGACAACAAGCATATATTTCTTATCATTTGAATATGTATTATGCATAGCCACATATCCCGCAACAGCCATCGCATGAGCGTCATGGCTTGAACTGAGAGTCCCAGAAAAGATACTGAGATTTCCAGAATCTGCAGTTGCCCTGAAAGAATCCCAAGATGGATACCAGGCAAATGATGTCTCAAGCCTTTTCCCGCGCCTAGCACAGAACTCCTTAATAGCCGGGGCAGCATTTGGAGATGGAGTCTCTCCTTGGGTAAAGTAAAGGCCAGTAGCTTGATCGAATGACTTATTTGGTTTGCCGGATGTTCCCGATAACTGCCAAAGCTCATGATATAAGTCTGGCAATTTGAGCCGGTTTAGCGTTACATAATGGCTGCTTACAGCAAACATCGCAGACACATCGCAAGCATAGGTCCCCGTTTCTTTAATAACCTCTGATTGTGTAGGCGTTATCATCCCTGAAATAGTTTTACTTGCGTCAATGACATATCCTTGTTTATACAGGTCTTTGGGCAATACGAAAACATCCTCGAACCTGCCTGGAGATCCGCTGCGGCTATTTCCCACAGAAAACACCGCTGTTGACCGGCATCCCTTCTCATCTAAAACAACGTTATTATCCAGATCTGCAATACCAAAAGACAGCTCGTCAAATTTCAAAGCAACGATGTCATCTTGGGATGCGAGAAGGGCTATTTCATCGCTTGTATTCTCAATGGGCATAGGGGCGTTCGGAGCCAAGCAGTATTCGCTGATCCACCAAGATCGCTCTGAATCAAATACGACGTAGCCATAGTTAACGTCATCCCGCTTCGCGCGAACGATATACCCGATTGATTCCCCATCGGAATTCACCATTTTTACTGGGTCACAAGCGGTCACCGGCTCATCCGATACGTCATCAAAGAAAGCTTGCGCTTGCTCCACAGCTATTTGCGGTGTGACACGAACCAAGTCGTCGTCTCCAAAAACCAACCCTGGAGACATCAGGGCGGCAAGCAATACTATGAATCCGACAATCACCTTTTTCGAATAACGCATTTCTTCCTCCATCCGTACAGTAGGGAGATACGGTAACTAAATGATATTCGTGAGATAGTGCTATACGTTTGATATTGTTTTTACTGACACACTTTAAATCGGTGAAAAGTCTTCTTTTCGCCCTAAACGAGAAAAGGGTACTGGAGAAATCTCCAGTACCCTCACATTCCTCTATTTACTTGCTAGTCCTTAAATAGATAGCCCACGCCGCGGACGGTGGTGATGTGCGCCGCGATCTGCGGGCCCACCTTGGAGCGGATGCGTCGAATGTGTACGTCGACGGTGCGCGTGCCGCCGCAGTACTCAAAGCCCCACACGCGGTGCAGCAGCACCTCGCGGCTGTAGGCGCGGTTGGGGTGCGTGGCCAAAAAGCTCAGCAGCGAGTACTCCATCAGCGTCAGGTCGATGGGCTCGTTATCGAGCGTCACCTGGTAGGTAGCCAGGTTGATCTCGAGGTTATCGATGTTGAGCACATCGTCGGCGGTGACGGTCTCCTCCTCGCCCATCAGACGCTGCGCGCGAGCCTTGAGCTCGTTGGGCGTCGCCGTAGGGCATACAAAGTCGGCATGCGCGTGATTGGGCAGGCGCAAGGTGCCGAGTACCTCGTCGTCGACAATCACCAGCATGGGGACACCGCCGCGACCGTCAAGCCACTTGGCAATCTGATCGATGCGGTCGCTGCGGATGCCATCGGAATCGAGGATCAGCAGGTCAAAGTCGTGCGCCGCAGTTGGCGAATCGGGGGTTGCCAGGCTCACCTCGACACCCAGGGTAGTCGTCAAGCTGCGGGCAAACTCGTGGAAGCGCGTCGTGCGCGCCATGAACAGGGCACTCTTTTCGGACATATCGGCCTCCAAAGAAATGAGCTCAATCGTACTGGAACAAGCCAGCGCGATTAGGAGTTCGCCAGGTAGTGCTTGATCTCCCACTCGGTGATCGTAGACTCAAACTTATGCCACTCGTCGCGCTTCTTTTTGAGGAAGAAACTGTGGATGTGCTCGCCGAGGGCATCCTTCATAAACTGCGAGTCCTCAAACACGTCGAGCGCCTCTTTGAGCGAGCGCGGCAGCGGCGTGTAGCCGGCCTCGACCATCTGACGGTCGGTAAGCTTGAGCGTCTCGGCCGTGGCCTCGGGCGGGAGCTCCAGCTTGCGCTCGATGCCATCCAGACCAGCCGCCAGCGTAACGGCGTTGACCAGGTACGGATTGGCCATGGGATCGGGACTGCGCAGCTCGATGCGCGTGGACAGCTGCTTGCCGGGCTTGTAGACCGGAATGCGGACCATGCTCGCGCGGTTGCGCAGGCCCCACGTGGCGTACTGCGGCACGGAGTCGCCACCCGTGGTGATGCGCTTGTACGAGTTGACCGTGGGGTTGGTGATGGCGCTGATCTCGCGCGCGTGCGCCAAGATGCCGGCCATGTAGTGCTTGGCGATATCGGAGAGGTGGTACTTCTCGTCGTCCTCGCCCCAAAAGACGTTGTTGCCGTCGTGGTCGAACAGCGACTGATGCAAAAACATGGCGCTGCCGTCCTCGCCCGCCAACGGCTTGGGCATAAAGGAAGCGTGGCAACCGCTCTCGTAGGCCTGCTGCTTAATGATGAGCTTGGCCGTGGTGACGGCGTCGGACATGCTCAGGGCCTCGGCGTGACGCAAGCTCATGCCGTGCTGCGAGCGGCCGGCGGCGTGGAAGGTGTACTCCACGGGCACGGACATCTTCTCGAGCGTGAGGACCGTGTTGCGACGCAGGTCGCGGGCGGCATCGCTCACCGAAAGATCGAAGTAGCCCACGTTGTCGAGCGGCTCGGGGGTGTGCTCGTCGGGGAAGTAGTAATACTCCAGCTCGGCACCCACGTTAAGCAGATAGCCAGCCTTCTCGGCCTTGCGAAACATGCGGCGCAGGGCGTCGCGCGGGTCGCCGGCGAAGGGCTTGCGATCGGGAGTACACACGTCGCAGAAAACGCGTGCAACGCCGTTATGGCTCGGGCGCCACGGCAGGATTTGGAAGGTCGAGGCATCGGGGAACGCCAGCATGTCGGCTTCCTCGGGCGTGGCAAAGCCCTCGATGGCCGAGCCGTCAAAGCCAATACCCTCCTCAAAAGCGACCTCGAGGTCCTCAGGGCTAATGGCAAAGTTCTTGAGGCGGCCGAGAATGTCGACAAACCACAGACGCACAAAGCGGATGTCACGCTGCTCTACGGAGCGGAGTACGTAATCGATGTTCTGCTGGTTCATGTCGCTCCCCTTTCTTTCGGGCGGGTTTCGACTGGTCTATATCGCAGATACTATCGCAGAAAAATGTTTCCGCAGGGTTAAAGCGTATCAAGCGCTCAAAAAACGTGTGCGAACAGGCAGTTGCGAACGAGTAGTTAGCGCGAGGTCGAAGCGCGGTGTTCGATGTGGCCGGGGACCTCGATGCGCTTGGGGGCGAGCTTTGCGGCGTCGCCCACCGTAGTGGTAACGACGTCGATGCGCTCGGACAGGCGCTCGACCACGCGCTCGGCAATGGTGAGGGTGTCCTGCGCGGCCGTGGTCACACCGCCAAAGAGCACGTGGTTCCAGGGATAGTCGTCAAACGTTGCGATCTTGAGACCCGCCGGCAACGAAGGTCCCAACTGTGCCAGCGCCTCGGTCAGGCGCAGGAAGACCAGACCGTTGACGGCAATGAGGCCGAGCTTTTTACCCGCATAGCCGCGGATGGTCTCGTCCAGGCGACTGACACCCTCGACGCCACCGTCGGCCAGGGTGACGACCTCGCCCGCAAGACCGCGGCGCGAAAGCTCGTCGGCAAACGCCTCGGCGCGTTCGCGACGCACGGGGCTGTCGTCGCTTGCCTCGGTGAGCAGGCACAGGCGCTCGCTGCCCGCAGAGGCCAAGGCGTCTACCAGGCCGGCAACCAGCTCGCGGTTGTTAGAGGTCACCAGATCGATGCCACCGTCGGCAACATCGCGGTCGAGCAGCACAACGGGCAGGCGCCCCGCGGCCGCGGCGATCGCCTTGTCGTTGCCTCCGCAGGTATTGACAACCAGGCCGTCCACGCCGGCATCGATAAGTCTGGTGAGCGACTCTGCCTCCTTGGCGGGGTCGTTGCCACTAATGGCCGTCATGAGCGAGCAGCCGCGCGCAGCAGCGCTGGCGGAAAGCCCTTCGAGCATGGCGCTCGAGAACGGGTTAGCAATGTCGGCCAAGATCACGCCAATGAGGTTGGTGCGCGAGCTGCGAAGATTGCGCGCGGCGGCACGCGGGCGATAGCCGGTACGCTCGATAACCGCTGCAATGCGAGCACGGGTTTCCTCGGTCATCTGCCCGGGGCGGTTGTTGAGATAGCGCGAAACCGTGGCCGGGCTCACGCCCGCCTCGGCGGCAATGTCCTTAATCCTCATCTGCGCCATAGCGCACCCCGTTTCCCAATTGTCGGCAGTCTGAGCCATTTTAGGCAATTTTTTAAAAATCTCGCTTGCAAAACGCTGTAGGTGAGTATACTACAACTCGAAACGAAACCGATTTCGTAAACCGATTTCGGCGAGCGTTGGCACGGAGGTGCAAAGATGCACCCTACCGTCTTGGCACCTCCGTGCCAACGCCATATCAAAGGAGCACGCACGAGCAAGAAGGAGCTACGCGACCATGGGTAAAACGGTTCTTACCTTCGGCGAGATCATGATGAGGCTCTCGCCCAAAGACCATCTGCGCATTGAGCAGGCGACCGAGTTTGATGTCCGCTATGGCGGCGCCGAAGCCAACACCGCGCTTTCCCTGGCCTACCAGGGTGACAAGGCAGCCTACGTCTCCGTTGTCCCGGCCAACCGTCTGGGCGAGTGCGCCCTGCGTTCGCTGAAGGCCTACGACGTCGACACCACGCGCGTCGTGCGCCAGGGTGACCGTCTTGGCTCCTATGTGTTTGAGGTCGGCGCCTCGCAGCGCGGCAACGGCTGTGTCTACGACCGCAAGTACTCTGCCATCAACATGGCCAAGCGCGACGTCTTTGACTGGGACGAGATCCTCAAGGGTGTCGATGTCTTTTACTTCTCCGGCGTGACGCCCGCCGTCTCCGATGAGATGGCCGCCGCCTGCAAGGATGCCCTCACCGCCTGCCGCGTCAAAGGCATCACCGCCGTGTGCGATGTGAACTATCGCGGCAAGATGTGGTCGCCCGAGAAGTCGCAGGCCACCATGAAGGAACTCCTGCCGCTCGTCGACATCTGCATCGCCAACGACGAGGACGCTCCTGCCGGCCTCGGTATGACCTGCGTCTCCGGCTCCCTTGCCCACGGCATCGAGGAACGCGACACCTACGTCGAGATGGCCCGTCAGATCTGCGCCGAGTACGGTTGCAAGAAGGTCGCCTCGGTCGTCCGCAACATCTCCTGCGTCGAGCGCTCCATTTGGATGGGCATGCTCTTTGACGCCGAGAGCGGCGAGCACTGGTTCTCCCCTGCTCACGACGTGCACGTGCTCGAGGGCGTTGCCGCTGGCGATGCTTTTAACGCCGGCCTCGTCCATGCCCTCATCAACGACTTTGACCCGCAGGACGCCGTCAACTACGCCATCGCTGCCTCGATCCTCAAGCTCACCATCAAGGGCGATTCCAACCTGGTGACCGCAGACGAGATCGCAGCCGTGGCATCCGCCGCCGACGGTGGCACCCGCGTCGCCCGTTAATTCGTTCCCCATTCCGCGGACTGCAGCTTTCCATACCCATACCTCTGCAGCCCGCTCCCCGATTTCTCCGGTCGGACAAAACCACCAGTCCCATTCCGGTTTTGTCTGGCATTCCCTACAC